>JAZTZV010000091.1:0-19252 GCA_045637645.1 Acutalibacteraceae bacterium | reverse complement strand
CGTTGCATGTTCGAGCCCATGAGCGCACGGTTGGCGTCATCGTTCTCGAGGAAGGGAATCATCGCCGTTGCGACGGACACAACCATCTTCGGCGAGACGTCCATATAATCGATTCTCTCGGGTTCGCACTCGAGGAATTCGCTGCGGAAACGCGCATTGACGCGGCGGTTAGCGAAACGACCTTCTTCGTCGAGGGGTTCGTTTGCCTGCGCCACGATGTAATCGTCTTCCATGTCAGCGGACATGTACACGACTTCATCGGTGACCACACCGGTCTCTTTGTCAACGCGGCGATACGGAGCTTCCACGAAGCCGTATTGGTTGATGCGCGCAAAGGTCGCCAAGTAGGAGATCAGACCGATGTTCGGGCCTTCAGGAGTCTCGATCGGGCACATACGACCGTAGTGGCTGTAGTGAACGTCACGGACTTCGAAGCCTGCACGGTCACGGGACAAACCGCCCGGGCCGAGGGCCGAAAGACGACGCTTGTGAGTCAATTCAGCAAGCGGGTTGTTTTGATCCATGAATTGCGACAGCGGCGAGGAGCCGAAGAACTCCTTGATCGCGGCGCTGACCGGGCGAATGTTGATAAACGCTTGCGGGGTCGCGGAATCCATGTCCTGCGCTTGCAGGGTCATACGCTCGCGGATCACACGCTCCATGCGGGTGAAACCGATGCGGAATTGGTTTTGGAGAAGTTCGCCGACCGAACGGATGCGGCGGTTGCCCAAGTGGTCGATATCGTCGGTGGTGCCGATGTCGTACGCAAGGCAGTTGATGTAGTTGATGGACGCCAACATATCATCGATGATGATGTGGTTGGGGATCAATTCGGCAAGGCGCTCTTTGATCGCTTCGCGGATCGCCTCTTCCCCATCGCAGGTGTCGAGGATCTCTTTGAGGACGACATAGCGCACACGCTCGTTCACACCGAGATCGGTCACGTCAAAGTCCACATACTTGGTGATGTCGACCATGCCGTTGGTGATGATCTTGACTTCCTTTTGCTCGCCGTGATCATCGATGTTGACGTACGCCACCGTGACGCCGGCATCTTCCATCTCGAAAGCGCGCGCACGGGTGATGACTTCACCAGGCTCCGCCATGATCTCGCCGGTGTTGGGGTTGATCACGGGACGGCTGAGGGTGCAGCCTTGCAAACGGTTGTGAAGACCGAGCTTCTTATTGTATTTATAGCGACCCACGCGCGAGAGATCATAGCGGCGGGGATCAAAGAACAGGTTCTCGAGGTGCTCTTGCGAGTTTTCGAGGGTCGCAGGCTCACCGGGACGCAATTTACGATACAATTCCAAAAGCGCCTCTTCGGTGTTTTTGGTGGTATCTTTCTCAATGGTCGCCAAGATGCGGTCGTCCTCGCCGAAGAACTCGATGAGTTCCGCGTCGGAACCGAGACCGAGCGCACGCACGAACACCGTCACGGGGATCTTGCGGTTCTTGTCGATGCGGACATAGAACACGTCGGACGAATCGGTCTCATACTCGAGCCACGCACCGCGGTTGGGGATGACGGTGGAGGTGAAGAGTTTCTTACCGACCGTATCATAAGACATGCCGTAGTACACGCCGGGCGAACGAACGAGCTGCGACACGATCACGCGCTCCGCGCCGTTGATGACAAAGGTGCCGCTTTCGGTCATGAGCGGGAAATCGCCCATGCAGATTTCGGACTCCTTGATCTCGCCGGTTTCTTTGTTGAGAAGACGTGCACGCACGTGCAAACGCGTAGCGTAAGTCACATCGCGCTCCTTGCACTGCTCCACATTGTACTTCGGGGTATCGTCCAAACGGTAATCGACAAATTCGAGAACCAGATTCCCCGTGTAATCGCTGATGGCAGCCATGTCGCGGAACACTTCACGCAGACCTTCGGTAAGGAACCAGTTGTACGAATTCTTTTGAATCTCGATGAGGTTGGGCATATCAATGACCTCATTGATCTTCGCGAAGTTCATACGCGTGGTGGTACCGAGCTGTTTCGGTTTAATGTTGACCATGTTGCGCTCACTCCTGTATTTCATATTTCCGTAAACCTAAGTGGGGTTCGGGGAGCGTCGTTTTTCGCCGACACAAACATTTCCTCTTGATTTTTTTTGCCGTTTGTGCTATACTTTTTATAGCAAAAAAGAGGATATCTCCCCATGATTGTGCAGTATAGTATAATACACAAATTTTTCCGCGTTGTCAATCGTTTTTTTCGATTTGGCAATTTTTTTTTGCTTTTTTCGAAAAAAACGCCGTTTTCGGCAAAAAACAACGCCGTCGAGGTTTAAAAGAAACACTCGGCGGCGTTGTTTTGTTTTAGTTTTGCATATCCCTCTCCCGATCCGCACATACTATGGCATATTCCCCCAAAACGGAGGTGCCACCATGGCAGTCACGGCAATACGTACGTTGATCATTTACATTATGCTGATTGCGGCAATGAGAATTATGGGACGGCGTCAACTCGGCGAACTGCAACCCATTGAACTGGTTGTCACGCTGTTGATCTCGGATCTGGCATCCGTCCCGATGCAAGACAGCGCCATTCCGCTTTTAAGCGGCTTAATTCCGATTTTTGTGTTGGTTGCCGCGGAGATTCTGCTTTCGGCGCTGATGCTCAAAAGTCGCACCTTCTCCTCCCTCGTCAGCGGTACACCGTTGTTGATCATTCACAAAGGTAAACTCGACCAAAAAGTACTGCGCAAGCTGCGCCTGTCGGTGGAGGATTTAAGCGAAAGTCTGCGCAAGCAGAACATTTTCGATCTGCGCGATGTACAAACCGCCATTGCCGAAACCAACGGTACCGTCACCGTCTATCCTGTTATAACAAAGCGCCCTGTCGTGTATGAAGATCTCGGCGTCCCACCGACCGACGACCACGGCATGCCGTTGGTCGTTCTTGCCGACGGACACACCAGCGAATGGGCGATGCGTGCTTGCGGCGTCGACGACAAATGGATCGACGCCACCTTACGACGTGAAGGATATCACACGCGCGACGATGTGATGATCCTGACCGTAAACGGCACCAAGGACTACCACATCATCGGAAAGGAGCTGCCGACATGAAACGCGTTTGGATCGCCTTTGCGTTATTGATCGTAGTCATCGGCATGAGTGCAGGAGCATTGATCCTCCAACACCGCGCGACCGATCACTTGATCACTGCGTGCAACGATTTGATCACAATTTATCAAAGCGGCGATATTGAAGGTTGCCGCAAGGCGGCGGAGGAGTTGTCGTCGAACTTAGAGAAAGATATGCGCTGGTTTCCGTTTTTTCTCAAGCACGAGCGCATGGAAAGCATCTTCCAACAAGCAGGTTCTCTGCCCTATCTTGTCAGTGATGATGATCCTGCCGATTTTTTTGCTACCCTCGCCGCCATGCGCGTGCAACTGGAAATTTTGATGGACACCGAATGGCCGACCCCCGAAAACATCATGTGACTCACTTCACGGTTCCGAACGGCGTATATTGCCACCACAACCCCGCAAAGCACAGTCTTCCGACCGCATCCGCCCGCAACGCCGCTGTGCGACATCGCTTGACACCGGGCAAGATCACATGCGCGTGCAGATCACGGCTATAACAGCCTTGCCCACTCGGCGGTAAAATGCCGTTGTACAACACCCGCACGGCCGCATTATCGGTTTGCATTCTCACAAACAGCGCCCCGACACGCTTGTACACCGTCGCATCCCCGAAGTCGAACTCTTTGGTGGTCAGCGTCACCGCGATCGAATAAGAAACTTGAGACGGTGCAATCGTATTGTCGAAAACCAAGCAGCGATCCGCGTCGCCATCCTCGAAGCGATACACCGTACGCACCAGTTTATGCGTCGGATACACCTCCCCCGTGCTGATCATGATCGCGCGGTCGGCGCGATCGCTGACAAGCGTTTGTGTCGCCGTCGCAGGAAACCCGTCAAAGCGATGCACATACCATGCGGCATTCTGCGCCGAACGTGCGCCGGAAGCATATCCCGATACCGTCACAAACCCGTTCTCATTATAATCAAACTCCGCCATCACATTGCCGATCATGACACGATATTTGCCGTCGTGATCGACAGCAACAGCGGCTTTTCGCGTTGTTTCCGTGGTGTTCTCGAGCAACCACGGACGGATCTTTGCACCGATCTCGTGCACGTTACGCGAACTGTACGCGCCCGACGGAATCAAAGCATACAGCCGCGCATCCCGATCCATCCACACAAGACGATCGCGGCAAAGTGCCAAGCTTTCGGGACAACGACAACCAATGCTCGGCGACAACTGCGTCAACGGAAAATACGCTTTCGTCGCTGTCGTGTCGGCGTTTGTACCGCTTTCAATGCGCGTGCTCTCGATTTCGCCTTTTACGTACGTGGTGTAAAACATCTCACGTTCCTTAAAAATCACAAGCATGTTCCCTTGCTTTTTAAGTGCGGTCACACGTTGAGACAAATCGCCCACCGCCATATAATTGTTTTCAGGAAAATAAAACGGGTTGTCAACCTCCGACCACATAACCTTGGCGCTGCCGAAGCCTGCCAAAAACAAGCGTGTGCCGCCGCGTTTGTTTTGCGTGCCGCCGAACCACGTCGCGATCGTCGCGTCTCGAACGGACTGCAGCCGTTGACCTCGCTCGCGCTCACATGTGATCGTCACATTCCCTTTCCGCTCCGCAACGGGCAGCGCGGGTGAGACTCGCACATACCCGTTCACATATGCTTGCGCACTGTATTGGGAAGCCCCGATTGTAAAACCGACCGCTTCCCCGCCGACTGTCATGCTGACGGTCGTTTTTCCTTTTTCGGTCAGCATATCCATCGTCAACGTTGACGGATACAACTTCGTCGGAAGGACATATACCTCCGCTTGCGGTGTCAACGCTTCCACCGACGATGTGAAACGCGCACGATACCACTCGGTCAGCACATTAAATCCTTCGTAGGTCACACCGTTCGCCAGATCGCACGACGGCACTTGATTCTCCGTCAGCGGTACGCTCGTTGCGTTCACCATCACCAGCGGCGCATACAGCTTGTCCGCCTCGATGCGCGTCATCGTGCCGCTCTTGTCGTCGGGGATGAACACATTTGCCGCATGATAGAGCAAAAACGGTGCGCCGTATGCTTTGGCATCACACGGCACGACCGCGAAAGAATAGACACCCGTACCGAGAGAGTGCATCGTATACGTACGCTTGCAAACGCCATCCAGCGTCACCACCTGCACCGTCACATCCGCATCGGTAATGGCTTGCTCCCCCGTGCCGGCGGCGGACACGATCACCGTACACATTTCGCCGTCGATCTCAATCGGCTGACGCAGGATCTTATCAACAAGCCGTACCTGCCCTTCGCACGCGACAAGCGGTGCATCCCCAACGGCGCGCACGGCTTGACGCGTCACGAGCATACCGTTTCGCGGCGTCAAATTGCACACGTCGGCAAGCTCATCGTCCTCGATCAGCGTCGGATGCGCCGCCACGTTCAATCCGCCGAGCAATTGCGGCATGTTGAGCCGTTGCGCATTCGTGCGCCCCATCGTCTCATAACGCACGCGGCATCACATCCTTTCGCGTTCTCATGTGCGTCATCACCGCACGCTTGCGGTTGTAGGTCGTTGCCATCAGCGTTTGATTATCCGCGTCACCGATCGTCTGCGCCATCAGCATCGCGACGCCGTAGGGCATCACCTCGTTGATCACGCGTTCGGGAAGCTGAAGCACATCCGTCAGCGCGCCGAGTTCCTCAAACCCGCTGTCGTACAACCCGTACCACACGTCGCTGTAAATTTGATTGACAAGCGGCAACGCGCGCGCCGTCACGTCCGCATACATCGCGCTGTCGAGTCGACCGTCGCGATCGGTGTAGTTGAGCAGTTGCAACGCGCGGATCTTGATTTGTTCGCCTGTTTTCAATGGCTCCCCCTCCTTTTAATACGTATAACTTCGATCGGCACCGATGCCGAGTCGCGTGAGTTGTACGGTGCGCGTCGCGCGGTTGACGGACACAATATCGATCGCCGTTTCCGTGGCAGTCCCCGCCGTTCGCGTACCTTCGTCGACATCGTAGGGAGAGCCGCCCGCCGTCGTGATCGTCACAATGGGACATGGCAAATCATCCTCGACGATCGACGACGCATGGCAATGCCCGCAGAAGATACCCGCGATATCGGTGGCGGTGTTTGTGATGATCTCACGAAAAGCCGCACCGTCGCTTAACTGCGACAGGTAATATGTCTTGCCGTTGATCGCCGAAGCCGTCGGCGGGATGTGCGTGAAGATCACCACCGTCCAACCGTCTTCAACCGAAAGCGCGGTATGTTGCAACCATTCGAGTTGCTCCGCACCAAAGCCGCTCGTCATGACCTTTGAGGTACCGTTCGTGATCGCCGCACCGTCGTAATAATGCGAGTTCAAGGCGATGAAGCGCGTCTTCTGCGGCGCGTTATCGACAAAGAAATACGTACCGTTTCCGCCGAACTCACGCTTAAAATCCTTCGCTTGGTGACGGAACTTCTTGTTCCACAATTTCGCAGGTGCGATTTTGTTGACATAATATGTCGTCGTACCGTCGGCGGTATAACTGCCGTACACATCGTCGTGATTGCCGAGGATCTCCAGCAGATTGTCGATCTGCGAGAGAAGTTCATTGCCGCTGTCGAGATTGGCAAGAAGCGCCTCTTCGCTCGCGACACATGCGCTGGTCACCGTGTCACCGCCATTCACCGTGAACGGGATGCCGCATGCTTTCATCATCGCCGCACAAAGAACGCCGATGTATTTGGTTTTCGTGTCGTTGTCGCCTTTGTGCAGATCGGAAAACCACGCGAAATTGACAACATCCTTGCCGCCCGCATCTTGAATCGCTTTCACTTTTTCAATCGCCTCGATCAGCGCGAGATGCCAATGCGCGGGAACCGTCATCACACCGCTCGTATCTTCAAGCGTCATCACACGGCGATGGATGTCGGCAATATCGGTTTTGTTCTCGTTGATCTTCACAAGCACTTCGACATAGTTGCCGCTTGCACCGCCTGTCGCTTCGGGTGTGAGCGTGGTGTCATACCATGCATAACCGGAGGTATATGTAATCTCTTCATTTAATGTGATCACAACATCATCGGTCGTATCCGTGAGAATACCCGACACGCGCAAATAGTTGTTGTTCGTAATCGCTTTGACGGTGAGTGTAACGATGCCGTTCGCTTCGTCGTAGGCGTATTCGGTATAATTTGTAACCGTGTTGATCTTGCTCGACATGACTGCCGAGCCGCCGATCGCGCTGTAAAACGATGTGTTGTAATCATCCAACGCGCCGAAGCCGTAAATACGAATGACATCGCCCACTTTTAATTCGCCGATATAATCCGTACACGTGGTCGCATTGGCGGCATTGGATGTGGACACCGTGCCGCTTGAACCCAAACGTCCGTCCTCAAACGATGTCGCAAGGTTTGTAAAGGCGGGTTTTGTTCCTGCTTCACCATATGCCCAAATCGTGCCTGTTGATGACAACACATATTGCTTTTGCGTGTCGGTCATCTCGTCCACGCTGTCGACGGTCTCGTATTCGGAATCGTCCGTGCCGAGCGCGTTGTTGACAAGATCGGTCACCGCCTTTTGGCTCATGACGAGGCTCTCGCTTTGTCCCGCATCCTGCGTGACCTGCGGCGTGTCCACAAGCGCGGCGGCAGACTTCGCGATCGACGCTTTGTCTGCGGCAGTCAGCGTGTAGGGATCGCCTTTCTCACCTTTGCCGCCTTTAAGTGATGCAAGCCACGCGGCCTCATCCCCCTCAAACCCATTCGCCACCGCGATCTCATACGCCGACGCACCTTGTCCGTCGAACATCTTCAGCGCATCCTGCGCCTGTTTAGCGGCATCCTTTGCCACCTGCGCCGATGCCTTGGCATCACCCGCTTTCTGCGACGCCGTCTGCGCGGACGAATACGCCGCGTCGCGCGCAACAATTGCTTTCGCCGCAACATCCACAACCGCTTCCTGCGCCGTCACCGCCGCATCCTTGGCGGCAACCGTGCGATGAAGCATCTGAGACACACCCGTCCAAAACGGCGTGCCGTTCTCGACGCTTGACTCCTCAAACCACAGCACCATCTCGGGCGAACGCACCACAATCTCCTCGTCGCCGTTTTCATCCAATCGCGACAGCACCACACGCATACAAAGCTGACCCGCCGCGACGGTGAGGAGTTGCGGCAATTTGTAATCGATACACAGCACATTCTCGGCGACCATGACATCCTCAAGCAGATCGCTTGACACCACCGTGCCGTCACCCGCCGTAAAGCTTAAGCGTACGAGTTCTCCTTCTTGATACATATTCTCAAGGGTCACCAGCACTTCCGTTGCATTATGTTCCCCTTTTACGCCGCCGTATTGCGGGATCGACGGCGACACACAGTACACCTGTTCGCTATGCTCGGTTTCTTGCGCGACGACGGTGAAACGCACTTGCCGTTTAACCATATTTGTCACATCCTTTCCTATATAAATCATGCGGGCGGGATCACCCGCCCACCCTTTTATTGATTCTTTTCATGTTGTGTGCCGAAATAAAACGAGATCACACTCGTCACAATGATCATCACGTTGTCGGCACTGATTTGACCGGTCAGCGACAGTACCGAAAACACCAAAATGATCGCCATTGTTACAATCGTCTTGACCTTCAACAGCCCCGCCAAGTTATCCAAAAATTTCATCAAAAGCCTCCCGTCAAGTGAAAATCAATCCCAGCACCACGCCGATGATTCCGCTAATGACCGCCGCCACCGCTGTATCCCATCGTTTCGCAGGAACAGCCGCCAGCGACTTGACATCATTTTTCATCTCCGTCACATCCTCCTGCAACCGCGACACATTCGCCGCCGTCACCGCCACCGCTTCCGTCAGCTTTTGCAGATCGTTCACTTCTTTTACGATATCGTCAATACGGCGATGCGCAGACTTGGCACTTTGTACCGCATCCTCTAAGCGCATCGCTTCTTCTTTTGTCATGCCGACACCTCCAAGAGCGCCTTCCATGTCTCAATACCGATCACGCCGTCCACGACAAGACCGTTCTTCGATTGAAATGTGCGCACCGCAATTTCGGTCTTTGCGCCCCAAATGCCGTCCGCGCCCGTCTGACCGAGATCATACCCCCGCTCAATGAGAATTGCCTGCGTCAATCGCACACGCTCACCTTTTGCGCCGAGAAGCAACACGTTCGACGCCGCCGATGCTGTCTCGAGACCCCACACGCCGTCCGCGCCGTATTGCGGCAACTCGATACCGTCCGCCATCGCCGCGCGTTGGAACGCCAGCACATGACCCTCAGCAGGTTTGGGAGAACCCCCCGCTTTGATCGCCTCGAACGGATAGTTCTTGCCGGGACAAGCAGTCGCTTCGTGATCGCGATGTCGCGTGACTTTAAGCGCGCCGTACTTGTCCTCAAGATATGCAATCAACTGCACAATTGCTTGTTGCTGAACGGCGGACATGCTGTCTTCTTCGAAATTGCCTTCGGCGCAAATGCCGAGATGATCGTTCAAACCGACAGTGTGCGCGCCGAGCCAATTTTCGGGGCGACCGCGATACACAACGCCGTCTTTCGTCACATAAAAGTGATAGCCGATGCCCGCCCAACCGTTTTCATCGCGGTGATAACGGTGAATGGATTCGATCGTGGCGTCGATGGCCGCGTGATGCAGGATGATCCCCTTCGGCGTGCCGTCGCGATCGCTGTGATTATCGTTAAAACGCAAATCCGCGTCTTGGATTTTGATCAACATTCCGAATTCCTCCTTTTTGTAAAAGCGGTTTGCGCCTGCCCCGCTTGTCACGAAGCAGGCGCTCCCCTCCTTACAATGTATTCACGCCGCCGCGCTTATGCCTCGCGAATATACGCATAAACCGCCTTGCGCATATTCGTCTTGATGAACGCATCATAGTACAGGCGATAATCGAACTTGTACGCATCCGCCTTGATGTTTTGCTCAGGAGCAAATGCACGAAGCGTTTCGCTCTTCTTGACAAGCGACACCGCCTTCTTAGGCAACACGATGAAGCCGATGGACTTCGCCGCATCGGTCGGCACAAAACCGCCGTCCTCTTGACCGCTCGTCGAGCCGTCGTAGAAATCATACTGCGTCTTCATGCGCGACATCGGCACGGGAAGCAGCTTGATGTCGTCGAGCGTACGCACACGGGTGTTGACTTCACCCTTTTTGAAATCGCTCATCACGATTTGACGCGCAATCTCGGGCGAAGACGACAATGCTTTGAGAAACGCGTTGTCCGCAAAGCAGATCAGTTCCTCGTCGAAGCCGACTTCCTCACGGATGTTGCCGACCGCTTCACTGAACATCGCATACGCCTCTTCCGCAGGATCGCCCGTCACGGTTTGACCGTTCGTCGCCGCATAACCGCCGAGCTTCGACAGCGTGTAGGCATCCACCTCAGGCACGACCTTGGTGCGCACGAATTCACCGAGCACCTCGCCCGCAAGACCTGCCACGCCGGTCTCGTCGTTATCCTCGCGATCGATTTGGAACGAACGCGCACGATCCTGTTCGAGCGTGAACGGCTCGGACGCCACCGAAACGGAACCCGTCACGAAGCCGTTGTCACGATCGTAATCGCCGAGCGAGCTCATGTCCATCGTGGGAATAAGCACGGTTTTCGCGCCCACAAACTTGGTGCGAAGTGCGTTGTCTTCAAAAATGCCGACGGTCGAGCCTTGCACCAATGCTTTCTCGAGTTCACCCGTCATGTTGGTTCGAAATTCCAGCGAATTGATTGTGTTCATAATGTACTCCCTCTCCTTTTCATCTCATAGCTCTTGCCGCGCCGCGCACGAACGCTTCCCACACGGGATCGAGCGTTTCACCGCCGCCGCTCGTCAACGAGCCGGTCGTTGCCGTTTGATTGGCAAATTGTTGTTGCGCCGCCGAGGCAACGCGCTTTTGTTCTGTCAGGGTATGACGATTGTACGCATCGAGCAGCGAGATACCTTTTTCGAGTGCCAGCGTGATTGCCTCCTGCGGAACATCCTGCACGGAACCGATCTGCTCGTGCATGCTCTGCAATTCGGCAAACTCACGCGCAAGTCGGGTTTCCAACGCTTCTTGTGACGCGCGATCCGACGCTTCGTCAATCTCTTGAAAACTGCCGCATTGCGCGCACTCCAGCTCAAGCAAACGCTGTGCCGCTTGCTCGCCGTATTGCGCGACATACGCCTCGCGCTTTTCCTGCTCCTTTTGCGCGGTCAGCAAATCGATCACTTCCGTGACCGATTTCGCGCCGCATACCGTCGCCAAACGATGCAGCTTTTCAAGATCACCCGCCATATGCTCAAATTTCATGCCCTTTTGCAGCAGCGTGGTCACGCGCGCGGTATCGTTCGCGCTGACTGGCATCACCTCGCCGTTGTACACCGGCTTAAACACCATGTTGAATGCGTCCGTTTTGCTCTCGTGACCGCCTGCCTGCTCGTCGACGCAGGCGTTTTGTGTCGCTTCGCTTGTAGGCTTCGCGACGTCGTCCGTCTGCACCGCGTATTCGGTATCCTCGGACACCGTTTCGGTCGCCGCCGTATCGATGGTCGTCTCCACGACCGCTTCCTCTTGTTTCATCCTTTCAAAACTCCTCTCCGGTTTGAGATGGTATATTCACCGCCGTTATGCGGTCAACACCGTGTCAATCCTCCCACTCTCGTTGTTCGGATCCATCGTAATTCCAAAAATTGCGCATATAATGCGCGTCGCGCTCATAGTCCCGTGCGTTTTTCTCGGAAGTGCGCGACATTTGTTTGGGGGTGTCCGTTGTTTTCGGCGCCGTTTCACAATGCGACAACACCGCCGCGCTGACACCGCACACCACGCCGAACACCATGCACGCAATACCCAGCCCCATCGTCATGTCACTCGCCTCCCATCACACGCTGAATCAAATCCTCCCGTTGCGAGGGCGTCATCACGGGCATCGCTTGTAGCGCATCGGTTTCCGTTCCGTCCGATATATCCTGTGCGATCATCCCGCCGTTTTCCTGCATGTCACGAATCAACCCTTGCACATTCGGCACCACGCCCGCAGGCAAGCGTTGCAAATATTGAAGCGGCGTGATGACATTCGATTCCAACAGGTTATCAAGCGTCGAAACGGTTTGCGATTCACTCCACAACGCCGCCGAACCGACTTCGATCGTGGCGCAAACCAACAGCGACTTATAGCGTTCGCCGTCAAACGGCATGTACCACGTTCCGCTCTCGTCCTCGATCTTCAAGTGGCGGCAACCGTATTTCATGATCCAAAATTCCGCCCAAATGCGCGCGACATCCTCAACAAAACTGCAATAGCGATTTTGAATGGTTTGCATCGGCAACGTCGCCGCTTCGCGCACCGCGATGATGGCGGAGGCGTTGTCGGGACGAATGTCACCGAGCGCCGCTTCGTTCGCGCCCGATTGCGTGAGCGTGTTGCTGATAAGCGACTGAATGTTTTCGTCAAACTTCGGCGAAAACTCCGGCGGATTAATGTAACGAACCGCCGTCTCCACGTCCTCGGCATTACCGTATACACGAAGCACCTGTCCGGGGTCGTTGGTCACCTCCTGCGTGACCACATCGCCGTTGACAACGGTCATCGGAATACCCATCATCATAACCGCCCACACCGATGCTGTCAGCATACGGTTGATGGCGATTTGGTTCGGAATAAGGTTGGTGACCTCGCTGTCGCCGTATGCGCAATTCTTGCGCTTTTGCCATGTGAATGATGCAAGCGGATACAAGCGAATCCCTAAATCCCACTCCTCGCGGATCACCGTTTCTTTGCATACCTGTATCGCCTTGACCGTCACGCGTCCGTGTTCATCCGCGCTTTTCCAAAGACGCGTGATCACCGTCGCTTTTTGGCAGTCGGCGGGTTCGTGCCTCGCGCGGTCACCCGCCATAAAGCCGTGTTCGCTGTCGGGTACGATCGACTCGACCATCACGCGATGCACACCGTTTCGACGCGCCGCTTTTCGAAGCTCGCGCACGCTTTTACGTTGCACGATGAGAATATACGGTTGTGACTGAATCTCCGAAACCATCGGATCGCCCATGTACACATTTTCCACATCCAACGTCTCAACGCCGATATCCCCTTGAATGGGCATGCGTTGTCCCGCATCCGCATACAAGCCTGTTTGCACACCCGCATCCCAGAAGGTATGCAAATATCCTGTACCGCTGATGTACGCATCTTCAAGCACCTGTGCGCGTTTATCGGTGAATTTGACGCGCTCCGCCGTCACGCGGAAATAATCCGACAACGCCGACATCATCAAATCAATATCCGCGGCATCCGTCGCTCTTTCGCGCGGCATCATCGGATGAAGCGGCTCATTCTTGATTGCCTCCCGCTTGCGGCGCACATTTTCACGCATTTGCGCCGTGTGCGGCACACCTTCCGCGCTGTATACCACCGACAACGGCGTCGCGCCGATTACCGCCATTTTGTAATCGCCGATACGTTTGATGACGTTGTGTCGCACCAGCGGTCGCTCACCGCCGCATTTCGCACCGTGCCATTGATCGCCGACAAAAAACCGTTCGTTACGCCGATTCTGTTCGTACAAGCCCAGCTCACCGAGTCCGCTTTTGAATCGCCGACCGCTTTCGTATTCCTGCCACACCTCACGCGGCGTGATGGTTCGTTGTTGTTCCAATCCCATATCTCCTTCCTTTTCCCTCTTCACTTTTCACTCTTCACTCTTCACTCTTCACTCTTCACTGCCCTTTGACCTCCCCCTCTTCACTCTTCACTTTTCACTCTTCACTGCCCTTTGACCTTTCCCTCTTCACTTTTCACTCTTCACTTTTCACTGCCCTTATATCCACCCTCCGCGCACATCCGCGCTGACGTTGCCGCTCTCGCGTCGCACCGCATACGCCGCCTTGTGGGCTTTGTGCGCCTGCTCGGGCGTCTGCGGTCGAAAATGCCGCACATCCGCCATCGCGTAGCGAAGCGCATCCATCAGGTGATTGTTCTTGTCCTCGGGCACGTTGATCCCCGCGCCCGACGTATCCGTTTTCCACGCATACGACGACAGCTCCGCGATCGCCGCCTTGCAAACGGGATGCACCACGATGCGATATTCCTGTAACACCGCGATACCGTGCAACACGCTGTCCTTGCCCTTGTCGGCAGGTTGGATGCGCGAGATCCCCGCTCGGCGGAGTTCCTCGTTGCTTTTCGGCTCGGCGCAGTCGGCGCGGATGCGCTCCTTCGCATAGCCTTTTTCTTTGATCATCTCGGCAATCTCCGAGTTGATCATCCGCGTTTGATAATGCTCGTCGAAGATGTACAGCACCTTGTCCTCGTTGTTGACTGCCGCCGCGACGAATGCCGTCGGATCGTTGGAATAGCCGTAGTCAAGACCGAATACGCATTTGTATTTCCAGCCGTTCTCCCCGCGCAAAAGCTCGTCAACCTCAAAATCCTCCGTGCTCCAACGATCGAAGATCAAGCCTTCCGTCACGCCCCAGTCGCCGAGGCCCGCCACACGATAGCGTCGCGGGTTTTGCTCTTTCATCGTCTCGAACAACCGACGATCGTCCTCTTGCAAAAACTCGTTGCACGTGTAATTGGTGGTCATCGCCAGCACATCGTCCTGCGGCGTATCGAAAAACCGCTTTTTCAGCCAATGATGCTCGCTCCACGGGTTAAACGTCAGCGTGATCTGTTTGAAGAGCGGCGCGGGAACGGCACCGCGGATCGATTCATCGATGGTGTTGAAATCCGCCTCGCTGTCGATCTCATACGCTTCTTCGATCCAAAGCCAACACAAATACCCCCGCTCAACGGTGATCGACGTGATCTTGAACGGATCGTCGAGTCCGCGAAAATAGATCTTCTGCCCCGTCTTGACGTTCTCGATCTCCATCGGACTTTCTTTGGCTTTCCACGTCGCCTCAAGCCCCAACCGACGTATCGCCCACTTGAGCTCCGCAAAGCAACTGTCCTTGAGCGTGCGATAGGTTTTGCGCGCGACAAGCAAATTCGCCTCGCGGTATTTCTCCTTGGAGAGCTGTGATATATACCAAAGCGCCGTCGTTTTCGATTTCTTGCTTGCACGCGACCCTTTCACCACGCGATACCGTTTCCTGCACGTCCAAAACTCGTCATAGGAACCACCGATAAACGTGCGCATACACGTTACATCATCCACCGAGATCATCCACGATCACAACCTCTGTTGTCGGCTCCGCCAATCCTTTATCGGTGAACAAACCCTGTCGTTTCCCGAGCAATTCCGCCGCACGCAAGCGGTCTTTTTCGTTGCCGACCTCACCGCGAAGTACCGACGTCAAAAAACGCAAAATCTCGTCAGAATCCGCCACCGTATGATCCTTTATAAGCGGTTGTTCCATAAACGCTTTCACCGTCGGTGCTTTCAACAAGCGTCTCGCCGCCGCCATCGCGTTTTGATCGCGATATCCTGCCGCACGATATGCTTCCTCGGGATCAACCCCTTCCATGCACGCCTGTGCAAACCGTTTTTGTCTTGCCGTCAACATACCCCGTCACCTCGCTCGACCCATTCGGGATGATCGGCCATCCAGCGCCTCTGCGCAGGCGTCAACATGGAGACGATCCAATCCAATGTCTGTTCCAATTCTTCCGCGCAAAAGCGGCAAAACCCGTTGACCAAATCCGCATCCGACACATCCTCGCCGCACTGCAAGCACCGCGCCTCCTCCACAATTTCCTCCGATCCGCAACACGGACATACTCCGTTCGTGCACACGGCCTCATAACCGTCGCCGTACGGATACTCGTCATAGATCCGTTTGATTCGCGTGTCCTCGAAACGTTGTGAACACACTCTGCACATCATTCGCTTTCACTCCTTCTTGTAAAGTAATCAAAAAGAACATTTGTTCTTTTGTCGGGTAAAAAAGACGCTTTTCGTCGTTTGGGAGACGAAAAGCAAATTCTTTCTTTTCAAAAGCGAAAATCTCACCGCAAAACAGAACGTTTGTTCTTTTTGTGCCATAAGGATACACCCCTCTCGGCGATTTGTCAAGAGGTTTTCGCAAAACAAAAACGAGGTGTCGCAGTTTTGCGACACCTCGTACTCTGTAATTATGACATTTGTTACCGTTTTATTTCACAAGCGCATCCAGCGACTCCACCAAGTATTCGTTTCGGGTGGCGGACATATTGTTGAGAAGCAAGACGTCTTGAATGCCGTTGTCCTTGACAAACTGCGCAATGCCGCGGTCGTCGATCTCATCGAAGTAGCGGTAGTCAAGCACATACACCGTCTGATAGTCTTCCACAAGGAACGGCGCATACGCGTTGCCGAACGATTCCTTGATCAGCAAGCACGCCGAGCCGTCGGTCTTGTTCGGATTTTGGATCACCGACAGCGGGTTATCGCCGCCGATGAAGCAATTGTATTTGTACAAATCGTCCCAATCGCTGACATCCGTTACGATCGGATAAGACGTCGATCCATCCGCAGTCGTGAGCGTCATAGTGTTGGTTGACGTCGGGATGAACGCCTGCACCACATCGGGGCTTGCCGCCATCGCCGAGGACTGCGTATCGCGGTAGAACGAACCGAGATAACCGGGGAAATCCATCGCTTGATACGCCGACAGCGGGGTTGCCGTCACGCCGCGCGCCGCGCAAAACTGCTCATACGCGCGATATGCTCCGAGCGCTGTCCAATGGTGGTCGGTACGGAAATACAAATACTCACCCGCTTGATGCGCCTGCAACAGCGTGTCGAAAATATTAACCGTTTTGACATTTTGATTCATCGACCCGTAAAAATACGCGATCGCCTTTTTCTGATCCGATGCGTTCACGTTCGCACGCACCGACGGATCCACGCAAATATCCATGCTCGTCGGCACGATCATGTCGTACACATTCGCTGTTCCCGCGAGTTGATCGGCAAGGCGATTGACCGCACCGATGTACGTATCCGCCGCGCTTTGCGAGAAGTGATAATATTCAAAGCCACTGTCACCGATGGTCAAAATCGCACCGTTCGATTCGGCGGGAACCTTGTCCTGTCCCGCAGGTTTCACGTTGGAATTGACAACAGTTGTCGTTGTCGGAGGTGTAGTCGAGGTGGTCGTCACAACCGTGGTACTTGTTGTCGCGGTCGTGGTGGTCGTTTTGATGGCCGTGGTCGTGGTGGTGACCGCCGTGGTGGTGGTCGTAGTGGTCGAAGCGGTCGTGGCTGTCGTAAGAGGAATGTCGGGGATCTCGTCGCCCGAACCCACTTCGCCGTGAATGGCCATGCCGCTGATGCCGTACACATCCTTCACCGAACGGTTGAGTAACATCCATTCCTCACGCATCGGGAACGTATCCGAAAACCACACATTGATTTTGTCAAAATACGATCCGTCTGCAAGCGTTTCCCACGTAAAAACAGGAAACGTCTCCAAATCGCGATGTTCCATGTCCGAATGCGTCGGACGAAGAGGAAGAATGAACCCCATCACCGTCAGCGCATACAGCACCAAAAAGAACACCGCCACACACACTACGCGCGTCTTTGCCAACACGCGCTCGTCGTGACTGATCATTTTTTTATGTTTCACAGGTGTACTCCTTTAAAATTGAAAATACAAAAACGGGTTGTAGCTGTTGCCGACCAGCATCGCCGTGCCGAGAAGCAACAACACGATCGGCGCCGCCACCTTGACGACCGCCGTAACGGCAAGCACCGCTTTCGCGCGAGCACTTCCCATCTTCTGCGCGATCATATTCACAAGCGGCGTGCAAGCGATGATCGCCACCGCCAAGAAGAACACATTCGCCGTCAGCAGCGCGTTCGTTTCAAAATCGGTGAACGCATTGCCGTTTTGCCCGAACATGCCACACAGCATCGTCCACATGTGATCGAGATTCTCCATGCGGAACAACACCCAACCGAAGAACACGGCAACGAGCAAATACACGTGGCGGAACACGCGCGGCAACACTTCAAGCACGCGTCCGACAAACATCTTTTCAAACGCCAACAGGACAAAGAAATACAATCCCCACAGTGCATAGTTCCAGCTTGCGCCATGCCACAAGCCCGTTAAGAACCACACAACGAGCATGTTGAACAACTGCCGCACGAACGAACAGCGGTTGCCGCCCAGCGGAATGTATACATAATCGCGGAAAAAGCTCGACAGCGACATGTGCCAGCGTCGCCAAAAATCCGTGACACTTTGCGCGACATACGGATAGTTGAAATTCTCCTTGTAATGGAAACCGATCATGCGCCCCATACCGATCGCCATATCGGAATACGCCGAGAAATCCAAATAAATCATCAGCATATAGCACGCCATGCTCATCCAAAGCGCCAGTGACGAGCACGACACGATCTGTTGCGTCGTCAACGCCTCCAATTTGTCATCCGCGCTCAAACCAAGCAATTGCTTGGCAAGTAAATCACAATGATTGGCAAGCACCGCCTTTTTGGCAAAACCGACCGTAAAGCGCGTGATGCCGTCGGACATATCCTTAAACGACGTCGTGCGACGCAGCAATTCCTCGGACACATCGCGATAGCGAACGATCGGTCCGGCGATGCATTGATGGAACAGACTGACATACAACAGCAAATGGCGAAAACTGCGTTGCGCAGGCACATCCCCGCGGTATACATCCACCACATACGACAGCAATTGGAACGTATAAAATGAAATGCCGATCGGCAACAAAATTTGAGGGATCACCGACGGGAAACCCGTGAAAAATTGCACGTTTCCGAGAATAAATCCGCCGTATTTAAATACACCGATTGCCGACAAGCTAACAACACACGACAGCACAAGCGCCGTGCGGGCACTCCCCTTGTGTCCCCGCGCGCGTGCCAAACCGACCCACAGCGCCAACAACCAGTTGGCAAGCGTCATGCCGATGAGCAACAGCACATACATCGGCTCGCCCCATGCATAAAACAGCAACGAAAAAATGAGCAACACCGTATTTTTCACGCGAATATTCTTGGACAAGAAATACACAAGCAAATTCAGCGGCAAAAACGCATATATAAAAATCAATTCGGAAAAGACCATAAATCGACAAACTCCTCCAGTATTCGACTCTCCATTTCATTCTATAATACGACACAAACCACCGTCAAGTAACAAGTTTGACCATTTGTATTGCATTCCCGTTACATGTCCTTTGTCCGACACAAAAACGACCGATCGGGTTTAAAACAAACGGGGGGTTACCCTTTTT
>JAZTZV010000090.1:0-13371 GCA_045637645.1 Acutalibacteraceae bacterium | reverse complement strand
AACAATTCCTGATGATTATGAAGGTATACCAATTAAACGAATAGGTGGATATTATGGGAGAGGAGTACCCACGCCGTTTTCAATTTCTCTTGCTGATTTGTACATGAACGCACCGGAAGACAGCGAATATGATGCGATATTCAGAGGTGACATAAATGAATTTGAAATTCTTGAAGATTATGTCATAGAGGATGTTGTATTTAATTTAAATATTGGAAAAAATATTGAGATTATTGAATTTGTCGCTATGGACGAATATTATCCGCACATTAATGATGATGGCAGTATAACTTTCTATCATTCGGTTGTAAATATAAACTGTTCCGATGAGAATAAAAACTTTTATTCAAAAGACGGAAAATTATATAATAAAAAGACCGATGAACTAATTTCCGATTTTGCATATGTGGCATCTAAATAGTTCGGAACAGCCAACAAAAAAGACATCCGTAAGGATGTCTTTTTTTGTTGCCTTGAGGTGGATTCGAAAGGCGGAACAGCAAACAGTCCTGTGGACTGTTTGCCCGCCGTGGAGTTGAACCCAAGCGGTGGTTTTACTTGCACCAAAAGACGAGAATCTTCTGCCGCCTTGAGTGTGCAGTTGGATAAGGGAGCAAAAGTTGTTCGTGATCCTTTTTGCGATTGAATTAAACAGCGGTTGGGGTACGGTTGGGGTACAGCATTTGGTTGTTCTATTTGATTTTTTAAGCAGAATAGCAATGGACGCATTGTTGAAATTGGTTGAAAAAATCAACAGAACGTTTATACAGCGTTGTTAAACTCTCACTTTGATTGGATTTTTCTATCGAAATGGGAGGTGGACTTCTGCCGGAAATATGCTATGATAAGTATAGCGAAGGCGCCTCGCAAATTTCATTTGGAGGAATCGTTATGAGTTTGTATTTTGCACAGAATTTTAAACAACTGCGCCGCAATGCGGATATGACGCAGGAAGAGATCGCCAATGCCCTCGGTGTATCGCCGCAAGCGGTGTCTCGTTGGGAAACGGGTGCGACCTATCCCGATATCGAACTGCTCCCCGTGTTGGCAGAGTTTTTTGCCGTATCGATCGAAGAACTGCTCGGTGTGGAACAAGGTCGACGCAAAGCAAAAGCCGAGGAATACAAAGCGATGTTCAAGGACTGCCTCGAACACGGCAATGTGGATGACAGCATCGTGGTTGCGAGACAGGCGGCAAAAGAATTTCCGCGTGATTGGTCGCTTCAAAATCAGTTGATGTATGCGCTGTTCATGGCTTGCTCGGACGACGGCAATGTTGATAATTGGCGCGACAATCAAGAGCGTTACAAACAAGAGATCATCGACATCGGCGAGAATATCATCGCTCACTGCACTGATGATGCCATCCGTCTGGAAGCGAAATCTCGTCTTGGCTTCCTTTACTGTGAGCTTGGTCAACTCGATAAGGGCAAAGCAGTGTTTGAATCGTTGCCGACCATTGATGCTTGCAAGGAGTCGATGATGTATTGGGCGCTTCGTGGGGATGAGCGCCGTCAATACAGCCGTGAGATGGTGTCGGAATTCTTGGCGCGTATGCTGTGGAATCTTTGGACGCTCGCGGTGGACGATGCCGCAGATTATGACACAAACGTGCGTCATCTGCGCACCTATGAAACGGTGATCGCCGCGTTATATGATGCCGATGACTACGGTGATTGGAATTTGGCACTGGCACGACTGTATGCGGATAAATTGGCACCGCTTGCTGCGGCGAGCGGCAAGTGGGAGGATATGTATGATGCATTGCAAAAGAGTGTCGCATATTTCAAAGCCTTTGCCGCCATGCCTGAGGAGTATGTGCATACGTCCTACTTCGTCAAAGGTGTCTGCGATTGTCGCTACAGCGACACCGCCGATTCCCGCACACCGTGGAACATCGCCGCCGATACACTTTGTACGGATACGGTGTACGATGCCGTGCGTCGTGACGATCGATTTGTGAGTGTTTTGAACACTTTGAAAACCATTCGATTCGCAAAATAATAAAAATTTTGCATGTAGTCGCCGAATAAGGCAAAGACCGATCCGTTTGGATCGGTCTTTTTTTAAAAAAAACCTCTTGACATTTTCGCTCTAACGTGTTAGAGTTTATATAGACTCTAATGCATTAGAGGAAGGAGCGTGCGTTATGGATACACCGAAAGTATTTGAAAGTGAATACCGTTTTTGCTTGATTTTGTGGGAGCATGAGCCCGTCAAAAGCAGTGAGCTTGTCGCGCTTTGCAAAGAACAACTCGGCTGGAAACCCACCACGACCTACACCGTGATCAAGCGACTGTCGGAGCGCGGGGTGCTCAAAAACGACAACACGGTCGTCACGTCGCTTGTCAGCAAGGACGACGTGCAAGCCGCCGAAATCAACGAAATGGTGGAGAAAACGTTTGAAGGATCGTTGCCCGCGTTTGTGGCGGCATTCACCAAACATCAGCGTATCTCCAAGGAGGAAATCGACGCGTTGCAAGCGATGATCGATCGTTTTCGAAAGGGGGAATGACCGATGGCAGGACTCTTTTTGCAAATCGTGAACATGAGCATATCGGCAAGCTGGATCGTGCTTGTAGTGTTGGTATTGCGCCTGGTGCTGAAGAAAGCACCCAAGTGGATCAACGGCATTTTGTGGGGGATTGTCGGATTACGTCTTGTGATGCCGTTTTCGATCGAAAGTGTGTTCAGTCTGCTCCCGAGCGGCGAAACGATCAGCAAAGCACCCGAATCCCCGCGTCCGTATTTCGAATCGGGCGTTGCAATTCTTGACACTCAAGTCAACGATTATCTGAAAGGCACGTATTTTGAGGGCGTCACCCGACCGACGGGGCATTTTGCGGATGTGACGACCGTGCTGGCGATTTTGTGGATCATCGGTGTTGCGGCACTGTTGGTGTACAGCCTCGTCAGTTATCTCCGCCTTAAAGGGACAATCGGCACCGCCGTGCGCTTTCGCGACAACATCTATCAAAGTGAGCGCGTGATATCGCCGTTTGTGCTCGGTGTGATCAACCCGAAGATCTATTTGCCGTTTCGCATGAGCGAGGCGGATATGACGCATGTCATCGCGCATGAGAAGGCGCATATCAAGCGTCGTGACCATATTTGGAAACCGCTCGGCTTTTTGCTTTTGACACTTCATTGGTTCAATCCGCTGATGTGGTTCGGGTATGTGCTTCTTTGCCGCGATATCGAACTGGCGTGCGACGAAAAGGTGGTCAAGGAATTCGATACCGCTCAAAAAGCGGACTATTCACAAGCGTTGTTGACCTGCAGTGTCAATCGCCGCATGATCGCCGCTTGCCCACTCGCATTCGGTGAGGTGGGGGTGAAAAGCCGCGTGAAATCGGTTCTCCATTATAAAAAGCCTGCGTTTTGGCTTGTGGTTGTGGCAATTGTTGCAAGCGTGGCGGTCGGTGTGTGTTTTCTTACCGACCCGAAGAACACCGCTCTTGACGGCTTGGAAACGGCGAAAAACGGCAGTGAACTGGATGGTGTGTCGCTTGAAATCGTGTCCGCCGATCTCACACCGCCCGATCCGCTTATTCGTGTGCGTTGGAATAACAAAACCGCCGAGCCGTTGATGTACGGCGATGAATATTATATCTATTGTGTGACGGACGACGGTCTCGAGGATTGCCGCCTCACGCCGAATTATGTGTGGCATGCGATCGGGTATGGGATCGACCCGCACGGCGCGAGCGTTCACGAATATTCCTTGAAAGGCATGGACATGACGCAAGCGGGCACATACCGCCTCGAAACCGACTTTTTCGTCGACGGCAAGCCCGATGTCGACTACCGTGCGTGGATCGAGTTTACGCTGGAGGACGGCGTGCCGAGCGGCGCATCACACACGCTTGATGCGATCACATTGGTATACAGCGACGGGATGTATTCGTATATACAGAATGTCGAATCCGTTCCGCGTTATTGCGTGACGAGCACGATGCAGTTGCAGGAGCTTGACGAAAGCGGCAATGTGGTCAAAAACCTCGGTTTGCTCGAACGCGTGACGTTGAGCAAAAACACGTTTGATTCGCGCTTTCATTATGTCTATGACTCGACGCTCAAAACCATCAAAAAGCACAATGAGCGCGCATGGCAGTTGCAGGCAAACGACGAATTGTATCTGCTGCTTGAACAGGATGACGGCACGTTTTATCTCGGCTACGGGTATTACAACGTCGGCTCCGAAGCGCCTGCCAACCCTGACGATTCACACATCCGCTGGTTGTATGAGTTGGCAGTGGATACGCCGACGATCAGCAGCTTTGCCGGAGAAGTTTCGCTGCTTGTCAGCTCCGAGGAAATCAACATATTAAAGGGAAAATATCCGCGCTATTTCGGTCTGCCTGTCGATAACGGACTCGAAGTGTATATTTGGCAGATGGCGGAAGACAGCTATTCCTGCGGTTTGCTTCCCGCCAAAGACGGCGGTTACACGCGGGAAGAATTGTTCGATCTTCACACATTGCCCACTTCGCTTGAGGAGATGCGCATGATCGTCGCGTCCTATATCCCCGAGATTACGCGGCAGGAGGTAAGCATCCGCGCCATCGCCATGCCGCACTCGAGCTATCACAACGAGGGGTTATACCTCAACGCTCAAACCTATACCGAGCAGTTGACAGAGCGGTTTTGGAAAAACTTCCCGATTCTTGTCGCTGAAAGTTTCTCCGATTCGATCATCGACAGCGCGACGTTTGACATCGACGGTGACGGCGTCGACGAGTTATGTACCCTCGGTTACGGTCCGACCTCGGGGGTGTTGACGGTGGTGCTGTATGCGGCGGAGGCGGGGGATGATGCCACGCTGAAATACCGCAATACGTATATGTTTGAACACGGCGTGCTCTCTTTTGTTCAAACCGAAGACGGCATGCGCTTGCGATCGGAATCGAATGTCGGCAACACCGTTGTGGATTATGAGTTTTCGGTCAAAGACGGCAACGTGTATTTGACCGCCGACGGTGAACACGCCGCCTTTTGGGGCGAGCAAGGTGTCGAACCGTAAATACGATTCAACCGCCGCACAGGATGATCTGTGCGGCGGACTTTATTTGTACGGTACCCTTTTTTGAAAAGATTGTATAAACTTGAAACTTTTTGTGCGCAACATACGTCATGATGGGTGAAAGGAGGAAACGCCGATGTCTATATCCGAACGAGATGCCGAATGGGCGCTGGGGATCGAACAACGGGATGCCAACGCTCTTGAGGCGGTTGTGCGATGTTACACGGGATATGTGTTAACGATCATTCGAAAAACGGCTGTTCCGCCGCTCACCGAAGAGGATGCCGAGGAGTTGGCGTCGGATGTGTTTGTGTCGCTTTGGAAAAATGCTCATGCATTGCGTGATCCGTTTGCGTTGAAGGCGTATTTGGCGCAAATTGCGCGCCGTGCGGCGATTGATCGTGTACGCCGTTGCAAAGTCGATCTCTCGCTGGAAGAGGATTGCCTCACCGTTGCGCATTCCAATCCCGAAACGATCGCGACGCTTCACGAGCAATCGGAGATCATTGCGGCGACACTGCAAACAATGGAACCGATACGCCGCGCGTGCATGGTGTATCGGTATTACTACGGAGAAGAATTGGCAATGATCGCCAAACGCTTGAAATTGCCGCTATCTACGGTGAAATCGCACATATATCGCGGACGTCGTCAATTGATTGCAACTTTAAAAGAAATGGGGTACGGTTATGAAGAAAACAACAACCTTTCAGACATTGTTTCATGATTTACCGCTTGATGTGATCGCGGAGCACCCGATTGAAGAAGATGACGCCGATATGGCGACGATTCTGCGGGTGTGGAATCGCGTGTCGGCGGATTGCAAATTATCCAAACGCGCTACAAAGCCTCGTCGCTTGGCGTGGCTGGTTCCGATTGCGGCGGTGTTGATGGCGACGGCAGTCGTGGCGGGAAGTGCGTTGTCCCGCAATTGGTTTACGCCGACGTATGGTTTTCCGTTGCCCGCTATTCGTGCCCATTCACTCGTGCCGATCGTGGAAGAATATGAGCATGCGGTGGATGTGGATGTGACAACGGAGCATGATAATTTGCGTGTGACGTTGGATAAATATGTACTGGACACCGTGGATGGTGTGTTGCGCGCCACGATCGAGGTGCAAACGTCGGACGGCTCGGCTTTGACAGAGTTGTCGGCGGAACGTATGTCGATGCTTACGAGAACGTCTTTTAAAAAGATGTCTCTCTCCGCCGACGATTTGAAAGACAAAAGCGATGCCGTATCGGTTATGTTGAATCAAGGCAACAACGCCTATCTCCGTCGATCGGATGCGGGCGAACACCCCGATCGCGCCGTATTTGAATATCGGTATTATTATAACGGCGGTGACGGCAAAGACTTGGTCGGCAAAACCTTCACCCTGCAATTGACCGATTTTCGCGATGAAGTGCAGATTGCCAAGGATCTCGGCTTCACCTACGAGTCGATGCAAGCGCTGTATGACGACATGCCCCATGCTGATGAAAGCGACTATGTGCAAGGTTCTGTGAAAACAGCCTGGGCAGACGGTGGCTTTGATTATTATCATAGCCTTAAGAGCAGTAACCGAAAGGTGCGTTTCAGCGTTTTGAATGCCGATGCCTATATCGACAATATCGGTTTCCGAAATGATTTAGACCGCGATTTTGATTCGCAGTTGTATGTATCGTTCAGCGGTGTTTCGTCGTGGGAACATTTGCCGACCTTGCTCGACACACGAGACGGTGGCTTGTACCGCGGCATTATCGATCCGAACAACCAAGGTGAACGCGTGACCGTGATTTACAACGGTGTCGACGAAAGCGACTTGCCGTATTTGTTTCTGATGCAAGAACAAGACAGCGAGTTTGTCACGCGAGCGAACGGCACATGGGAATTGACGTTCACCGCCGATGAAGCGCTCGATGTGCATGAATATGGCATCGATGTGGATTTGCAATATCATCAATTTGCAATGCACGCAACAAAAGCGGAAATGACAGATTGCTCGTTGTATATAGAGTGTGATTATGAGATTGTTCCGGTCGAAGAAGGAGATATCGAATACGGTAGTATTTACGGTACGCTCGATCTTGTCCTGGCGGATGGCACGATTATAGAAAGTCCATGCTATCAAGGCCCGTGCGCAGAGTTCGGAACCCTCCCCACCAACGAAGGAACAACACGCTGGGGTGGTGAGTTTACGCGGTTCATCGACACCTCGCAAGTGGTGGCCGTGATTGCGTTCGGCGAAACGATCCCTCTTGTATGATTATGGAACAAAAGCCGCGGAAATCTTCCGCGGCTTTTGTGTTTGTGGATTGCGCTTGTTGTCGCTGTGTGCTATACTGTTCTCAAAAGGCGGTGAGGAATATGATCATTTTGATAAGTGGTGCGTCGCACACGGGCAAAACGGTGCTTGCGCAACGGTT
Source organism: Acutalibacteraceae bacterium (assembly GCA_045637645.1). Classification (GTDB taxonomy): domain Bacteria; phylum Bacillota; class Clostridia; order Oscillospirales; family Acutalibacteraceae; genus RGIG1959. The sequence goes on along the minus strand of JAZTZV010000090.1, from coordinate 5,939 downwards.
GCTGGAACGGTACGGCTATCCGTATCTCTCGATCGATCATTTGAAAATGGGATTGATTCGAAGCGGGCATACGACGCTGACGCCGATGAGCGGTGACGACGAATTGACGGCGCTTTTGTGGCCGATCGTGCGCGAGATGATCAAAACCGCCATCGAAAACGACCAACATTTGATCGTCGAAGGATGCTACATTCCGTTTGATTGGGAACGGGATTTCGAACCGTTATATCGCAAACATATCCGTCATATTTGCCTTGTGATGAGTGAAGCGTATATTCGCGCTCATTTTTCCGATATTCGCGCATTTGCAAGTGTGATTGAGAATCGGGTTGATGACAGTTATTGCACGTTAGAAAGCGTTTTAGAGGACAATGCGCGTGTGCTTGAACGCGCGAAGCAACACGGTGTGCCGTATACGTGGATTGATGATGTGTATGATGTTTCGACCGATTTGTAAACAGAACGAAGCAGCCCGCGATTCCATGCAAGGAATCGCGGGCTGCTTATTTTGAAGAAGAGTGTTTTAGCCGCCGTGGGAGAGAGCACCCACGGCGGTTCGGTTATTATCATTCATCAAATCGGTCAAGCAATGCCATATAGTCAACATTTTTCTGTAAACGCGTATGGTTGGGATTTGCAGAGGTTTTTCGGTCATTGGCCGTCCACGCGACAAGATCGGTGGTGCGGTACGTGCGTGTCAGATAATCGGCAAGAACACGGTTCGTCTTTGTGGCATCGGTGAGTGCCGTGCAAACAACCAACAGTTTTTCGGTTACACGAACAGCCGTGGCGGCATCTCGGCATTTTAAACTCAAAGCGGCAAAAAGCGCATGAGCCGTGATCAACAGAACGATATGACCGTTTTGTTGATACATATCCGCACACAAATCGCCGAGTGCTTCGGCTTTTTCAATGCGTGCAGTCAGATCAAGCGTATCATCAAACCATACCGAGCGAAACAGCTTGGTCGCCGCAAAGGTGGCAAGCTCAATGAGATTGCGTTCATTCCAATATCGGTAGCCGGGTGTATCTTTCGCAAAAAGCTGTTCGGTTTTTTGTCCTGCTGTTTGATAGAAGGACGGTAACGTTTGCAAGGTGGCAACGGCTTTCTCGGTGTCGCCGACAGCGTGCAACAGTTTTGCACGCATCGTGATCGCCTCAAACCGCAAATGCGGATCGCGGCATCCGTCCTCAATGCAGTCGCAGATCGCTGTCAACTCCTTTTCATGCTGTAACAAAACAGCAGGATCGTTATCTGCCGAGCCACCGACAAGATGCCACATATAGCGGTTTATCACGCGATAGTCGGACGGATAATCGGCACGCGCTTGTCGGATCAAAGCATCTGCTTCATCATAATATCCCGTTTGCTCCAGCTTGTTGTACCGCTCGAGCACGGCATCCACCTCCGCCTCGGCGACAGCGGCATCGTATCCCATCAGTTCATCGGTCGTCACCTCAAACAAAGCGCTAAGCGGCATCACCATCGTGATATCGGGCAGACTTTGTCCCGATTCCCATTTGCTGACCGCCGCCGAGGTGACACCCATGCGCGAGGCAAGCTGTTCCTGTGTCATACCGTTTTTGTTTCTGAGCCGTCGGATGTTATAGCCGATATTCATGGTCATCGTTCTCATCTCCGTTTACAAAAGTAAAGAAGCGCTTCCTTCTGCTTTTAGTATAACGGCTTTCGCGGGATTTGTACAGCGAGCGTGCGGCAACGAGCATTTAACTGTGGGTTGATGAAATAACAGATACACAGTTGAGTGGCAGTGGAATTTTTCAACCATCGGTTGTATTGTATGTAAAATTACGGTCGATTGTAGATTGGTGATGGTCGTGGTATACTGTATGTGAGATCTCAATAGATTGTCGCAGTAAAGGATGATACGTATGACCATTGGTGAACGAATTAAACAATTACGAAAACAAAAAGACCTCACGCAAGAAACCTTAGCAAATTACCTCTGTGTCTCTTGTCAAGCCGTATCCAAGTGGGAAAACGGAGCGGCATCGCCCGATCTGTCTTTGATCGTGCCACTTGCCAAAATTTTTGGTATTACAACCGACGAATTGCTCGGGGCAGAAACATCCGAGGCCGATCGTCGGAAGGAAGAATTAAAAAATGCGTATGATGCTACCTTTAGAAACGGGGACTGCGAAGAGATGCTGGCAGTTACCGCAACAGCAATAAAAGAGTTTCCGGGGGATATGTACTGGTTGTGTGAGTATGCGTGGGTATTAACTGTAAAAGGGGCTGTTATAAAGAATGAGGCTTTACTTGACAAAGCACTTGATACATTTTTGATCGTATTGAAACAGACGGATGATGACAGCATTAAAGCACGCGCCATTCCGGGTGTCGTAGCGAGACTTTGTGAAAAGGGATTATATGATGAAGCAAAGAGGTATGCCGATCAGTATCCGGCATCACCTTTTTCTCAGGACGAAAAACAACAATTGATTGTCAGATGTTCGACGGGTGTTGAAAAGCGTCGGCAACAGCAAAGCTATCTGTATACACATCTTTACCATTTGGTACAAAAGTTGGTGTGGTACGGATATGCCGACGAACCGTATTCGTATAAAGCGGCAAAGGCGATCATCAAAGCCATGATCCCTGACGAGAATGTTTACGGTTTTCACTACGACTTGTATCGAATCGCATACTTGGAAGCAAGAGAAGCGGGACACGCAGGAGATGATGAACGCGCGATTGCACATATTCGTGAAGCAATGCATCACGCCCGTAAGATGGACGAGCTTTTCGACACATATGAACAGTATCATCTGACATCCCCGCTGCTGGATGAACTCCCTCTGGAAGGATGGTCGTTTGGCCGTTCGGGTTCGGGAGAGTCGAGTGTAGAATGTGTGCAAGGATGGGTGCAAAACAGCGATGTTCTTTCGCACCTTGCGAAGTATACGATGGAATGAAAGAATTTCTGTAGGATTTATAGTCATTGCGTGAGAAAATCAAATCATAATGCCATTAACCGAATAAGAAGTCAACACCCGCCGTGGGATTACTCCCACGGCGGGTGTTGCTTATTTACATCTCGCAAATCATTCGCGGCACATAGTCGGTAAATACTATTCCTGTTGCACCACTCTCAACCTCCTTCGCAAATGCGATCTTTGGCTGCACCGAGAAAGGCAAAGCAAGGTTTATCAAGATCGTTTTTTACCTTCTCCTTGAGATGGTTTTGAACGGCGAGATGCGGTAAACTTTCTTTGGAAACGGCGTTTCCGTCGCTCAAAAACTTGTCATACGCTTCGGCGTGTCGCCACGCTTGTTCGATCCAATGAAGGGTGCTTTCTGCATCTTCCTTCTGTGCATAGCAGGTTGCCAGCTTCATTGCCCACGCACAAGCTCTCATGCGGTACAAGCTGCAATCCTCATCGGTAAACATAAGATCAAACAGGTCGACAATTCGTTTCACAACGGCAAGTTGTTCTTCGTTTGTAAATGTGCCTTTTTTCAGCATCACATCCGCGTTGTCAGCGATCAAGTCGGTAAGTGTTTGTATGTTCCAATGACAGAAGCTTGCCGCTTCGTCACCCTCTAAAATACGGATCATCAGCTGATTTTCCGTACCGATATACCTCCCTGCCATCGAAGCATAGTGTTTGGCAGTATCCATATCACCCCTGAGAGCATATATGCGGCACAGATTATTGATCGCACCGAAATATTCACCGCTTTGCGTGGCTTCTTTTAAAAGCCGTTCGGACAGCTTTTGAATTTCATCGGCATTGTCGGCAAGGTTATCCCGACGAAGCGCCCATGCGAGATTGTGAAGAACGAACGGCTCGTTCGGAAACTGGGCATAGGCTTCTCGCCACAGCTTCAAGCGGGCGGTCGTTGTCATGGTGCTTGATTGGCTTTTGAGTCTATACTCTGTGAGTTTTTCCTCTTTCACCGTTTCGTCCACACCGAGCAGATGATCAACCGACACGCCATAGAAAGAGGCAATCGACGGAAGCAAGGCAATATCGGGGTAGCCCTCGCCACGCTCCCATTTGGAAACCGCTTGTACTGTCACGCCCAGATGAGAAGCTAATTGTTCCTGTGTGTTTTGTTTGGATGTGCGAAGCTCACGCATCGTTTTCGCTATTTGAATCGTCATATCACTCTCTCCTGTTCCAGTCTGACAAGCGCTTGTTCTGCTATCATTATACCGAACTTTATCGTCACACGCAATGACCGCGTTGTTGAATTTTGATTGAAATACTAAACGAGGCGTTGAACGTTCCGCGCAAGCAATCTTTGCTTGCGCACTCACTTTGCTTTTTATATAATGAGAGCGGAGGTGATGTTATGTTTGATACCCGTAAATTCGGTAGCTTTATATCAAAGCTTCGCAAAGAGGCGGATATGACACAATCGGCACTTGCCGATCAGCTTGGTGTGACGAGGCAGTCTGTATCCAATTACGAACGCGGCGACAGCTTTCCCGATATTGCTATATTGATCAACATAGCCGATCTCTTTCACGTGACCGTAGACACGCTGATTCGAGCAGGAGAGCCGACCGAAGGTGAAGCCCATATTTTGAAGCAAGCCGTAACCGGTGACACCGAGATTGTTGCTGACTCTATCGACGATATTGTACAGTTGGCACCGTTCTTAAAGCCGAGCGTACTGGATCGTCTTGCCGCAAATTTCAAGAAAGACGGTATTGATATTTCGCATTTGGTCAGCCTTGCGGAATACTTAGGCAGTGACACCATACAAGATTTGATGGATTCAATCACGATCAACACCGCCGATGAAGCATTGTTGTCTATGCTATTGCCGTTTTTGGATACGGCTTCAAAAGCGGTGATCTTTGAAAAGATCCTGTCACATGATCTTGACTGGCGCTTAATCAAGCCGTTGCTACCTCACGCGGAATATCTGATCAGCCAAATCGAAGCGGCTGTCATGGAGGGCGCGTTACCCGTAGAAACACTTGACATTGTCAGCGTCTATGTCAATGAGCGGGAGGATTAATCATGTTTCTCTGCCCACATTGCAAACGTTCCTTTAATCTGCCCGCCTGTCTATGTGGTCATGAAATTGAAAAGCAAAACGGAATATGGCAATTGTCCGATGCGCCGGATATCGTAACGGATGGCGAACAGCAATACATCGGTTATGAGCATATTGGAAAAGCCTATTCCGGTGAACGGGCATACCGAATCGACGAGCACGACAGAAAGATTGCAGATGAAGTATCCCGCATAACTGCCAATGGCGTTCTTTTCGATTTGGGATGCGGTGACGGTTGCTTGACCGTTCCACTTGCCGGTCATGGCACACGCGTAATTGCGGGTGATATTTCCAATGCAATGTTGCGATTGTTGCAAGATAAGGCAGCGCATAACGGCGTGTCGCTTGATACCGTCACCCTTTGCCGTATGAATGCTTTGGAAATACCGCTTGCGGATCACAGCGTGGATTGCGTGATTGCCAACAGCGTATTACATCTGATCTCTACTCCCGAAATGGTAATCAAAGAAATCTATCGTGTGTTGAAACCGGGAGGTGTGTTTGTATGCCTTGACGATGCACCGGGACAACAGGAGGCTACGCTTGATAATGCTACCTATAATGACATTGTATCTTTCATCTATAGCGAGTATTGGAAACGCTTACAAACGCATGGCGTAACGCCAACCAAATACAGTTGGTCGTTTGATCGTGATGCTGTTTGCAGGCGGTTGTTCTCTGCGCGTTTGCAAACTATTATCCTACAAAGTGGGGTTCGTGAAACAGCTTTAAAAGATGGATTTCTTCCGCGTTTTGCGGCAAGAGGTTTTTCGGATCAAACACCAGTACCCACAGTGTTGCACGAAACGGTGCTGAATGAAGTGTTGGATTGTTGCCAAAGATTGTACGGAACGGATTTTGACCATATTGTATGTAAAGAGCAAGAGAGCGATATTGTTATCAC
>JAZTZV010000089.1:0-3409 GCA_045637645.1 Acutalibacteraceae bacterium | reverse complement strand
TCAAGGATTTGTCTTCCTAAGACCGCTTGGCCTCCGACTTGTGGAAGACGACGGCGACGGCATTTGCTTTTATGTGTTTTGCTTCAACGTACAAAGCGGTGTTGTCATCGACTACGCCACGGGTGAAAACCACGCCGACGGCGACGCACCTCCCGCAGACGACGAAGTGATCGTCGTCACCTTCATCCTCAACACCAACTCCAAGAAGTTTCATCTTCTCACCTGCCGTTACGCAAACAGTATCTCCGACGAGCATCGCGCCGAAAGCGGCGCCACTCGCGAAGAATTGATCGAAAGCGGATATTCCCCGTGCGGCACTTGCAAACCATAAAAAAATCGCCTCACGCAAATGCGCGGGGCGATTTTTGTTATACAATTTAAGCAAGCAAAGGTTTGAGCGCCGCGGACAGAACGTCCTTTTGCGCTTGCGCCTCTTGAAGATCTTTGCCGAGCGTAGTGAAATAGGTCTTGATCTTCGGCTCGGTGCCCGACGGACGAACGATCACCGTCGCGCCGCCTTCTAGACCGAACACAAGAACATCCGCCGACGGCAGACCCGTTTCTTCGGTCTTCGTGTAGTCGGTGACTTTCACGACTTTGTAGCCGCCGAGTTCCGCAGGAGGCGTTTGGCGAAGCGATTTCATGATGCCCGCCATTTTGTCCATGCCGCTCAAGCCCGGGAATTCGAACGAGTCGACCTTGTTGAGATAGCGTCCGTATTTGGCGTAGATCGCTTCGAGACGCTCTTTCACGGACGATCCGATCGAGCGGTAATACGCCGCCATTTCACAAATCAGCATCGAGCCGATGACAGCGTCCTTATCGCGGACATAGGGGCCCGCGAGATAGCCGTAGGATTCTTCGAAGCCGAGGATGAAGCGTTCGACCTCGCCGTCCGCTTCGAGGTTGGCGATTTGATCGCCGATCCACTTGAAGCCCGTCAGCACATTGCGCATTTCAACACCGTAGTTTTCAGCGACCGCATCGGCAAGCGGTGTCGAGACAAGGCTCTTGACCGCCACGGGGTTCTTGGGCATCGTGCCTTTTTCGAGGCGACCTTCGCAGATGTAATCCAAAAGCAACACACCGACTTCGTTGCCGCTGACAAGCTCATACGAGCCGTCGGGACAACGCATCGCAATGCCCACGCGGTCAGCGTCGGGGTCGGTCGCAAGCATCAGATCGGCATCGATCTTTTGCGCGAGTTCCAAGCCGAGTTTCAACGCCTCAAAAATTTCGGGGTTCGGATAGGGGCAGGTCGGGAAGTTGCCGTCGGGATCCTTTTGTTCGGGAACGATGGTGATGTCGTCGATGCCGATGTCTTGAAGCACGCGCATGACAGGCACAAGACCACTGCCGTTTAAAGGCGAATAGACCAGCTTGAGGCCTGCCGTTTTGCACACACCGGGGCGCACCGCGCAACCCTTGATCGCGTCGTAGAGCGCTTCTTTGCAGTCATCGCCGACGTATTCGATCATACCGCTTGCGAGAGCATCCTCAAACGCCATCGTTTTGGCACCGGTGAGAATATCGGTGTTTTGAATCTCGGCATACACGACAGCCGCGGCATCGTCGGTCATTTGGCAACCGTCGGGGCCGTAGGCTTTGTAGCCGTTATATTTTGCGGGGTTGTGAGACGCCGTGACCATGACACCGGCGTTCGCCTCATAATAACGCGTGGCAAACGACAACGCGGGAACGGGCATCAGCGCATCGTAAAGGCGTACTTTGATGCCGTTGGCGGCAAGCACGCACGCCGTTTCTTTGGCAAACACATCGGAGTTGATGCGGCTGTCATAGGACACGGCAACGAGTTGATTGCCGCCTTGGGTTTTGACCCAGTTGGCAAGACCTTGCGTCGCTTGACGAACAACGTAAATGTTCATGCGGTTGGTGCCCGCGCCGAGAACGCCGCGCAGACCTGCCGTGCCGAACGTCAGCGCCACAGCAAAACGCTCTTTGATCTCGTCGTCTTGACCCTCGATCGCTTTGAGTTCATCGCTCAATTTGGCGTCTTCCAAATCCGCCGCGAGCCAACGTTTGTATTCGTCCATGTACATCATTGATCACCTTACCCCTCATAATATAAAAAATGACTATATACAGTATAATCCTTTTCCAACACGATGTCAATGCGCAAAAAACACGCCGTATCCCCAACCGAGTTTGCCACCCGCTTTGATATGCGCGACGTATTGCCGTCTTGCCGATGTATCGGTCGGCAAACGGTCGGGATGACTTTCGTCGGTGTCAAATAACCGCCATAAATCCGCCTTGTTTTTGTCGACACCCGATTTGAAAACGTCGTACCGTTTCATAAATTGCACAATGTTACTCGTTGGACCGAGGATCGCTTCATTCTCGGGATAGAGCAACCACGAATAGCACACAAACGCGATGTCACCCTTGATTTGATCGGCAAAAAACACCGCCGCTTGAGCGTATGCTTTCTCGACTTCGACAGGAGCAAGGGGTGTTCCTGTGCGCGGGATGTGAACGTTGATGACCTTGCTGTCGGGATGCAAGCGTTTGCCGTCTTTTTCATAGGTGTGTCCGAACGGCACGAGTTCAAATTGCAACCGCCCAAGCGCGAAACGTGTCAGATTGAAAAAGCCTTCAAACCACGACGCCACAAAACTTCCGCGTACGCCCTTAACCGTTTTACACTCCTCCAGTTTATAGCGCAAATCGAGCATGGAGTTCCAAAAAATCGCCTCGTCGATTCCCCGCTCACGATACCGCTCTCGAAGCCGTTTTGACAAACAGATATACACCAGCAATTCGGCGGTGTATTCATGCATGTCCACACACCGTGCTGCTTCGTCGGCAAGCACGATCAAGCGTGCGTAATCACACGCATCTTTCTCATACTCATCCGCGGCTTGCAAAAAACATCGGGAAGCGGTTTCGTTCGCCATAATTTGCTCAAGCGACTCCGACAAATAGGCGGCATCGGCAGGATCGTACGAGCCATTTTGAAAAAACTCATTCAGATAAGTTTTCATTCGCTTTCCCTCCGATTTTCTCGAGTATATATGAATAATTTTCGGGGTGGTGAGGCAACAGGCACGCTGAGCAATCCTTAATTCCCTGCTCTGTGTAACCGAAATTGCCGCCGCAATCCTTCATGCTATACAGCGGGCAAAAGCAAAACAAGCAATTGAAATCTGCGTCCTCTTTCAAAGGATGGCAAGGAAAATATTCGCACTCGCGATTGCAAAAATAGGACGCTTGGTTTTGCATGACGCATGTCACCTTTCTTATTTCATACCCTTGCGCAACAAATCGCGCAGATTTTCTTATCCCCAGTATATAACCGCGCCTCTTAAATGTCAACACCGCACGCAACAAACGAAAACCGCCGTCGGGGGTGCCCTCCGGAAACAGGGGCGGGGGGTTTTTTATGGAG
>JAZTZV010000088.1:0-5661 GCA_045637645.1 Acutalibacteraceae bacterium | reverse complement strand
CGCAACGGCGATGATTCCCTTCCTCGAGAACGATGACGCCAACCGTGCGCTCATGGGCTCGAACATGCAACGTCAAGCCGTGCCGCTTCTCAAGACCGAGTCGCCCATCGTCGGCACCGGTATGGAATACAAAGCAGGCGTCGACTCGGGCGTCTGCGTGCTGGCGAAGACCGCCGGTACCGTCACCGCTGTGTCGGCTGACCGCGTCATGGTGCGCCGCGACGACAACGGCAACATCGATACCTACGAGATCCTCAAGTTCTCGCGTTCCAACCAAGGCACCTGCGTGAACCAACGTCCCGTCGTGGAAGTCGGTCAACACGTGGAGGAGCGCGACGTGATCGCGGACGGCCCCGCGACCTGCAACGGTGAGATCGCACTCGGTAAGAACGTGCTCATCGGCTTCATGACCTGGGAAGGTTATAACTACGAGGACGCCGTTCTCATCAACGAAAAGATTGTCCGTGACGACGTCTTCACCTCGATCCACATTGAGGAATATGAAGTCGAATCCCGCGATACGAAGCTTGGTCCCGAGGAAATCACGCGCGACATCCCCAACGTCGGCGAAGATGCGCTGAAAGACCTCGACGAGCGCGGCATCATCCGCATCGGTGCGGAAGTCCGCTCGGGTGATATTCTGGTCGGTAAGGTGACCCCGAAGGGCGAGACCGAGCTGACCGCTGAAGAGCGCTTACTGCGCGCCATCTTCGGCGAAAAAGCGCGTGAAGTGCGTGACACCTCTCTCCATGTGCCGCACGGCGAGTACGGCATCGTGGTGGACGTCAAGGTCTTCACCCGCGAGAACTGCGATGAACTCAGCCCCGGCGTCAACATGGGCGTGCGCTGCTAGATCGGACAAAAACGTAAGATCAGCGTCGGCGATAAGATGGCGGGTCGCCACGGTAACAAGGGTGTCGTTTCCCGCATCCTCCCGAGCGAGGATATGCCGTTCCTGCCCGACGGTCGTCCGCTTGACATTGTGTTGAACCCCCTCGGTGTTCCGTCTCGTATGAACATCGGTCAGGTTCTTGAAGTGCACCTCGGCTATGCCGCGGCGGCGCTCGGCTTTAAAGTGATGACTCCCGTTTTCGACGGCGCTCACGAACAAGACATTCAAGAGCTGCTTGAGCAAGCGGGCAAAAACCGCAACGGTAAGACGCAATTGTTTGACGGTCGCACCGGCGAACCGTTCGACAACCCCGTCACCGTCGGTTATATGTACTTCCTCAAACTGCACCACTTGGTCGACGATAAGATCCACGCCCGTTCGACCGGTCCGTACTCGCTCGTGACCCAACAGCCTCTCGGCGGTAAAGCCCAGTTCGGCGGCCAACGTTTCGGCGAAATGGAAGTCTGGGCGCTCGAGGCTTACGGTGCGGCGTACACCTTGCAAGAAATCCTCACCGTGAAGTCCGACGATATGACGGGCCGCGTGAAGACCTACGAGTCCATCGTCAAGGGTCTCAACGTCCCGCAATCGGGTATCCCCGAGTCCTTCAAGGTGCTTGTGAAAGAATTGCAATCGCTCGGTCTTGACATCAAGGTGCTCAACAAGTACCAAGAAGTGATCGACCTGAGCCAAACCTTTGAGGATGATGACATGGGTCTTGCACCTGTGGATGACGAAGTGTTCCGCACGGTCACCGATGAGAATGAACTCACCGGCTACGGCGTGGAAGAAGTCGACGAAGACAGCTTTGATACCGACGATTTGTTCGGCGATATGTTGTCCTTCGGCGACGATGATGAATAAGAATAGGGAGGGCGAAACACATGATGGATTTCAATGTATTTGATTCGATTAAGATCGGTCTTGCCTCCCCCGAGCAGATTCGCGATGAATGGTCGCACGGCGAGGTCACCAAGCCCGAAACGATCAACTACCGCACGCTCAAACCCGAGCGTGACGGTCTGTTCTGCGAGCGCATCTTTGGCCCGAACAAGGACTGGGAATGCCATTGCGGAAAGTATAAGCGTATCCGCTATAAAGGCAAGGTTTGCGAACGTTGCGGTGTCGAAGTGACGCGCGCGAAGGTTCGCCGTGAGCGCATGGGCCATATTGAGCTTGCCGCTCCCGTGTCCCACATTTGGTATTTCAAGGGCATTCCCTCTCGCATGGGTCTGCTCCTTGATATCTCGCCTCGCCATTTGGAGCAAGTGCTCTATTTCTCCTCGTATATCGTTGTCGACGACGGCGGCATCAAGGAGATCCACAAAAAGCAAATCCTCTCCGATAAAGAATATCGCGATCTTCGCGACAAGTGGGAAGACGATTTCGATGCCGGCATGGGCGCGGAATACATCCAAAAGCTTCTCGCTGAGATCGATCTTGAGGAATTGTCCGAGTCCTTGAAAAAGGAACTCGAAGAAGCGACCGGTCAAAAACGTGCGCGCCTTGTCAAGCGCCTCGAAGTTGTTGAGTCCTTCCGCTTGTCGGGCAACCGCCCCGAATGGATGGTTCTCAACGTCCTGCCGGTCATTCCGCCCGACATTCGTCCGATGGTGCAGCTCGACGGCGGTCGTTTCGCGACCTCCGACCTCAACGATTTGTATCGCCGCGTGATCAACCGTAACAACCGTCTGCGCAAGCTCCTTGAGCTCGGTGCTCCCGATATCATCGTTCGCAACGAAAAGCGTATGCTTCAAGAGGCGGTCGATGCGCTCATCGATAACGGTCGTCGCGGTCGTCCCGTGACGGGCCCGAACAACCGTCCGCTGAAATCTTTGTCCGACATGCTCAAGGGTAAGCAAGGCCGCTTCCGTCAAAACCTGCTCGGTAAGCGCGTTGACTATTCGGGTCGTTCGGTTATCGTTGTCGGTCCGGAACTCAAAATGTATCAATGCGGTCTCCCCAAGGAGATGGCTCTCGAGCTCTTCAAGCCGTTCGTTATGAAACGCCTTGTCGAGATCGGTGCGGCGGGCAACATCAAGACCGCTCGCAAGATGGTCGAGCGTGTGCATCCCGAAGTGTGGGACGCGCTCGAAATCGTGATCAAAGACCATCCCGTCATGCTCAACCGTGCGCCGACGCTTCACCGTCTCGGTATCCAAGCGTTTGAGCCCGTGTTGGTCGAAGGTCGTGCCATTAAGCTTCACCCGCTCGTTTGTACGGCGTTCAACGCCGACTTCGACGGCGACCAGATGGCTGTGCACGTGCCGCTTTCTGCCGAAGCACAAGCGGAAGCTCGCTTCCTGATGCTCGCGGCGGGCAACCTCTTGAAACCCTCCGACGGTAAGCCTGTGGCGGTGCCGACACAGGATATGGTGCTCGGTTCGTACTACTTGACCATCGAGAAGCCCGGTGAGCCCGGCGAAGGCAAAGCCTTCAAGGACGAGAACGAGGCGATGATGGCGTATCACGAGAAAGTGATCGGTCTGCACTCCAAGATCCGCGTGCGTCGCACGATGGAGATCGACGGTGTGATGCAAAGCCGCTTGGTGGAAACCACCATCGGTCGCATCATCTTCAACCGTTCCATCCCGCAGGATCTCGGCTTTGTGGATCGTTCGGTCCCCGAAAACCGCTTCCTCTACGAGATCGACTTCAAGGTTGGCAAGAAGCAACTTTCCAAGATCGTCGAGAAGTGCATCCAAGTGCACGGCGCGGCGCTCACCTCCGAAGTTCTTGATGCGGTCAAGAACCAAGGCTATAAATATTCGACTCAAGGCTCGCTGACCGTTGCTGTGTGCGACGCGTCCATCCCGCCCGAGAAGAAAGAACTCATCGCCGAAGCGGAGACCATGATCGACCGCATCACCGCGATGTACAACAAGGGTCTTATGAGCGACGACGATCGTTATCGCCGTGTCATCGAGACCTGGACCGCCACCACCGATAAGGTTACCGCGGCGCTGAACAAGAACATGGATCCCTACAACCCGATCTTCATGATGTCCGATTCGGGCGCTCGTGGTAGTATCGCTCAGATCCGTCAGCTCGCCGGTATGCGCGGTCTTATCGCCAACACCTCCGGTCGTACCATCGAAATTCCGATTCGTGCGAACTATCGTGAAGGTCTGAACATTTTGGAATACTTCATTTCGTCGCGTGGTGCGCGTAAAGGCCTTGCCGATACCGCTCTTCGTACCGCTGACTCGGGTTACTTGACCCGTCGTCTGGTTGACGTTTCGCAAGACGTGATCATCCGTGAGCACGATTGCGGCACGCATCGCGGCATCGAAGTGTACGACATTAAGGACGGCAAGGAAATGATCGAGCCGCTCTCCGAGCGTCTGGTCGGCCGTTATCTCGCCGAAGACTTCTGCGATCCGCAGACCGGCGAAGTGGTTGTCAGCCGCGACGTGATGATGACCGAGAAAGAAGCCGATATCATCGCCAACCAATACGGCGTCGAACGCATCAACATTCGCTCGGTGTTGACTTGCGAAGCGAAACACGGTGTCTGCGCTCACTGCTACGGTGCGAACCTTGCAACCGTTGAGCCTGTCGCGATCGGCGAAGCGGTCGGTATCATCGCCGCGCAGTCCATCGGCGAACCCGGTACCCAGTTGACCATGCGTACGTTCCACACCGGCGGTGTTGCATCGGCGGAAGACATCACGCAAGGTTTGCCGCGTGTTGAAGAATTGTTCGAAGCCCGTAAGCCCAAGCACCTCGCGATCATCAGTGAGATCGACGGTGTGGTCAGCTTCGGCGAAGACAAGAAAAAGCAACTCGTCATTGTTACGAACAACAAAGACGGCGAGCTTGATCAACGCAGTTATGTGATTCCCTTCGGCTCGCGTAAACGCGTGCAAGAAGGCGATGTCATCAAGAAGGGCGACCGCATCACCGAGGGTTCGATCAACCCCGCCGATGTGCTCGCGATCAGCGGTCCTCTCGCGGTGCAAAACTACCTCATCCAAGAAGTGCAGCACACCTACCGCATGCAGGCGGTTGACATCAACGATAAGCACGTTGAGGTCATCGTTCGCCAAATGATGCGTAAGGTTCGCGTCGAGGATTCGGGTGACACCTATCTGCTCAGCGGCGCTCTCATTGATCGCGCCGAAGTGGACAAAGAGAACGCGCGCGTGCGCGCTCGCATCGATGCGGGTGAGGTTCACCTGCGCGAGGCGACCTGCTCGCCCGTCCTGCTCGGTATCACCAAGGCCGCTCTCGCGACCGACAGCTTCCTGTCCGCCGCGTCCTTCCAAGAGACGACGCGCGTCTTGACCGAAGCCGCCATCAAAGGCAAGGTCGATCCGCTCCTTGGCCTGAAGGAAAATGTCATCATCGGTAAGCTTGTGCCTGCCGGTACCGGCATCCCGCAGTACTCCGATATCGAAGTCATCAACACTCATGCTTCCGACGATTCGCCTTATGTCACGGCGCTTCGTAGCATGCTGGCCGATGACAACGCCGACGAGTCTGCCGAATAATGTGTCTCAAACAGAGCCGTTCATCCGAACGGCTCTGTTTTTTTGTTCGGGGTTTCAAGCGCAAGCCTCCCTTGAAGCAAGGGGAGGTGGTGAACACAAACCTATGGCGTGTCCGTAGGGCGGGCAGACTCTGCCCGCCGTATCGGTAGTTTCTGAAATCGGTGCCGTTTGTCGTTCTTGCGGACGACCGTTGCCTCGCGACAACGCGGGTCGTCGAGGAGAAGACGAATCGTCCCGCAGAAGTCGGAGGCCAAGCGGTCTTAGGAAGACAAATCC
>JAZTZV010000087.1:0-2078 GCA_045637645.1 Acutalibacteraceae bacterium | reverse complement strand
CCTTTCGCCTCTTCGGGGACGGCGAGCACGGGGCTGTCGTCGATGCCGAATGCGTAGCGGTGCAGGGCTTCGCCGTGGCTGTTGCCGACGATGGCTTTTAAGTTGTTCGGCGCGATGCGCGCCAAGTCGCCCGCCGTTTTGATGCAACAGCGATGCAGTTTTTCAGCGGTCGAACTGCCGACACCGACGAGGTTTTCCACGGGAAGCGGCCACAACTTTTGCTCGATTTCGTGCAAAAACAGCGTGTGCACCTTGTCGGGTTTTTCGAAATCGCCCGCCGTTTTGGCGAGCAACTTGTTCGGCCCGATGCCAATGTTGACGGTGAATCCGAGCGTATCAAAAATGCGTTGTTTGAGTTGATGTGCCGCGGCGATAGGGTCGGGATAAATGAGATGCGTGCCGCTCATGTCGAGAAAACATTCGTCGATGGAATATTGCTCGACGACGGGCGCGAAATCGCGACAAATGTCGACAAACGCGCGGGATTGCGCGAGATAGAGCTTGAAGTCGGGTTTGACAAGGGTGAGGTGGGGGCATTTGCGAAGCGCCATCGCCACGGGTTCGCCCGTTTTGACGCCGAAGCGTTTGGCGGGGATGGATTTGGCGAGGATGATGCCTGTGCGGGAGTCGCGGTCACCGCCGATGGCGGCGGGAATATCGCGCAAATCGGTGCCGCCCGATCGGAGTTGTTCGACCGCCGCCCACGACAGAAACGCGCTGTTGACATCCACGTGAAAAATCAACCGTTCCGACACGACGCGCCACCTCCCGTAAAGATACCTTCATTATAACGCGAATACAACGAAAAAAACAGTCCAAAATGCAAAAAAATTTCAAACAAATAATCCGTCCGATTCCACGAGATAAGGATTGCGTTTTGAGAACAAATGTGCTATGATATAACAGATAATCGATAACTATACCTTATTTTGGGAAACGAGGCGGCAGGAATGGTGATTTTGGGGATCGATCCCGGCTTTGCAATCGTCGGCTGGGGCGCGATTCGCTATGAACGCGGGCGGTATGTGCCGCTTTGCTTCGGCGCGATCACGACCGAAGCCCACACCCCGTTTAACCACCGCCTCCTGCAGATTTATCGCGACACCGTGACACTTCTTGAAAAACTCAAACCCGATGCCGTCGCGATCGAAAAACTCTATTTTTCCAGCAACAAAACCACCGCCGTGCAGGTGTGCGAAGCGCGCGGTGTGATCCTGCTTGCCGCCGAGCAAGCGGGCGTCAAGGTGTTTGAATACACCCCCATGCAGGTCAAAAGTGCCGTCGCAGGCTACGGCAAAGCGGAAAAACCGCAGGTGATGGAAATGACCCGCCGGTTGCTTCGCTTGAAGGAGGCGCCCCGCCCCGACGATACGGCGGACGCGCTCGCCGTCGCGATTTGCCACGCGCAAAGCGGTGCGTCGGAAATCAAACAACGATTGATGGGATAATGTTGCGCACGCGCGGCAGCATTGAACGACAGCCCTCTCCGTCAAAACCTGCGGTTTTGCCACCTCTCCCATAGGGAGAGGCAAGGTCGCGCACGGCGCGACAAATCCTTTCGCCGTGCATACGCGCGGCAACATTGAAATGAGGGAAACGAATTATGTTATACAGTGTCAAAGGCGAATTGATCCATCTCGAGCCCAACGTCGCGGTGATTTGTTGCGGCGGTGTCGGCTTTCGTTGCCGCATCACGATGAACACGGCGCGCCGTCTGCCCAAACTCGGCGCGGAAGCGATGTTGTTCACGATGATGGATGTGCGCGAGGATGCGATCGAGTTGTTCGGCTTTGCCGAGCAAAAGGAACTCGAATGCTTCAAGCAACTGCTCACCGTCACGGGCGTCGGCCCGAAGGCGGCGATCGCGGTGCTGTCGGAACTGTCGCCCGATCAAGTCGCGCTTGCCGCCGCGTCGGGTGATCACAAAGCGTTCACCCGCGCGCAGGGCGTCGGCCCGAAACTGGCGCAACGCATTGTGCTGGAAATGAAAGATAAAGTCGCGGCACTGACGTCGTCGGGGAGCGGCATCGAACTCCCGAGGGGCAATGCCGTCACGGTCGGCAACGCCGCCGAAGCGG
>JAZTZV010000086.1:0-26146 GCA_045637645.1 Acutalibacteraceae bacterium | reverse complement strand
GCTACGGCCGGGCTGCACAGGTAGACTTCTGATTCCACATGGCCCATGCGGCCTACGAAGTTGCGATTCGTGGTGGAAAGGCATTTTTCGCCAGCGGCGAGGATGCCCATGTGACCGCCGAGGCAGGGACCGCAGGTCGGGGTCGACACCACAGCGCCCGCATCGATGAAGATGTCGAACAGGCCTTCGTGCATCGATTGCTTCCAAATCTCTTGGGTCGCGGGAATGATGATGCAACGCACACCGTTTGCCACCTTTTTGCCTTTGAGCACTTCGGCGGCGGCGCGCATGTCTTCGATGCGACCGTTGGTGCAAGAGCCGATGACGACTTGATGGATCTGCACGGCACCCGCGCATTCGTCGATCGTCTTGGTATTTTCGGGGAGGTGCGGGAACGCGATCGTCGGACGAAGCGTATTCAGATCGATCACGACGGTCTCGTCATAGACCGCGTCTTCGTCCGCTTCAAACACGCGGATTTCACGCTTAAAGCGATCGTTGCAATACGCCAGCGTCACATCGTCCACGGGGAAAATGCCGTTTTTGGCGCCCGCTTCGATCGCCATGTTGGCGATGCAAAGGCGGTCATCCATCGACAGCGCTTTCACGCCTTCGCCGACAAATTCGAGCGAACGATAGAGTGCGCCGTCCACGCCGATCTGACCGATCAAATGCAGGATGACGTCCTTGCCGCTGACGAACGGTTGGAGTTCGCCTTTGAGCTCCACTTTGATCGCAGAGGGCACTTTAAACCACGTTTTACCTGTCGCGATGCCGGCGGCGAGGTCGGTCGAGCCGACACCCGTCGAGAATGCGCCGAGCGCGCCGTAGGTGCAGGTGTGGCTGTCCGCGCCGATGATGCAATCGCCGGGGCCGACAAGACCCTGCTCGGGCAAAAGCGCATGCTCGATGCCCATGCGTCCGACATCGAAGAAGTTAACGATGTCGTATTTGCCCGCAAACTCACGGGTGCGCTTAACTTGTTGCGCGGCTTTGATGTCTTTGTTCGGGGTGAAGTGATCCATCACCAACGCGATGCGGGTGCGGTCAAACACCGAGGTAGCACCCGCGCGCTCAAACTCGTTGATCGCAACGGGGGCGGTGATGTCGTTACCGAGGCAAAGATCGAGTTGCGCCTCGATGAGTTGTCCTGCGACCACGCTGTCAAGTCCCGCGTGAGCGGCAAGGATCTTTTGTGTCATTGTCATGCCCATAAGAGTCATCTCCTTTAAATACTATAATCGTGAATGGTGGTGTCGCCGCGTTGCAACACGGTGACACCCGTTCGCGCCATTTCACAAATACCAAACGACTCAATGCCGTTGATAAAATTGTCAAGTTCGGTGGTTTCGCCCGTCAACTCAACCGTGACGGTGCATTCGCCGATGTCGAGCACGCGACCGCCGTAAGATTGCACCAATTTGAGCAGCGATGTGCGTACTTTGTTGTCGGCGGCGGATACTTTGACGAGCAACAACTCACTTGCCGTGCAATCGTCAAGAGCCAACATTTCAACCTTGATGACTTCTTCGAGCTTAAACAGCTGACGAATGACTTGAGAGAAGATGCCCTCGTCACCCGTCACGACAACCGTGATACGGGAGACGTCAGGATTTTCGGTATTACAAGCAACGAGCGAATCGATGTTGAAGCCGCGACGGGAAAACAGACCCGTTACACGCAAAAGAACACCGGGATGGTTATCCGCCAAGACGGAAAAGGCTTGTTTGGTTGTACTCATCGGCTTATTCCTCCTCCATCATGTCGATCATGCTGTCAACCGTTTTGCCGGGCGGGATCATCGGCAACACGTTGACATCTTTGGACAAACGGCAATCGACGACAACAGGGCCGTCCGCCGACAGCGCTTGCTTGAGAACCGACTCGATTTCCGAAGCGGTGTTCATGTACAAGCCTTCGCATCCGTACGCGTTCGCAAGTTTCACAAAATCGGTCTTGCGCTCGGGATCGGTTGCCGAGAAACGGCGACCGTAGAACACTTTTTGCCATTGCCGCACCATACCGAGCACGCGGTTATCAAACACGAGCACGGTCACAGGCAGGTTGTACGACGCCAAGGTCGCCAATTCGTTGCAATTCATGTGGAAGCTACCGTCGCCTGTGATGAGGACGGTGCGCTTGTTGTTCGTGCCGCATTGTGCGCCGATCGCAGCACCCATGCCGTAACCCATCGTGCCCAGACCGCCCGACGTGAGCAGTTTGCGGGGACGGCGCACCTCAAAGTGCTGTGCCGTCCACATTTGGTGTTGACCGACATCGGTGGCGATGACGGTGTCATCATCCACCAAGCGGCGAAGCGTTTCCAAAATCACACGAGGATTGGGCAGGTCGTCTGCACCCTGCAACGGAGCGGGAACGCTTTTTTTGCGCGACACGACCGTCTCGCACCACGCCGCATGCGTATGCGGTTCACTGCGATCGCACAGCGCTTCAAGCACCGTCGACAGTTCGCCGCCGACGCGCACCGTCGCCGTCACGTTTTTATCAAACTCCGCATGGTCAACGTCAATATGTACCACTTTGGCATGCGGGGCGAAGCCCGTGCGGTCACCCGCCACGCGATCGGAGAAGCGCGCGCCGCACACAAACAACGCATCGCATTCTTTCGCCGCGAGGTTCGCCGCCACCGTACCGTGCATACCGACCATGCCGAGCCACAGCGGATCGGCGGGATCAAAACCGCCAAGACCCATCATCGACGAGCAAACAGGAATGTTTTGCTCCTTGGCAAAGCGCGCCAAAATCGCTTCGGCACCCGACAAAATCACACCGCCGCCGAAATAGATCAACGGTTTTTCGCAGGTCGCCAAAATTTCGAGCGCTTTTTCGATGCGCTCTTCTTTCGGAGCGGGAACGACACGCTTGACGGATGCGCCCGCTTTTTCATACTCCGTAACAGCCGCCGACACATCCTTGGGGATGTCGATGAGAACCGGGCCGGGGCGACCGCTTTGTGCGATCTCAAACGCCATGCGCACGGTATCGGCAAGCTTGGTGACGTCTTTCACGATAAAGTTGTGTTTCGTGATGGGCATGGTCACACCCGTAATGTCGATTTCTTGGAACGAGTCGCGACCGAGTTGATCAACAGGCACATTGCCCGTGATGGCGACGACGGGGATCGAATCCATATACGCCGTGGCGATACCCGTTACGAGGTTGGTCGCACCGGGGCCCGACGTCGCGATGCACACGCCGACTTTGCCCGTCGCGCGCGCAAAGCCGTCCGCCGCGTGGGCGGCACCCTGCTCGTGCGCGGTGAGAATATGCGTGATGCGGTCGCTGTATTTGTAAAGCGCATCATAGATGTTCAGTACCGCTCCGCCGGGATAACCGAAAACCGTTTCGACGCCCTGCTCAAGCAGACATTCCATCAAGATGTCCGAACCGTTAAGCTGCATAGTTGTTTCAACCTTTCTGAAAATGATAGCATATATACCAAAGCGTTAATACGCTCCGAGATACTCTTCCAATGTGATGCCTTGGCTCATGATCGCTTGCGCGGCTTCCACACCGACATAGCGATAATGCCACGGCTCATAGATCACACCCGTGATGTGTTGGCTTTCCTTGGGATAGCGCAGGATAAAGCCGTAATCCGCGCAATGCTCCATCATCCAATCAAATGCTTCGGAGTCCTCCCAGTATTCCTCAAGTTCCCAACATTCATTGTGGAGAAAATCGACCGCAAGACCCGTATGATGTTCACTCGTACCGGGGCGCGCAACAACCGTCGCGGCGATGTCAAGCGATTCTTCATACGAATAGCCTTCCGCCATGACGCGGTCAACCTTGTTGTTGTACAGATATTCCTGTGTGTCATACGAACGGTAGCCCGACGTGACATAGAGTCCGTAGTCGGATGCCGCGTCGATAAGTGCCATCAATTGATCGTAAATGCGCTCATCCACATATTCGCCGTTTTCCGCATACACCAAGCGCGATTCGTCGTCGAGTTGTTCTCGTGTGAGTCCGTTCCACGGATTCACAAGAAGCATATTCCATTCGCCGTCGTCGTAATTCATGGGCGGTGCGGTTGTGGTCGTGGTTGCCTCGGTTGTCGTGGTCGGCTCTTCCGTTGTCGTGGTGATTTCAACCGTTGTTGTGGTGGGAGCCTCGGTCGTTGACGTTGTTGTGGCCGTTGTCGAAAGCACGGTCGACGACGCAACCGTCGTCGTGGCGGTAGTCGTTGTGGTGGTTGTGACAACAGGATCGTCTCCCCCGCCGCTTTGCATCAACATCACGCTCGACGCGATCACCAAAATCACACCGACAACGATCCCCGAAACAGCAATCACCGTCGGGATCAACACATCGCGCTCACGGCGAGCATTGGATTGTTCGGTTCGTTTCATAATCATTCTCTTCTTCCGCTGTCATTTTTAAACTTCAATCATCATGCGCATCAGCGCGCGGGCATCGTCGGAGTCGACGATTGCGTTTGCCGTCACATCGGCAAGCGCCGATTGCTCATCCGTCAGTTCTTCCATTTCCACCAGATAGAGCAACAACAAACGCGTGTCGCAGCTGTCAACAACACCGTCGAGCGTCACATCCCCCATCATCGGCGGAATGATGATCTCGTCGCACGACGCACGCGCCAGTGCCACACCGACCACCGCGTCGTTATCGTTGTATTGTTCCACGGCGTAACAGCCGTCTCCCACATACATCACCGTTTGCGAGTCCGTAAACGTCGCCACCGTCGTACCTTTCAAGCCAATCAGCGTTTTTTCGCCGTTGGCGTCGGTCTTCAGCACCAAGCGCGTCGTCGGTTCATAAGACCACGTTGCATTCGTCGCGGAAAATTCGATCGAGATCGGTTGGTTGTCAGCGTTGAACACCTGCCACACACCGTTCGCGATCTCACGCAATTCCTCGGTGACGGAAAACGCCGACGAGGAGGCGTAACTGTACACGGTTTCGGTTGCACCACTCAAATCGAGTCGTCCCCATGCCGTACCGTTCGACACCTTCGCATATTCGCCGTACACCGCACTCATATCCGCATACGCATACGCAGTAAGCATCGCATCGGCGGAAAAATCAAACACGCCCCACTGACCGTTTTCGTCGCGCACCGCCGCGCAGTCGCTTTTACCGTCCCATTTGAGCGTTTCGGGCGACACATATCCGTAGCGACCCCAGCACACATGCAACGAGCCGCCCGTCGTGATACGTTTGACGGGATTGTACATGTAATACGACGACAACGTCGCACCCGACTCCGCATTCGTCAGCGTCACAAGCGACACATCCATATACGGGCAAATCGTCGAATCACCATGCGAAGAGGCATACGGACACAAGTCCGACGCGTCGTGATGAATCGTCGTTTTCCACGCAGACGGTGCAAACAGGGCATTCCAGCCGTCCGCCGTCCACGCCGTGCGCGTTTGCTCGCCGTCGGCGGTAAGCAAACCCATTTTATACAGCTTGCCGTTGTTTTCGTACGCGCCGTAGACAAATGCGCCGTCCACGCCGCCGCTTCGAATCACCGCGTAATCAAAGTCGGTCACATAGGTAAACGAGCCTTGTGCCGAAACCGACACACTCGACAACGACACAAGTCCCATCATCATCGCCAAAGCCAGTACAATTGCTCCGATTCGTTTCATATAACCAACCTCCTTAAAGATATCCATGTTAGATCACCATGCCGCCGTTGGGTGCGAGCACTTGTCCGGTGATAAACGCGGCATCATCCGAAGCCAGGAACGCGACCGCCGCCGCGATTTCCTCGGGTTTTCCGAGGCGACCAAGCGGCGTTTCGTCGGCGATCGCCGCTTTATCTTCTTCCGAGAAACCCGCCATCATGTCGGTTTCGATCGCGCCGGGCGACACGCAGTTAACGCGAATGCCGCTCGGGCCGACTTCTTTGGCGAGTGCTTTGGTCATGCCGATGAGTGCCGCTTTGGCGGTGGAATAATGTACTTCGCAGGAAGCACCCGTTTGCCCCCACATGGACGCAATGTTGATGATGCATCCGCTTTTGCGGCGAATCATCGACGGCAACACCGCCGAACTGGTATAGAACGCGCCGTTGACGTGCACGTCCATCATGCGCTTCCATTGCGCCGCTGTCAAATCGGTGAACAAAGCCTGTTCGGCGATGCCTGCGTTGTTGACAAGCAGATCGATCGGGCCAAGGCGGTCTTCCACCGCGCGCACCATTTCCTGCACCGCATGCTCACGCGTGACATCCGCGCGGCACAACATACCTTCTTTTCCGAACGCCGACAGCACCTCCGCCGCGCGAAGAGCCGAGCGTTCGTTTTGACAATAATTCAACGCCACGGTGTATCCTTCTTTGGCGAGTCGAAGCGCAATGGCGCGCCCGATTCCGCGAGAAGCACCGGTAACCAATGCTACACGAGTCATAGTAATTTTAAAACTCCTTTAATTTTCACACCCCAACCACGTCGGCAACATTTGGGAATACGCCCGAAAGGCGGTCGGCAACGCGTGGTCGGTTTGCAGAGCCGAAAGCCCTGCAAATTCATATCCATCGGGCAATGCCGACGGTTTGACGATTTGAAGCACACCTTGCATGTGCCATTCGATATGCGAGAAAATATGTCGACTGTCCGTCAACGGTTCACGGTCACTCACCGTCGTCAACGCAAGCGGCAATTCCGCACCGTCATCTGTGTTGGGAAGTTCCCACAGCCCCGCCAGCAAGCCGCTCGACGGACGCTTATGCAACAGCACGCGGCGCGGGGTTTCGTCGGTGAGCATCACATAGACGGTTTTTTTCTCAATACGGCGCGGTTTTTTCGGGGTGCGGATCGGCAATTGCGCCGCTTCAGGTGTTCCTGCCACCGCGCAATGCGCCGCAATGGGGCACAAGTCGCAACGCGGCATTGTGTTCGGCAGGCACACACGCTCGCCGAGTTCCATCAAGCCTTGATTAAACGAGGCGGGACGATCATGCGGCACAAGCGATGCCGCCAGCGACGTCAACTCTTTTCGCACCGCGGGTTTCATCACATCCGCACGCAAGCCCGTGACACGCGCCAACACGCGAAGCACATTGCCGTCCACAGCGGGAACGGGAATGCCGAACGCGATCGACGCGATCGCTCCCGCCGTATAGTCGCCGATGCCCGCCAACGCGCGGAGGGCTTCAAAATCGGCAGGAAGCACACCGCCGTGGCGTTCCATGATTTGCGTCGCCGCTTTTTGCAAGTTGCGCGCTCGGCTGTAATAACCGAGACCTTCCCAAAGTTTCATCAGCCGATCGGGATCAACCGCCGCCAGTGCCGCCACATCGGGAAGCTCGCTCATGAACCGTTCGAAATACGGCAACACCGCTTCAATACGGGTTTGCTGAAGCATGATTTCCGAGACCCACACCCGATACGGTGTCGGCTCGATTCGCCACGGGAGGAGGCGCGCACCCGCATCAAACCAATCGCACAATTGTTGCGCCATGCCGTCGATTTTTTTGTGTTCCACGGCACCGTCTCCCCCGATCTCTTTAGATATAGATATACAGGATATAGTATACCACTTATTTGTATATCTATCAAGTAGCAAATTCGCGTAAATTCGATATTTCAACAAAAAAAGAGGCTGTTTGAGCAGCCTCTTTTCGGAATCATTATTCAGATTTCAGAATCTCACGAACGCGGCGGGATTTCGGGGAGCTCGACATCCCGTATCGACACGCCGTATTTCGGTTCGCCCGACACCTCGTCGATCTCTCGCAAATCATCGAACGCTTCGGTTTGATCGGAAAGACCTTTCTTTCTCAAGCGGTTTTCAAGATATTGGTCGATAAGAGCATACAACACCGCAAACGCAGGAACGCCGAGCACCATACCGGGCAACCCGAACAAGCCACCGCCGACCACGATGGCAAAAATGACCCAAAAGCTGGGCAATCCCGTTTTGTCACCGAGGATCTTCGGTGCCACGATGTTGCCGTCAATTTGTTGGAGCACCAAAACAAACACGAAAAAGATGACGGCTTTGATCGGATCTTCCAAAAGCAGGAAAAAGGTGCCGATGACTCCCGCCACGATCGGGCCGAAAATCGGGACGATATTGAACAAACCGACGATCGCCGAGATCAACAATGCATACGGCATGCGGAACAGCGACATGCCGATGAAGCACAGAGTACCCACCATGAACGCATCGAGAATGATGCCGTTGATGAATTGACCGAACGTTGCATGCACATAGCGTGTAATGTTGACAACATAATTCGCAGTCGCAGGTTTAAACAGCGAATAGGTCGCTTTTTTGGCTTGGGCAACAAAGATTTCTTTGCTGTTGAGGGTGTAAAAACAGATGATAACACCGACGATCACATCGGTTACGGTACCGAACACACCGACCACACCGGTCGAAACTTTTTTGGCAATGTTGCCCAGGTTGGGCAACACGTCTTTTTGTGCCCACGACACAATGCCTTCCGTCGCCTTGGAAATGCCTTGCGAGATCCATTGTGTCGCCATGTCATCGGAGCCGAATTTAGCAAACACATTGTTAAGCCACGTCAAGGCGGTTTCCGTTTTGGCGGGCATGTTGTTGATCAAATTGGCAACGCTTTGATACGCCTGCGGGATAACCATGCTCAACAAGCCGACTACGACCGCCAAAAGCACGATCATCGCGACAACCGACGCCGCAATTTTCGAAAGCGCTTTGGCAAAACGACGCGGCTTTTCTTTTTTGCCGCCGAGCAATTTGTAAAGCGGGCGTTGCACCACGTTGTACACAGGTAACAGAAGATATGCCAACGTCAATCCGACAGTAAACGGCATCAATACACCCATGATTTTGGAAAAGATGACGCTGATACCGGGGATTTCCGCCGCGAAATGGTAAAAGACGATCGATGCCGCCACGACCAAAAACGCCGTCAATCCCGAAAGGAAGTATTTGTTTTGCTTCCAATTGGCCTTCATTGCTGTACCTCCGATTACATGGTTTTTTTAAAGTATAGCAAGCCTTTCCTTAAAAATCAACCTTTGGGCAAGCCTTTTCTATGTATTTTTTGTGAATAAATGCGGTTTTTTTACGCGATGTGATAGACATTCACAATTGTGGGTATGCTTATGGCAGACTGATTTTCAAAAAGGAGCGAATGTGTATGTCCACCTCTCTCACACGACAAACGATCGATTCCGTCGACCGCTTGCATGACGCGATGAAACGACTTCGCGACGCACAACAATGTTTTGCCGCATTTTCCCAAGAACAAGTCGACGCTGTTTTTCGTGCCGCGGCACTTGCCGCCAATCACGCGCGCATCCCGCTTGCCAAGCATGCCGTCACCGAAACGAGAATGGGCATCCTTGAGGATAAGGTCGTCAAAAATCATTATGCCTCGGAGTATATCTATCATGCATATAAAGATTCCCGCACCTGCGGTGTCATTGACCGCGACCCCGTGTACGGATGGACGCGCATCGCCGAACCGATCGGCGTGATCGCGGCACTCATCCCTACCACCAATCCCACTTCAACCGCCATTTTCAAATGCTTGCTGGCACTGAAAACACGCAACGCGATTTTGATCGCGCCCCACCCCCGCGCCAAAGCCTGCACCATCGAAGCGGCGCACATCATTGCAAAAGCCGCGGTACAGGCAGGTGCTCCCGAAGGCATCATTGATTGGATCGACGCACCGAGCGTGGAATTGAGCAACGAGGCGATGAAAACCGCCGACCTCACGCTCGCCACAGGTGGCCCCAACATGGTCAAAGCCGCCTATTCCAGCGGCAAACCCGCCATCGGTGTAGGTGCAGGAAACACCCCTGCCGTTCTCGACGACAGCGCCGACGTCAAGCTCGCCGTCAACTCGATCATTCATTCCAAGACCTTCGACAACGGCATGATCTGCGCGTCGGAGCAATCGGTCATTGTGCCTCCCTCGCTTTACGAAGCGGTCAAAGCCGAGTTTGTCGCGCGCGGGTGTTATCTTCTCTCCGACGACGAATGCGAGCGGGTGCGCCGCACGTTGTTCATCGACGGCGAACCCAACACCGCCATCGTCGGACAATCGGCACTCACTGTCGCCGCCGCGGCGGGCATCAACGTTCCCGAAACAACCAAACTCCTCATCGGCGAAGTCGACAGCACCGACATGACGGAAGCGTTCGCGCATGAAAAACTCATGCCCGTTCTCGCGCTGTACAAATCCGTCGATTTTGAAGACGCGTTGATAAAAGCCGAAACCCTCATCGCCGACCGCGGCTACGGTCACACCGCCTCACTGTATCTCGACCCGCTCGCCGCTCCCGAACATCTTGAGCAATTTCAAGAGCGCATGAAAACCTGCCGCATTTTGGTCAACACGCCCGCCGCACAAGGCGGCATCGGCGATTTGTATAACTTCCGCTTGACACCGTCGCTGACGCTCGGTTGCGGTTCGTGGGGCGGCAATTCCGTTTACGAAAACGTGGGGATCCGGCATCTTCTCAATGTCAAAACCGTGGTCGAAAGGAGAGACAACATGCTGTGGTTGCGCACTCCGCAAAAGATTTATCTCAAACGCGGTTGTCTGCCTGTGGCACTCGATGAGCTGAAATCCGCACTCAACAGGCAAAAGGTGTTTCTTGTCACCGACGCCTTTTTGTATCACAACGGCTATCTCGATACCGTCACACAAAAGCTCGCCGAACTCGGTATTCGTTACACCGTCTTTTTCGACGTGGAACCCGATCCGACGCTTTCCTGCGCCAAGGCGGGTGCCGAAGCCATGCGTACGTTTGAACCCGATTGCATCATCGCCGTCGGCGGCGGTTCGGCGATGGATGCCGCCAAGATCATGTGGGTGCTGTATGAACATCCCGATGTGGATTTCACGCACATGGCCATGCGCTTCATGGACATTCGCAAACGCGTGTTTGCCTTCCCGAAAATGGGCGACAAAGCCTGTTTCATCGCCGTACCGACCTCGTCGGGAACCGGATCGGAGGTCACGCCGTTTGCCGTGATCACCGACGACGCAACCGGCACCAAATATCCCCTTGCGGATTACGAACTGATGCCGTCCATGGCGATCGTCGACACCGATCTGATGATGCATCAGCCGCAAAGCTTGACCGCCGCCGCCGGTATCGACGCGCTGACACACGCGCTCGAAGCGTATGGCTCCATGGTCGCGACCGACTTCACCGACGGGTTGGCGATCCACTCGCTTCAACTGATTTTCAACTATCTGCCGCGGTGCTATCAGCACGGCGCGCACGACCCCGAAGCGCGCGAAAAAATGGCAAACGCCGCCACCATGGCGGGTATCGCCTTCGCCAACGCATTCTTGGGACTTTGCCACTCGATGGCGCACAAACTCGGCTCGTTCCACCACCTGCCCCACGGCGTCGCCAACGCCTTGCTCATCAACGAGGTGATGCGGTTCAACGCGAGCGAAAAACCGACCAAAATGGGCACCTTTCCGCAATATACGCATCCGCACATGCTGTCTCGCTACGCCGAACTTGCAACGGCACTCGGGTTGCACGGTGACACCGACGAAGACAAATTCGAAGCGTTGCTTCACGCAATCGACAAGCTGAAAGCCACTGTCGGAATCCGTGAATCGATCGCGGCATACGGTGTGACGCGCGAAGACTTCCTCACCACGCTCGACGTGATGACCGAACAAGCCTTCGACGATCAATGCACGGGTGCCAATCCGCGCTATCCGCTGATGAACGAGATCAAGGAATTGTACTGTCGCGTATTCGACGGCAATCAATCCGACGAAAAGATGGTTTAAAACCGATCCCGACAGCATATATTCCTCTAAAGGAGTGATGCACGATGGCATTTTTTCAAAAAACCGTCAACCTCAAAAAACTGATCCTGTATCTCGGCGGCACATTGGCGGCGGCGGGATTATCGTCTCTTCTCGGGATGCCGCAGTTTGACGATTTGATCAAACCGCCGCTCACACCGCCGCAGTGGGTCTTCCCTGTCGTGTGGTCAATTCTGTACGTGCTGATGGGCTATGCGGCGTATCGCATCTCGGTCAGTCCCGCAGGCGAACGAAGCGGTGCGCTGAAGATGTATTGGATCCAACTCGTCGTCAATGTACTGTGGACACCGCTCTTTTTCCGTTTGGAATGGCGCTTGTTTGCGTTCTTCTGGCTGTTGTTGCTCATCGTACTGATCGTGCTGACGATTTTGCGGTTTCAACCGATCGACACACTTGCCGCCAAACTGCTCTATCCGTATTTGGCGTGGTGCGCGTTCGCGACGTATCTCAACCTCGGGTTTTATTTATTGAACAAATGAGAAAAGCGGTTGTCGCGTTTCGCGGCAACCGCTTTGTGTTCACTTTACCAACATAGAAATCTCTTGTAGCGTTTTGGGATCATAATCCTCCAGCATGGACGAGGCTAAATAATATTCACCGTAATCATCCGCGTACAATACGGAGCTGTGATAGTTTCCGTCGTTATCCAAAAAGAATTTTCCGATTTCACCAAACGTACATTCATACCTCAACGTTTCACCGCTGTTTGTTACGAACGGCACATTCTCTTCGATCCGTATAAAGAGCACCACTCTGTTCCCTTTTTCCAAAAGCGGGCCGCCGCACAAGGTCATACTACCGATGCTTTCTCCCTCTCGATTTCGATATTGCTTACCGTTATCGTGAAACAGAATGGTATCTCCTGCCTGTACATCTCCTTTTAAAACATCTCTTACGCAAACTTCCGCATAGCAAAGAATATAGTTGTCACGTAATTCGCGATACTCTTTTTTTACATCCGCGCACACCACAAGATCGGATGCTTTCGCAAGTTCTTCATACGAATAATAGGTTGGGGTATCAAATTGCGTTGCAAGTCTGCCGCAAGAACCGTTTTCCGAAGGATACACAACCGACGCCATCGTTCGATATTGTTGAACGGCGAAAAGTGACGCCGCAACCACAATCAAGCATGCCGCAACCGACACTGCTCGAATCCATAATGAACGACGGCGCAGACGAACCCCTTCACGTTGACTTGCGCAATCGATGTA
This sequence comes from Acutalibacteraceae bacterium, assembly GCA_045637645.1. Lineage (GTDB taxonomy): Bacteria > Bacillota > Clostridia > Oscillospirales > Acutalibacteraceae > RGIG1959. Next base: position 13,138 of record JAZTZV010000086.1, on the reverse strand, counting down.
TGCATCATCCACATCGCCAAGCGATTGAAACAACTCTTCTGCCGTCATAAATCAAACCCTTCTTTCTCCAATGTATTTCGCAACGTTTGTCGAAGGCGATACAAACGCACATTCACGCTGTTTTCGCTGATCGCTAAGGAACGCGCGATTTGTTGAACAGAATCCACATACCAATAACGACGCATAAATATCCATCGATCTTTTGGGGATAATTCTTTGAGAAATACTTCGATGGCTTCTTTCAAAAGAAAATCATCCATCCCATTCGAATCCGGTTTTCCCGAAACACATGCATCCAATTCATTAAGTGCAACTGCAAGTTCTCCAAAGCCGCGCTTTTGTGAATGCTTTTTTCGATACACATCAAACGATAGGTTTCGCACGATTTTCCCAACAAATGTCTTTAGATTTTGCGGATTTTTCGGTGGAATACTGCCCCATGTTTTCAACCATGTATCGTTCACACACTCTTCGACATCTTCATCGTTTTGAAGGATTTGATAGGAAATGCACCGACAATAATCACCGTATTTATCTGCCGTATGTGCAATTGCCGCTTCTGAACGCGCATGATACATCGCAACAATCATTTGATCGTCCATTTCCACTCCTCCTTCATAAAAATCCCTTTCATCCTACTACACGTAAAAAAGAAAAGAAACTTACATAATATTCAAGTTGTTTTTTCCGTAAATCAAGAAACTGCTATATTTAAGACATAACATCTCAAACATAGCAGTTTTCGTTGCAACACAAACTTTTGGAGCATACTGTTAAAACAGCGAGCAAAACGCGCGTTATTCTCCGAGCGCTTCCACACAGCGACGGAAATGCTCGCCGCGTTCTTCGAAATTGCGATACAAATCAAAACTTGCCGACGCAGGTGACATGAACACGATGTCACCTTCCTGCGCCAGTTTTGCCGCGGTTTGAACCGCTTCTTCCATCGAGCCGACACGCGCGATCGGCAACTCGCCGCACGCACGGATCGCCGCTTCGATCGCATCGGCAGTCGCGCCGAGAAGCACCGCCAGTTTCACCGTTTCGATCGCCACAGGACCGAGCGGATCGTACGGGATGTGCTTATCATAACCGCCCGCGATCAAGATCACCTTGCGGTCAAACGCTTTGAGACCCGCGATGGTACGCGACGGGCTGGTGCCGATGGAATCGTTGTACCATTTCACGCCGCGGCGCTCCCGCACCAATTCACAGCGATGCGCGACACCGCCGAATTCCTTGGCAAACGCCGCCATCACATCCACAGGCACATCGCCCCACACCGCCGCAAACGCGGCAAGATAATTTTCAACGTTATGCACACCGGGCAAGCGAATGTCTTTCGCGGCAACGATCGGCGTCGTGACACCGTCCTTCGTTACACACAGCATATCGCTGTCGTTGAGCCACGCGCCCTCTTGCGCCTCGCGGCGCGAGAAACGCAGGCACTCACCTGCCGCGACATCGGCAAACGCCGCCGTGATGTCGTTGTCGGCGTTGAGAACCGCGCGGTCGGCGGCGGTTTGGAACGCCACCAAATTCTTCTTCGCGTCGATGTATTCCTGCATATCGGTGTGCCAATCCAAATGATTGGGCGCGACGTTGGTCACCACCGCCACATGCGGGCTTTGGGTCATCATCGTCAATTGGAAACTCGAAATTTCCACCACCGCCACGTCAGTGGGTTGCACCAAATCGATATCGGGCAACAACGGACGACCGATGTTGCCTCCCAGATGCACCGTTTTTCCCGCAGCGCGAAGCAACCCCGCAATGATACTTGTTGTGGTTGTTTTGCCGTCCGAACCCGTCACCGCATAAATCGGGGCGGGACAAAGTTCGAAAAACAACTCCATTTCCGAGGTCACGGGGATGCCTTTTGCGCGCGCCGCTTCAAACGGCGCTAAATACGGCTTCATGCCGGGAGTGCGCAAAATCAGATCCATCTCCGTGACACAATCGAGATACGCGTCACCGAGACTCAACGTCGCGCCGAACGACTCCAGTTCCGTCGCCGCGTCCTCGCCGAGTTGTTCGCGGGTGCGGCGATCGCACGCCGTCACGATGGCGCCGTGCGCCAAAAATTGTTTTACGACGGGTGTATTATTGCGACCGATTCCGCAAATCGCCACGCGTTTGCCGCGAACCGAATCAAAAAAGCGTTGTGCCGATGTCATGAGCCTCATCCTTTCTGCTGTCTATTATACGCATTTCCCCGCAGAAAGGCAATTGCTTTTGCAAAAATCGTGAATTTTTTTTAAAACCTTTCGGGTTGTGGTTGCATGACCCCCTGTTTACATGGTACTATAATTGTATTACGACTTTCAACAGCAGGAGATGGAACACAATATGTTTTTCTATCAAGGGCTTTCCTGCCCGCATTGCACACAACCGTTTGACGAGCACGACGACATTGTCGCTTGCCCGATTTGCGGCGCGCCGCATCATCGCGATTGCTGGAAAGAAGGCAACGGATGCGCCTGTGCCGACGCGCACGGCACGCCCGAGCAATGGTCGCGCGAGAGCGCGCAAAAGCAAGCAGTCGAAACCGACGATGAGGTCGCGACCGTGACCTGTCCGCGTTGCGGCAGTGAAAACCCCGAGGGGCGCACGCTGTGCAACACCTGCGGCACCGCACTCAAGGAAACGGAAGAACCGTCGGCAACCCCGTTCGGCGCGCCTGCGTCCGATTCTTTCCATGAATACGCGCCGTTTCACGTCAACCAACCGCCCTGCGGCGGTGTCGCACCCGACACGGTGATTCGCGGCGAAACCGCCGCCGACATCGCCGAGGTCGTCGGCACCAACACGCAATATTATATGAAACGTTTCGCACGCATGGCAAAAGGTGCGGCGGTGTTTTCGTGGAACTGGGCGGCATTCATCCTTCCCGATTATTGGTTGCTGTTCCGCAAAAATTATCTCTTGGGCGGACTTGTGCTGGCGTTTCGCGTGATGTGTTCGTGCGCGTTGAACCTCGTGTCCTATAATGTGTTCGCCGACGCACTCGAAGCCGACACCACGGTCGCCATGTGGGAAAGCATGAACACCATTCTCAACAGCTTGGATCCCGTGGTGGTGTTGTTGATTTACTTCTTGTTCATGTTCATTGGTGCGGCAACGGTGATGATGCACGTGCTGTGCGGCGTATTCGGCAATTTCCTGTATTTGAAGCATTGTACGCGGGTGATCAAAAACTCCCGCGCCTATTACCCCGAAGGCTATCGCGCCCGTTTGGCGATCGTGGGCGGTACGTCCGCCGCGCTCGCGGTCGTGGGCTTCATGTGTTATCAACTGTTGACGAATTTGGTCGTCATTCTATGAAAAGGAACGAATGTATGAAATCGATCACAAAACGACTGATCGCCGTTGGCGTTTGCCTGGCGATGATGATGTGCATGTACCCCCTGACGGCATCCGCTCAAACGCTCAAAGGCGACGTCAACTACGACGGCACGGTGGATATGCTCGACGCGCTGATCATGTATAACCACCTGGCGGGCGTTGCCACCGTCTCCGCCGAGGACGAAGCGGTCGGCGACGTGTCGGGTGACAACCGCATCCGTCTGCAAGACGTTACGTATATTTTTTACAAAGCGTTGCATCTGGTGTCGGATCTTGAGCCGAATCCCCGACCCGACCCGAAACCCGTCGCTCCGATGATCCGCGAGGGCATCACCGATGAATCGGTGTACATGAACGATATCCGCGTCAAAAACCACACGACGGGTAAAGTCTTCACCGCCCGCACCAAAGCGGATTTGCAAATGGCGGTGGCGGAAATCGTGAGATACGAAATGGGTATGTCGACGTTCGGTGAGAAAAACAACGAGGCTTGGAAAGCGATGGCGGTCGCCGCATACACGGAGCTTGCGCATTATTGCTACGGCGGCTATACATACTCCATTTGGATGGGCGCGGACATCGATTTGTCCGACCCCACCGACAAGCGCATTTACGATGCGGTCGGCGAAGTCCTCGGCATCAAAATCGCGTACAACGATCCGTCGCGCTCGGCGTTTGAGCAGCTTTGCGAGATCTTTTACGGCGCGAGCAACGCAGGCGTCACCTGCTCGACGCTCAACGCTTGGGGTTATCAAGATTTGGAATATATCCCCGTGGTGGAAAGCAAATACGACAACGCCGATTGGATCGCGTATTGCTCGGGCGGCATCGACGCCTTTGAGCACACCTTCACCATCTCGATCAGCGAACTCAAGGAATGTATCGCCGAGGAAATGGACGTGGCGGTGAGCAAAGTCGGCTACGACAAAAAGGACGGCGAATATTCGCTGTATGCCACCAAGACGGACGGCCCGTATTGGGCGAAATCGAATTTCTATTACACCTCGAGCAGCGGCAAAAAGGTGTATCTGTCGGGTGTGGATCTCTATTTTGCCATCAACAACTGCCACCCGACGATCCATTGCCATTCTCACGCTCTCACCGTGGTCGGCGAGAAGAACGGCAAGTTGACCGTCACCGTGAGAGGAAACGGCAACGGCGTCGGCATGAGCCAATACGGCGCGGCGGGTTACGCCAATTTGGCGGGATGGACATACGACCGCATTCTGGCGCACTATTACGGCATTACGCCCGACACGGCGTGGGGCTTGGTCGGCCCGAAATGGTAACATTTGATTTCCGATAATTTTGGAAAACAAATTGGAAAAGATTTAAAAAAGTACTTGACAATCCGCTTTGTTAGCAGTATACTTTAGCGGTACACCTGATTGCTGACCTCACAATTTATTGTAAGTCATTGTTCAGAGAAAAAGAATGAGTTACAATAAATTGTGAGGTCTTTGCATTTATCGGGGAGTAAATTATTTCCGGGAGGTACCAAATTATGACCGGTACTGTCAAATGGTTCAACGAAACGAAAGGCTTTGGTTTCATCTCCAACGACGACAACAGCGGCGACGTGTTCGTGCACTTCTCTGCCATCGTCGGCGAAGGCTTCAAGACACTGGCTGAGGGCCAGAAGGTCTCCTTCGAAGTGGAAGCTGATCCGAAAAATCCGAGCAAAAACCGCGCTGTGAATGTGGTTGCTCTGTAATTTTTAAGAAAAGCCCATCAAAAAACCCACCGTCTTTGAACGGTGGGTTTTTTCTGTTGTATAAAGCCGTTTTGCGACAACCTCTTGCCTCCCTTGTCTAAAGGGAGGTGGCACGCGTAGCGTGACGGAAGGAGTTCGACGCAAAACTCTCGGTGTGTTCGTAGGGAACGGATTTATCCGTTGCGCAACACGAAACCCGCGGCGTGTACGTAGGGCGCGCAGGCTATTGCGGCAGAATCCTCGGTCTCGCCTTGCGGCAACGCGGTGGCGGCGGTGAACCGCCACCGCGTACGTTGTGTTAGGTATCATCCATACACTTTTTCAAAACATGTGCCGTCTTGCTTGATGCGGTAAAGTTTGTTCAGATAAAGATCATTACTTTCGATAAGATACACCCATGTATCGTCAAAAATATAGCATCGGCAGAAGAATTCCAATCCCTCTAAAAGCACTTTTCGTTCGCCGGTATCGATATTATACGTCTCAATAATACAATCTTCCCTATCACGATCATCCCGATATTGAAAATATAATAATTGACCGTATGCATTGCAAAGAGACACGTCTTCTTTGTAAAAGCATATCGTTTCGATGTCCTTTGAGTCTGAATGCAAATCTATTTTTTGCAATAAAGTTGTTTGCTGATCGATGCGAGCATCTTCTGTTGAAATGATAAGGAAATCTCCGCACAATCTTAATCGAATGTAGGCTGAATGTTCAGGTTTCAAAATCAATTCGTTTGTTTTGGTCTTATAATCAAACCGATACAATGCTTGATGATGAGAGCCACCCATATACGGATCCTTGTCTGTGTATACAACATAATATACGCAATCTTCTAAAACACAAAACGTGTATACATCTTGATCTTGTGCCAATGATCCCTGCTCGCCGTTAAAATTCCAACGCAGCTCTTTTGTTTCCTCATTGTCGATTTGTTGTACGATGAAATCTCCTACCTGCTGAAATTGACCGGTTTCCAAACGAACACCGTCAATTTCCTCAAAGGGTTCCAAACAATTGGTTTGAAACGAATAATGCTGTGGAGGATCATCCGTGAATCGGTACACCAACAATTGATCGTCATACTTCATGACATAATTGTCAACTGGATACAGATACAGGCTAAACGGTTCACGCGATACGATTGGTTTCGCACCGGCTTCCGATATTTCCACCACACCGAATGTTGATTCACTTTTGGGGTAGTTGAAATAAAGTTTATCGTCGATTCGAACTAAATTTGCGCCCTCTACATAATTGTTAAAATCATTATCCACAGGTGTTCCCGAAATTTCAACACCGTCGGATTTTTGGAAAAACATGGTACTGCAACCGCTTGTCATGGTAACCATACACGCCATGCAAGCAACAGTCGCGATCGCACGAAACAGCTTTTTCACCAAAACCATCCTTTCACGGTTTATTACAGAAACACAGTAAATAGTCATTTCAACAAAAAGTTCACTATGTAAGTCGAAAAATAGTACACCGTTATCAACGTCACATCCCGAATATTTGAACAACAACAATTACAATCAGTGCTGCATGAAACGCGTGAAAGCCGAACCACGCGCCACGGGGATTTAAAAAATACGGAATATCTTCCGATGCTTTAGGAGGAAACCGATATAATCCACGCAACACATATATAATTGCAACCACTATAAGCCAAATAATTATCGGCAAATTTGAAATTATGGTTTGAAACATTGGTTTTGATACCCACTCAACAGGCAATAAATTATATCCCCCTAAAAAAAGCGGCAAACCAAAAACAATTGCGCAAGTTACACCAATCAACGCGGTAATCTCATATTCAAAAAAACTTTCGGCATCTTTATTCTTTTTGTGTTTCATAATTTCACCTCAATAATACAACTCATTATCCGTCTTTTTCGTTTTCATCCACAGTCACCTCGATTCTTCCAATAAACGCATCATCTCCACGTTGCCCGATTCGATGGCATAATCGTAAGCGGTTTTGCCGAAAGAATCCTCGATTGTGGTATCGCAATCAATGGACAACAGGTACTCTGTTAAAGGGATATTTTCTTTAATAACCGCCCTTATCAATAATGTTTGTATACCGCCTCCATACCCTAATTCATTTTTTCGCTGTTCGTCAATCAACAGTTTTACAATTTCAGTGATACCCTTTGCTGTTTTTTCATCGTATCCATCCAAAAGATAGGTTCCATTTGTTTTGTTTTTATCATAAATCCGCGGCGACATAGAAGCGGAAGCAAAGATAGGCATCATGCCACACTCTTCACAATATGGGTCCGCGCCGTTTTTCAGTAACAAACAAACGATTTCTACATCATTGTCTTGATAAAACTTTAGTGTTGATTCTAACGGACTCCACCCTAACCCTTTTTGATGTTCTGCGGTTGCACCATGATTGATCAACAACTGCACCATTTCCAAATTGCCGGTTTCACATGCTACTGATAATGGACGTTTTGGTGAATGTTCAGCCAAATTCCATATCCAATGCGGATCTACGTCGGCTTGATTGGGATCTACACCAAGTTCCAAAAGAACGCGTACAGCTTCAACATCGTCTTTTTCAATGGCGCTTATCAACAGTTCGCTGTCATAATTCACGTTGCTGTCATAACACCAAAAAGCACCGCCGAAACAACCTGTGCACAAACATACATACGGGGAGAATGCAACAAATATCACGGCGAATGTGATGCCGAGCACCAATTTGATCTCCGTCTTTTTCGTTTTCATCCACAGTCACCTCGATCCTTCCAATAAACGCATTATCTCCACGTTACCCGATTCGACGGCATAATCGTAAGCGGTTTTGCCTTTGTTGTCTTTAACTTGTGTGTCAACGCCTTGTGAAAGGAGATATTGAACAGTATCCACAGACTCACCACGGACTGCCCAATGCAAAGGTGTTTCATTCCTATCGTTGGCTTCGTTTAAGGAATAACCATAAGTATCCACGCAATCTTTCATCCATTCCGTCTCTCCTGCAAGACAAAGAAAATGAACAATAGTTCCACCATGTTCATCTTGAGGTCCTACTCCATAATCTAAAAACAACTCAATAGAAGAGCGAACAACATCCCACTCTTGCTTCCATTGCTGTTTTTCTATTACGTTTTCATGCTTTGAATGTAACCGAACCAATCTCCCAAATTCATTGTACAAAGCATTACTATAATCTCTTCCGCTATTTACATCCGCACCATGATTTAATAATTTCTCATAAATCTCTACTCGATTAGCATAACCTCTTATAGAAACTGTTTCTATCGGAGACCATGTACGCTCCTTATATTTGTTAGGATCGGCACCTCGTTCTAACAATGCTGTAACAACTTCTATATCACCTGTTCCACACGCTTCAATCAACGGAGTTGTAATTGTCCACATGCCACCAGACAATATACTGTATGGCTCTGCAAGTATCGGGGGTATATTGTATGAATTCACCGTGGGCATAAAAGGAATCATACGGAGTGCTTGTTCGGTGTTGCCGTTTGAGATTTGCTCGCATAAAATATATGTTTGCGCATACGTGAACATTTGAAAACCTGTCAGTACCATGATCACAGTTACCAAAGCAATGACTGAACCAATAATCACACGAACCCTCTTTTTCATCATCTCACCCCCACGATTCGATCCCACATAAAGTCCGGCGAAGAGTCCACCTCGCTGTTCCCCCACATATAGTAAGGGAGCATATCCCAGAAAAAATGCGTATCCCAAGTTGTTCCGAAATTATTATCGCCCGCACGAAGTTCAATTGACGGCGTCCAACGGATGCGCGTGATATAAAATCCCCTCTGTCGCCTGCGGCGACAGCTCCCCTTGCATCAAGGGGAGCCTTGTCCCATCCCGCGCTCACGATATTATCACAAGATGGAAGATATACTCTTGTTGATTGCAAATAAACCTCTTCTAATTACAGAATACTTCTTTTTTTGAGTCTTGTCAATCTGCGTTTTTGAAATTTTGGTAAATTATATATTAAAAAATAAAACTTTCGATAAAAGGGCTGTCGCCTAGGCCGACCGTTGCCTTGCGGCAACGCGGCGGGAGTAAACCCCCGCCCTACGATGTTGAAAAAATGTCAATCGGCAAAGCCGTTTTCAAAACGAAAAAAGAGAGCGCGAGCGCTCTCTTTTTTCATTTTGATTATTTCTCCGATTTCACGATCGCTTCGATGGCATCGACGGCGGGGTCGATGGCTTCGCAAACCACGCGTTCGATCTCACCGCTGTCGCACAAAGCGGCAACGTTGGCATCCATCGGGAGTTTGGCAAGGAGCGACACACCCATCTCCTTCGCGGCTTTGTCAAGCGCGCCTTCTTCGCCGAACAGCGACAGCTTCTTGCCGCAATCGGGGCAGGTGATGTAGCTCATGTTTTCCACCAAACCGATGGTCGGGATGTTGAGCATATCGGTCATTTTGTGCGCTTTCGACACCACCATTTGCACCAGCGATTGCGGGGTCGACACGATCACCGCGCCATCAACAGGCAACGATTGATACACCGTCAGCGGCACGTCGCCCGTTCCGGGAGGCATGTCGATGAAGAGCACGTCAAGCATGCCCCACGCGACGTCCGTCCAGAACTGCGTCACCGCGCCGCCGAGCACAGGGCCGCGCCACACAACGGGTTGTGTCTCGTCTTCCAAAAGCAGGTTGATGGACATCACCTTGATGCCCATGTGCGTCTCTTCGGGAAGGATGCCCATTTCCGAGCCGCGCGCTTTGCGGGTGAGACCGAACGCTTTGGGAATCGACGGGCCGGTGATATCGGCATCCAAAATACCGACTTTGTAGCCGCGGCGCGCCATCATCACGGCGAGGAGCGCCGTGACAGACGATTTGCCGACGCCGCCTTTGCCGCTCGACACGGCGATCACGCGGCCGATTTGGCTGAATTGATTCAGCTCGGCATACGGACTTTTTTTCTCGTCGCACTTTTGCGAGCAAGTGCTGCAATTATGTGTACATTCCGACATTTTCACAAACCTCCGTACAGGATATAAAATGTATTGTTTCAAGTATATCACGAATTTTCACCGTTGTCTACCGCAAAAACGGCTTGCAATGCCTCGATTTCCTCATTCATCACCGTCACATCACGCTCGCCGTCCGTTTGAAACGACAGGTGACTGTACAGTGCGACGCCGTTCCATCCCGCCGCATCCGCCAAGCGGATTTGACGCGTCACAACATCCCCGCCGTTTGCCCATTCGGTTTTGCCGCTTCCGGCGTAGGGATCCTCGGGCAATCCCGTTTTATACAGCGCCAAGCCGACGATCAACGCGATATTCTCGTGCCGCGGCAATCCCGACCACTCTTCAAGCAAGGTTGCAAACGGCGCGGTTTGATGTTCGAAACCATAATACAACTGCGGGCACACATAGTCAAGATAGCCGTCGGTTTGCATCCAGCTCGCCACGTCCGCATACATCTGCTCGCGCACCTGCGCAAGGTCACCTGCGGGACTGACGCCGAAGACGCATCCGTCACGCGAGCGGCAAACCGCACACACCGCCGCGATCAACCGATCGACCGCCGCGCGGCGCCAATCGGCAACGCTCATTCCGCCGCCCGCCGCGATATACGCCGCGTATGCCTCGGCTTCAAAATCGGCGGGCGTTTGCGAATCAACCGCGCCGACAGGATAAAAATAATCATCGAATTGCACGCCGTCGACCGCATACCGTTCGACAACCTCACGCACGCCGTCGATGACCAACGTGTGCGTCGACGGCGCGGTTGGAACGTAATACCACCGTTCTTGAAACGTGAAGATATCCGACGTTTGCGCACGGGTTTGATCGACACCGATGCGATAGGGATTGATCCACGCATGGATCGACAAGCCGTAGTGATGCGCGCGTTCCACCGCCGTTGCCAGCGGATCGACCCCGTTTTCAAGAAGCGCTCGCGTTGTCGCCGTTGGGGTAAACACGGCAGAATCGTAATACGCATCGCTGTTGGCGCGGACATGCACATACACCGTGTTGAAGCCCCGCTCGGCGCAATCGCGCATGCACGCGTCGATCGCCGAAACGGCATCCGCGGCCGAAAGCCATTGCTCGACCTCCATATACGGGACCCACACCGCGCGCACAAGTGCGGGCGCGGACGCGGACATGTCCTTTGAATCGGCGGGCACATCCTCGCGGCATCCCGCTGTCAAACACAGCAACAAACAGCAACACAAACAAATCCAACGTTTCATCTTTTCCTCCTACGATTGTAATGCTTTCAACAAAACCCAAACTCTGTCGCCTTTTCGGTTGACAAAGTGCCTCGCGCGTACTAATATTAAAGATGTATATGAAAGGGAGTCGACTGCTTATGACCGAGATCGTTTGGTTGCTGTGGACGATCGCGATCAGCGTTGTCGCCGTCGTCGTCACAATATGGGACAAGCGCGCCGCCAAGGCACGCCGCCGACGTGTGCCGGAGGCAACGCTGTTGTGGATCGGATTTTTCGGCGGTGCCACGGCGATGTTCACCACCATGCAAGCGATCCGTCACAAGACCCGCAAGCCGAAATTTATGATCGGGTTGCCGTTGATGATGATCTTGCACGTGTTACTGGCAAGTTGTCTTTTGGTTTGGTGCAGTCTCACACTCTTTCTACCCATTTGAAAAGGAGTTGTTTTTGTATGAAATTTGCGGTTACGGCATGGAGTTATCATGCAACCGGATTGGATCTGTTCTCGATGGCGGATCATGCCAAAAAAATCGGTTTCGACGCGTTCGAAGTGTTGGATCTCCCCTGCCCCGAGGATGAGGCACTCGATTACGCCAAGCGTTTTAAGGCGCATTGCGATGCGATCGGTCTTGAAATCGTGTCGGCGGCAGTGTTCGGTGATTTTCTGGGCGGTTGCAACGGCGATCTGCAAGCGGAGATCGAACGTCTTTGCCGTAAGGTCGATGTCGCCGAAGCACTCGGCGCAAAGAAAATGCGCCACGATGTGACGTGGGCGATCCCCGAAGGTATGGGCGAAACTTTTGAAGATGTGTTGCCCCGCCTCGCCGAAGGTGCGCGTGCCGTTGCGGACTATGCCGCCAAAAAAGGCATCCGCACCATGACCGAAAACCACGGTCGCATCGCGCAGGGTTGGCGCCGCATGAAGCAACTCGTCGAAGCGGTCAACCACGAGAACTACGGTGTGCTCGTCGACATGGGCAACTGCACCTGGATCGACGACGAACCCGTCGAATTTGTGCGCGAGATGATGCCTTATGCGTTCCACGTGCATTGCAAGGACGTTGTGTTCCTTCCCAAAGACGCGGATGTGGATGGCTATTTCTCCCCCTCCGCCAGCGGTATTCCGCGCCGTCCCACCATCGTCGGCCACGGACACGTCAATGTGAAAGCGTGCCTCGCCGAGGTGAAAAAAGCGGGTTATGACGACGTTGTCGTGGTGGAATTCGAAGGCCCCGAAAAACCGCTCGAGGCGATCGAAGCCTCGCTCAATAATGTCAAACGCTATTGGGATGCGGTTTGATCGTTCGCTTTTGTAAAAATCCCACAAATTTATGTAATTTTTTTCAAAAAGACTGGATTTTTTGGAAAATGTGTTGTATAATCGACCTGTATAGGAAGATTGATTCCTGAACACACTATTAAAAGGAGGAAACTCTCTATGAAAAAAACTCTCAGTATCGTTCTGAGCGTAGCGATGATGATGACTTGCGTCTTCTCGATGTTTGTTATGCCTGCTTCCGCTTTGAACGGCTACGACTTCCTGATGGACGGTTCTATCTCGGTTTCCGACGGTATGACCTACGAGTTTGACGGCGAAACCCTCGTCATCAACGCGACGGCCGCCGGTCAAGAGCTTGCGCTCACCGTTGAAGGCGAAGCGAACCTCAACGACTATCCCTTCTGGGAAGCCACCATCGATGCGGCGATCCCCTACGATGTGGCGCTTTATGATCCCAACAACTCGAAGTGGATGTTCGCTGCCGGCGACTTCTGCTACAACTTCGATCCCAACAACGGTGCTTCGCAACCCATCCCCGCGAGCAACCAAACCGTGAAGTTCTCGCTGACCGGTGCTTACACCTGGACC
>JAZTZV010000085.1:0-9232 GCA_045637645.1 Acutalibacteraceae bacterium | reverse complement strand
CCTATGAAAACGGCTTGGTTTTCGGACATTTCGGCCACACCAAGCAATTTCGCCTTTACACCGTCGAAGACGGCAACGTCACCGCCATCAAACTCGCCGACACCAACGGCGGCGGTCACGGCGCGCTTTCGACTTTCCTTGCCGAGCGCGATGTTGAAGTTTTGATCTGCGGCGGTATCGGAGGCGGTGCCAAAGCGGCTCTCGCCGAAGCAAACATTCGCATTTACGGCGGTGTCAGCGGCGACGCCGATCGTGCGGTGGCGATGTTCCTTGCGGGGAAACTCGACTACGATCCGAACGCACACTGCGATCATCACGACCACGCACACGGACACACCTGCGGCGACCACGGCTGTGGCGGAGCTTGCCATCATGACTAACACCATGTTTCCTGCGGGATTTGTCGCCCGCATGACCGCCTTGCTCGGCGACGATGCCGACGCGTTTTTTGAAGGGTATACCTCTCCGCTTCGCCGCGGATTGCGCGTCAACACACTCAAATGCGACGCCGAGACGTTGTGTGCGCATTTTCCCCATCCGCTTGAAGCGTCGCCCTTTGCCGCAGACGCGTTTTATTTGGATGCCCCGCACAAAGCGGGTGCCGACCCGCTTCATCACGCGGGTGCCTATTACATGCAAGAGCCGTCGGCGGCTTCCGCCGTAACGGTTCTCCGCCCGCAAAAAGGCGAATACATTCTCGACCTTTGCGCCGCACCGGGCGGCAAGTCGACCCAAATCGCGGCAGCGCTCGGCGGCACGGGGCTTTTGTGGTGCAACGAGTATATCAAAAGCCGCGCACAAATTCTGTTGCAAAACATCGAGCGTCTCGGTGTGCGCAACGCGGTTGTTTCCAATGCCGATACCACCCCGCTTTGCAAACAACTGGAGGGTTGTTTTGACGCGGTGCTTGCCGACGTTCCCTGCTCGGGCGAAGGCATGTTTCGCAAGGAAGACGTCGCATTGACGCAATGGAGTGAAGCACTTGTGGCGGAATGTGCCGCACGCGGCCGCGACATTTTGCACAACGCGTCGCTCGCCGTGCGCGAGGGCGGTCGCATCGTCTACTCAACCTGCACATTCGCACCCGAGGAAAACGAACTCCAAATCGCCGCGTTTTTGCAATCTCATCCCGATTTTGAGTTGCTCGATTGCGACGTATCTTTCGGCAGACCCGCATTGTCTGCGGCGCAACTGCACGCCTTCGCAGACGTGCCGCATGACATTCCTTTGGAACGTTGCCGCCGCATCTTCCCCGCCGACGGCGGCGAAGGGCATTTCATCGCGTTGCTCCGTAAGCACGGCGATGAACCGCGACGTACGCACACGGTGCCGAAGATCAAACCCGACAACGCCGTCAAAGCCGCCCAAACACTTTGGAACGACTGCTTCACTGCGCCGCCGCAAGGACGGTTTGCCTGTTTCGGCGATACGGTACGATTGCTTCCCGACGACTTGCCGACCGTTAATAAAATCACGGTGCTGTCGGCGGGCGTTCCCGTCGGTACCGTCGCCAAAAACCGTTTGGAACCGCATCACGCGTTGTTCGCCTCGGCAAAACCCGCCGACTGCAAGCGTGTGATCAATCTTCCGCTTGACGACGAACGTGTCATCGCGTTTTTACACGGCGAAGAGATTTCGGTTGACTGTGACAAAGGCTATGCGCTTGTTACGATCGAAGGCGTCCCTTGCGGCTTCGGAAAAGTCAGCGGCGACGTGCTCAAAAACAAATACCCCAAAGGGTTGCGACGTTTATAAGAAAACCGCCTGCTACACATGCAGGCGGTTTTTGTGTTGTATCCCCTCTCGTCGCCGTCGGAGAGCGATTTTTCTTGACAAAATGGTTTATATCATGTAGATTATAAGTGTAAGATTTGTACTTTTGAAAGGAGGTTACATGTATGTCGGATTACACTTTGGGTGCTGTTGAATCGCGTTTTGCCGATCTCGTTTGGGAGCATCAACCGATCCGTTCGGGCGAACTGGTGAAACTGTGCGAACAAGAGTTGAACTGGAAGAAACCCACCACTTACACCGTTCTGCGCAAATTGTGCAACCGCGGTTTGTTCCGCAACGAAAACTGCGTGGTGTACGCAGAGATGACGCGCGACGAGTTTTATTCTCGCCAAAGCCAAGAGTTTGTGGACGAATCGTTCGGCGGCTCTCTCCCCGCGTTCTTTGCGGCGTTTACAGCGGGCAAAACCTTGTCCGAACAAGACGCACATGAGTTGCAAGCGATGATCGATCGCTTTAAGGAGGGTTGAGAATGAGCAACCTGTTCTTGCAACTGTTAAACATGAGCATCACCGCCGGTTGGTTGGTGATGGCGGTGTTGGCGATACGCCTGATTTTTCGCAAAGCTCCCAAAGCCCTGCTTTGCGCTTTGTGGGCGATTGTCGCGCTTCGTCTTGTTTGTCCGTTTTCGATCGAATCCGCTATCAGTTTTGTGCCGAACGCGGAACCGATTCCGCAAGACATCTTGCTGTCTCCCGCTCCGCAAATCGACAGCGGCATTGCATTTGTCGATGAGGCACTCAACCCCATCATCACGGAAACATTCGCTCCCGAAGTGGGCGCGAGCGTCAATCCGTTGCAAGTGATCACCGCCATCGCCGCCAATGTGTGGTTTCTCGGTGTGATCGCGATGTTGCTGTATGCGTTGATCAGTTATCTGCTCGTGTTTCACAAAACGCGTGTGCGTTTGCCGCTCGAACGTCATGTGTATCTGTGCGACAGCATTGATACGCCGTTTATTTTCGGCATTGTGCGCCCGCGCATCTATCTGCCGTCTACGCTCAACCAAGCGGACGCCGCGCATGTGTTGGCGCATGAACGCGCACATCTCAAGCGCCGTGACCATTGGTGGAAGCCTCTCGGTTTCTTGTTTTTGGCGATATATTGGTTCAATCCGATGATATGGCTGGCATATATCCTGCTGTGCCGCGACATTGAATTGGCGTGTGACGAGCACGTGCTGTCTCGCACGGACAAAGCGCAAACCGCCGCTTACAGCGAAGCCTTGTTGCATTGCAGTTGCAAAAAGCGCTTTATTTCCGCGTGTCCGCTCGCATTCGGCGAACAGGGCGTCAAAGCACGCATCAAGTACGCGCTCTCTTACAAAAAGCCCGCTTTTTGGATCGTGACGGTTTCGTTGTTGGCGAGCTTACTTGTAACATGTTGCTTTTTGACCAATCCGCCCGCCGCCGATGCAAAAGGCGCGGCAAGCGAGTTGGACGGCGTGTCACTCAGTGTGGAAGACTTGAATCTCTCCGCCGAGCAACCGTACGTCACCGTTAAATGGCAAAACAAAAGCGATCTGGATTTAATTTACGGCGAGGCGTTTCGTCTGTACCGTTTGGAAGACGGTGTGCTTGTCGACACAGCGACAACCGATGCGATCCCATTTGAATCGATCGGCTACGCGTTACGACCGCACACCCTCGCCACAAAAGCATACACTCTTACGGGACACGATTTAAGTCAAAACGGATTGTATCGTTTGGAAAGCGCCGTATCTCTCAACAGCGATGATGCGACCGTTTACACGGTTTGGGTAAATATTGAAATTACCGACGGACGAATGGTGTTGCCGCCGATCGCGATGGCACCCAACGCGTTTACCTGTCAGCATCAATGGATCCACGCATCTTGTACCGCGCCTCAAACGTGTATGCTTTGTCAAACCGTACAAGGCGATCCCCTCGGTCACGACTGGGTCAATGCCACTTGTGAAACACCGACGACCTGTCAGCGATGTGCATTTGCAAAAGACGACGCACTCGGGCACAAATATGAGAACGTAACCTGCACCGACGGCGGCAACTGTCAACGTTGCGACAAAGCAGGTACGGAAACCTTGCCGCACACCTATTCCGACGCGACCTGCGTTGCGGATGCGACCTGCACCGCTTGCGGAGCAGTCGGGAAAAAGGCGCTCGGACATAACTTCTCCGAAGCGACCTGCACCGAGGACGGCGTTTGTTCGCGTTGCAAAGAGATCGGCAGTTATGCCCACGGGCATGACTACACCGCCGCCACCTGTACCGAGCCTTCCATTTGCACATATTGCGGGGATTTAGGAGAAAGAAATCCCGATCGCCATATGTACGGCCCGGACGGCTTTTGCACCTTTTGCAAAACGTATAACCCGGAAGAGGATTTGTTTAAAGCCTATACGGAAAGAATCGTCGAAGATATGAAACGCGGTCAACAGATTGCCTCTTATTACGAGTCCGAAAAAAAGGATTCCGAGGACAACAAGATTCCGTTGTTCGGGGATGAACCGGTTACAAAGCCAAGCTTCCCTTCCTTTTCCGTTTCACCAATCATCCCCTAAAAATGGCACATATCCGAGCGAACGCATCTTTACAATATGACAAAAGGACGGTGAGAATATGCAATCTCGAATCGCGCTTTGGATTGCTGCGTGTATTCTTTCGCTCGCATTGGTGTTGTGTATCATCAGCGGTGCGTTACTGTATGTTACGTTTCACGCACAGGATACCGTCAGCTACGATATTCAAGATTACGCGCGCGTTTTCGATCAGTTCCGTCAAGCTCCTGCTTTGGATGACTTAGGCAAATACAACGAACTCGCGTTCAAAAATCTTCACCGAAAATCGTTCATATTCCAGTCCCATGCGTACATTCTCTGCACGAAATATGACAATGAGAATTTCGCAAAACAGCAAAATCGGATTGCCGAAACCATCTCTTTTGAAGAAACGGTGACCGATTACGGTGAGCAGATCCAAAAACGCACACCGCAGTTCCGACTGGATACGTTTGATTTTAAACTAATATCCTTGGACGCGTATAACGGTTCCTATCCGAAGTGCATGATCTTTTTGGGAGTGTCGGAAGAAACAAATGAGATTGCGTATGTGTTCTTCTACGATATCGATTTGGATTATATCGACGGTTCCTTGGAAGAGTTTTTCATCACCGAATGCGGATGGGAAACGCAACTCACCAACCATTGAAAAAATATAACTCAAAAAAGGATGTATGGTATGAAAAAGACAATCCACATTCTGCTGTGTCTTGTGCTGTTGATGCTGTGCGGATGTCAAAAAGAGCCCGCACAGGAGCCGATCACCAATCTTTCCGAAACTAACAAGCAACGGTTGATCCGCGAAATTGACGGTGCCTACAAAGAGGAACAAAAACTTCCCGAGAATTCCACCACGATCGGGATGGTGGAACTCAGCAACAAATATGCCGACAAATGGGCGCAGGTTGCGGATGAGTATTACAATAAGCTTATGACTCATAAAGTTAACCCACCTTCCGAGTCGTACTACTCCTCAGATGATCTGCATATCTTTGTCTCGGATATGAAGACAAATTGGGAACAATATTATCAAGAGCATTGCAAAAACTACCTTGGTATATTAAAAACACACTATCAAGGCGGCACAATCGTCGGTCCGCTTATGGCGGAATACCGATATTCGATGCAAATGGAATGGGCATTGGAACTTGTGGGTATTTGTCAAATGTTCAATATCAAATAAAAAAGACCGCTGACGGAAGCACAATTCCGTGACCGGTTTTCTTTATATGCAATATCAAGCGGTTCGATCAATCGAGCACGTAGACGATCACCGAGCGGCGACCGAACTCGTAGCACTCGCCGACCGTGTCAAAGAACAGGTCGACAATGGTGCCCGTGCCGTCATAGATAAACGAACCGGTATCACCCGCGACACAGTAGCCATAGGTGTAGCTACCGTCTTCGGTGGTGATGTACAAACGCGTGCCGTAGGGGATCACGTCGGGATCCACCGCCACGACGCCGACTTGCGCGGGAAGACCCGAAGCGGTCCAATCACCTGCAAGACCTTGGTCGTTGGTGTAGGCAGTCGCGTTGCCGTAGTAAACAGCGCTGTAACTGAATTCCTCCGTCGAGCCGGCAGTACCGCCGAGCACGGGAGTGGTTTCGGGTTCCACATAGGTCCCCACCGCAATCACTTCGTCAACAGGCTCTTTGGTCACGGTTTCGTCGACCAATTCGCTTTCCGCGAGTTCGCCGTTCACATAGCGATCGCGATACACTTTGGTCAATTCGCCGTCGACACCCTCGGTTTCGACAACCGTCTCGCCTTCATAGTAATCGTCGGTTTCATAACTCGAAGAGCCAAACGGCACAACCTCGGTTTCGGTGCGCTCTTCAAATGTCACGCGATCCACCACAACCTTAAGGTCGTCTGTTACTTCGGTGTCCGCCGCAACACTGAGCACATCGTCTTTGCCGAGCATGACGCCCGCTTTTTTCAGCGCGTCCGCCACAGTGCCTTCCGTCAACGTAATGGTACGGGTCACGCCGTCGACCGAAACGGTCACGTTCACCGCGCGCGTCACGTTGATTTCGCCTTTAGAAAATTCCCATTCAGCCGTCACAATGTCGCCTTCGTCGACGGTCAAACCGGCGGCCTTCAAGATGACACCGGAATCCTTCGACAAGCTGACGATGCTATGGCTTTCGTTTCCGTCGGAGATGGTGACCGTGCGAAGATTCATCGTCACATAGCCAATCATCAAGGCGACGGCGGCCACAAGAGCCGAGACAGCAACAACGCGGTGCGACAGGAATGCCTTCACTCGCTGAACTGTCTGTTGTTTGCTTTTCATCAAATCTCCCTTTCGTTTAACGGCTACCGACGTTCGGTATCCGCAAGGCAGGTCTGTTTCTCTAAAATTTATCAATCGCATCGCGTGCCGATCAACATTAGAAGCAGGTGCCTTTCTTTGCCGTGATCCGCTGCCCTATAACGGTATACTGTAGAACCTTGGCAGGATGTATGACATCGATATCATATTACATTCAGTATGCAACATGTATCGCACGGCAAATCGTAACAGAATGTGTGCTTTGGTGATATTGCGTGTTGTATTATACGCAATTCGCCTCACTATGTCAAACAATTTCAAACCGCAAAAACTGTGCATATTTCACAACAAAACTGGGTTTTCGAACCAAATGAAATCTCAATCTGTTTTGAGATTCCGTTCTGTCACACAAAGCCCCTGCCCATCGAGATTTCCGGCTTTTCTTTAAACAATCACCATAAAACACAACTAAAACAAACCACAAATAGCTATTATGCACAATATTACTGCCATTTATTCCCATTTATGGTAATAAAAATTCGATTTTCCGAAATATACCGAAAATTTGTGCAACTCACCAAAAATGACCTGTTAAAACGGGGATCCGACACCATTTCAAGGCATGAAACGGCCGCAATTTTGTCTGAAAACAGGCAAATCACTCTTAAAATGATACGATTTGTATAATTTTGTCAAAGAAAATGCGGTTTTACCAATTTTTCGACCGAAAACGCAGCAGATCACCGACCGGATTTTCTTTCAATCCTGTCATTTTTATGTAACAAACCCGCGATATTTTGCTGTTTTGCCACTAACCACGCTCGATCCTCCCCGCTTACCGCCGATATACACCCTGTTCCACCGCACGATCAGCGCCTGTCCATATATATTCGACCAAAACGTGGGATATGCCCCTCACTCACCCCACTCAATTCGCATGCACAGCACCATGTTTAAATATGTATATATAATATACCTTATTATATAACTATATATAGTGTGCGCACCGCAACTTCACACATTTTTCCACCATATACACCTTGCAACAACATCAAAAGGCAAGGCTTCTCGTTCATTCTCTGCGCCGATCCGCGAATAAACGCGTTTGAAATTTGTATTTATGCAATATATTTGCATATTTATACATTTTGGATTTCATAATCCTTGTGTGAGAATCGGTAAAAACAACAACCGAAACCGCTTTTATAAAGACAAATTGTTCACTCTGCCGAAATTGTGCTTTATTGGTATAATTATTCGTTTTTTTGCTTGCATTTTTACACAATGCTGTTATAATAATACACGAACATTCGACCGTCTCGCACGGACGAGCGGTTTTAAATTACAGAAAGAAGGATTTAAACATGAGCGACATCAAAAAAGTCGTCCTCGCCTACTCGGGCGGTTTGGACACCTCCATCATCATCCCGTGGTTGAAAGAAAACTACAACAACTGCGAAGTCATCGCGGTTGCCGCGGACGTGGGTCAAGGCGCGGAGCTGAGCGGTCTTGAGGAAAAAGCCATCAAGACGGGCGCTTCCAAGCTCTACATCGAAGACCTCCGCGAAGTGTTTGTGGACGAATTCATCATCCCCACCGTGAAGGCGGGTGCGGTGTATGAGAATCAATATTTGCTGGGCACCTCGTTCGCTCGCCCCATCATCGCTAAGCGCATCGTGGAGATTGCTAAGGCGGAAGGCGCGGACGCGATTTGCCACGGCTGCACCGGTAAGGGCAACGACCAAGTGCGTTTTGAGCTAACGATCAAGGCATTTGCGCCCGACATGAAGATCATCGCTCCGTGGCGTACTTGGGAACTCAAGTCCCGCGAAGACGAGATCGCTTATGCCGAAGCGCACAACGTGCCGCTGGCGATCACCCGCGAGACCAACTATTCCAAGGACAAGAACCTGTGGCACTTGTCGCACGAAGGTCTTGACCTCGAAGATCCCGCCAACGAGCCGGATTACGACAAGATCCTCGAACTCGGTGTGTCGCCCGAGCGCGCGCCCGACAAGGCAACCTACATCACCGTTTCTTTCGAAAAAGGTGTGCCCGTCGCCCTCGACGGCGAGAAGATGAGCGCTCTGGCCATCATCGAGAAGCTCAACAAGCTCGGCGGCGAAAACGGCATCGGTATCGTTGACATGGTCGAAAACCGCCTCGTCGGCATGAAGAGCCGCGGCGTGTACGAGACTCCCGGCGGCACCATCCTCTACAAAGCACACGAAGCTCTCGAGACCCTCACCCTCGACCGCGACACCATGCACTACAAACAACAAATGGTGGCGGGCAAATTCAGCGAACTGGTTTACTACGGTCAATGGTACACCCCGCTTCGCGAGGCTCTTTCCGCGTTCGTGGACACCACCCAGGAGACCTGCACGGGTGACGTGAAGTTGAAGCTCTACAAAGGCAACATCATGCTCGCTTCGCTCACCTCTCCCTACTCGCTGTATGACGAAGACATCGCCACTTTCGACGAGGACGAAGTCTACGATCAAATGGACAGCCAAGGCTTCATCAACCTGTTCGGTCTGCCGATCAAGGTCAAGGCGATGATCAACAAGAAGAACCAGAAGTAAGCACCCAAACGCACACAATACGGGGAGGGCATTACCCC
>JAZTZV010000084.1:0-18493 GCA_045637645.1 Acutalibacteraceae bacterium | reverse complement strand
AATATTATTTTTTATATGGTTCTCTAATAAAATTACCTGATTTATCAATTGTCGCACTATATACATTTCCACTAGGGTTTTTAAATTCGAACGCACACAAACCGTCTTCAAATTTTATGGTTTTCATATCTTTAATTTCTATATCATATTCAGACATATCTATAATCGGGACGCCATTAATATCATAAAAATAATAACCTATTGGAAAACTACCTCCTGGCTGACCATAAAACAAGCCATCACTATAGGGACCCAATTTGTCGACAAAATCTATCTGTTCGGACCCTGTTTTATTAATTCTATAACAAATGCCGCCGGCTACCTGTTCCGTTATAATATAACCCTCTATAACAGTTGAAATCACATCGGCCTTAACCGAAAAGCCCTTATCTTCTTCTATATTATAAAAATGGGTTGTTTCTCCACGAGCATTACTTCGTCCAACGTCAAAACTGCTCCCATCTTCTTTTTGCACCCTTACGCCGTCACTTGCAAATACAACTCCATCACCCAAATAGTGGAGATTTGATTTTCCTACTAAAATATTTGCACTTGAAAGAGGGCTTATAAATGTATTGTTTATATCAATAACACCAATTTCACAAGTAACACTATTGTATGTTTCAATAGTATGCTCGACCACAAAATATTTATCATCACAATTCAGTAATATTCTATCTCATTTACCGTTAGGTTGTGGTTCGGTATTAGGTTGGGATTCTGTACTTTGATACTTAACTTCATTGTATTGTGTTTGCAATTCGCAACCTGATAAAATCCCTATAAAGCACAATATAAAAAATATAGCAATTGTTTTCTCAACATTTTATTTCCTCCTTTAAATCATTTGTTTATGAATAATAAACTACAACCCCCTAAAAAAAAGTGCGCAAACCGAAGTTAACGCACCGAAAAACGCAAACTCCGATTGTCGCCAAACAAACTTTAACAGACAGGGATAAAAATCCAAACCATACTATTAAATGGAATTTGCGTTTTTACCAAATTCAAAAATAGTATGATTACAAAAAGGTATAATTATCCCCATAAAAAGATAATATCCCTATATCTGTTTATTAAGTTTTGTTTGGCAAAGATTAGTATATCACAAAATCTAAATTAAATCAATACATTATCAAAGTTTTCAGGGCAAGGCAGGAATAACCGTCATACTTTTGGCAAGTTTACTGCTTAAAAACAAAGTTTTTAACAGAGTTTCCTATGGTATGATTTTCAAAGTGTCAGTATGATTTTTGTCATACCATCAAAAATAGAGCTATCTCGTAATTTCGGGATAACTCTATTTGCATATATAACTTGAAAATTTTAATAGAAAATGTTATATTAAATATAAGAAAATGCTTGTTGTTATGCGGAATTTTAAACTTATGGAAATGACTTCCAAAAGTTGAAACGGGAGCCTCCCTTGCCTAAAGGGAGGTGGATTTGCCGTAGGCAAAGACGGAGGGATATGGTACGGAACGGAAACACAACACAAAATTAACTGCAAATGCAAAAGTATTGCGTAAGAATATGACCAAAGAAGAACGACATTTATGGTATGATTTTTTGCGTTCATATCCCATACGATTTTTAAGGCAAAAAGTTATAGATAATTATATTGTGGATTTTTACTGCCACGAAGCAAGGCTGATAATCGAACTTGACGGTTCACAACATTATAAGGAAAAAGGATTACTGAAAGATAAAATTAGAACACAAATAATAGAGAATAGAAACTTGACAGTAATTCGAATCCCAAATAATGAAGTTAATAAAAATTTCAGAGGGGTTTGTGAATATATTGATTTATGTGTTAAAGAATCTATTTACCGATAAATATCCTCCCGTCAGCCTTCGGCTGCCACCCTCCTTTAGGCAAGGAGGGCTTTTATAGGAAAAATTATCATAGGGATTTAGACAAGGGAGGCTAAACTTGTCCCTCATTTAACACAAGCATATAATGCATTTAAAGAGGTGATCTTGATGGCTGAAAATAAACTTGCGGATATGTCAACAGAATTTGCAATTCACATCCTAAAACTGACAGAAAATATAAAAGGACATTATTCTCTGTCAAATCAGCTTGAACGAAGCGGAACGAGTATTGGAGCAAATATCCGCGAGGCGAAATATGCTCACAGCCGTCCTGATTTTATTTCCAAGCTGCAGATTGCATTAAAGGAATGCTACGAAACAGAATACTGGATTGAGATTGCTCTAAGTGCCGGATTGATTTCCGGTGAAGTTGCAAAGACAACTCTACACGATTGTGGTTCAATTCGCAGAATACTCATTTCCTCTATCAACACCGCAAAGGAAAATGGAAAATGAAAGTTTATCATTATACCGACAAAGCGAATCTTGACAGCATAATGCACAGCGGTCTCAAAACTACATCAAGATACGAGTCTTTTACCGAACTTAGAAAAGATGTTGTGTTTTGTTGGTTATCTCCCTCTGACAATAAAATGTTCTCCGATGATTCGATATGTCTTGAAATCACTGTAGATGAAAACGATTGTATTGTTGCAAGTATGGATTATATCAGCTTTGCTATGATGTATAAATACGGCGGAGCAAATAATGGCGGAATGAATATTCCAATAAACGTGAGAGCCTCCGAGTTATTTGTAAAATTATACGAAACAACTGCTGTTCCGCTATCTCAATACAAAGACGGGAATGTATTCTCTCCGGAAGTATTAGTAAAAAGAAACATTGCTCCGGAAAACATACGTATTTGCGTTGACAAGTAATGTGGTGTACGCTTGCTTACTTTTATCTCAATACTGCTCCTTTTCGTTACTCTTTTTTGCTTTGATGCTCCGGGATCGAAAGCCCGTTAAGAAAACAGTCCTGTGGACTGTTTTTAGGGCGTGGAGTTGATGAGTCTTCCGCCTTTCACACACACCAAAAGACGAGATCGCCACTTCCCCGCTCACTCTAAATCGGTCAGCGGCACCATAATACCTACCCTTATTTGATACAATGGTATCAGAAGGGTGGGTGTTTTTATATCCATTTCTACCCGAAATTCGATTCTTTATCCACAGCTGCCGGTTGGATAGATATGGTTGCAAAAAGATTCCTTGTTTGATAAAATAAGAAAAAGGGGGATCGCTATGTATTACATACAAAGTAGATGGAAGCTGGAAAATAGAAAACTGCATTATTACGGATTGCGCAGCGCTCCCAATATGTTCAAAAATGATATCGCTGTTTCAAAGAAGCAAGCCAAAATTCTTGCTTCGTTGCCACGGGAACTGAATCCAAAGGAGTTGTCCGTGCTTGAAAAGCTTATCGGCAAGCAGGTCGTACCGGAGCATGAACAAAAGTCCATTCCGAAAAATCTTTCTGAGGCAACTTTCTGCACAGATTGCTGCGCCAATGATTTTGTAATTCCCGGCCTGGAGTTTGATGATAAGGGGCTGTGCCCCTTATGTCAAACGGCAGAGGAAGTCAAAAACCTAAAAAGTGTTGTTCCTATTGTGGATGATATTCCACGCAGCAAAAAATCACGCTTTGATATTGCACTGTTCTATACCGGCGGCAAGGATTCGACCTATTTACTATATTATCTTTCCAAGGTGAAGGGGCTGCGGGTTTTGGCACTCACCTGGGAGATTCCTTATATTTCCGAAAGTGCTGCCAAAAGCATCGCAAATGCCAAGAAAACCTTTCACAATGTGGAATTCATTACCCGCATAGTCAATCAAAGCGACTTGCGGCGGTTTTACAGCAAGCTATACTCCCTCAGTGATAACACCTGTGCCTGCCCTTCACTGGCATATCTGCTTTTTTACCCGGAGCTTGTAGCCAACAAAGTCCCTTACTTTGTTGCGGGCAATGAGCCGGTCCAGATGTTGGGGCTTTACTATAATCATATGGCGCCCCCAATTGCCTACACCTTTGCAGGGAACCGGTTTTTAACCTTTCTAATGAATGTGGGTCGGGTATTGACACTGCGACCACCGCTGAAGCAAGGACAGTTCCAGACTCTGATGACAATGAAGCAACTAGCATACGGCGATCATCCGGTTAAGAAGCTCAGTGGATATGAAAGCGAACTGGTTTCCAATATCGTGGAAGCCATTCAATCAGTTCCAGAGCTGCTTCCTCCCTTCAAAAGGAGTATCCGGTATTCCTCCCGTACCGGAAATATACCGGCCTTTGTCCACTTTGATCTGGATAAAATAGCCGGGGGCGTTTACGATTGGAACAAGGTAAAATCCATACTTGTTGAAGAATGTGGCTGGATTCCACCGGAGGACGATAACAAAGCGTTACATACAAGCTGCAAAATCGAAAAATGCAAAGATCACACCCAGTTTGTACGATTCTATCATTGCAAAAGCAAGATGATCCCGTTCAGCGCTCTGGAGTTTTCTCTGGCCAGTAAAAAATGCGGAAGAACGAAAGATGAAATGCTTTATGAAATGGAGCATTTGTTGGGTTTTTCTCTTGAAGAAATCCCCGAGTGTGCCATTATGCAACAATTCTTGGGGGAGCATAAATGATTAGAATTTATTGTTTTTCCGGAAGCGGACACAGTTTGGCTGTTTCAAAAGAATTGGCTAAGCTGCTGGATTGTGAAATCAGACCGATCGACCACAAAACCACAACGGAAGATACTGCTATCGTTGTTTTTCCGGTGTATTGTCAAAATATTCCGAAGCCGGTGAAACGATTTCTAAAGGGTTTGGAAGCTAAGTATGTCGCACTGATCGCAACCTACGGAAAAATATCTTATGGTAATGTTCTGTATGAAGCGCAAAAGCTTTCGCATGGTCAGGTCATTGCGGGGGCGTATATTCCTATGGGACATACATTCCTTGATGGAGATTGCGAATTTGATACAACGCATCTGCTGCCCATTGTAAAAAGGATCAAAGCACCCCAGCAGGTAGTGATTCCCAAAACTGCAAAAAATCCTTTGGCAAATATCTTTCCCGGTCTTCGCAGCCGCATTGGCGTGAAAATCAAAAAAAGAGACAATTGTTGTAGCTGTGGACATTGTGAAAGATCCTGTCCGGTTGGTGCGATCCGAAACGGACGGATTCATTCACAATGTATTCGCTGCCTGCGCTGCGTAACAGACTGCCCACAAAAAGCTTTGCAATACAAAAACAGCTGGATATTGGATACTTATTTAAAACGCTACTGTAAGCAAGAATATGTGCTGTATCTTTAAAAACCGCCTTAGGTTTTGTCGCATTGTTGGGCTAATCGGTCGTTTAACGAATGCAACGCTCGGCGCAATAGCGTTGCATTGTATCAAATTGTGTAGTATATGCCAAAAACAGCTCGCGCTTTTGCGTGGGTTGTTTTTGGTGCATTCATATTTTTGACAAAATATGTCGATTTCTCTTGTGATATGTTTTCGGATATGATATACTATGATAAATCTTATACAAAAGAGGGATTATGTATGGCTGTAAAAAACCAACTGACCAAACACTCCGAATACCCTTCCGAAGCATTTTTAAACGCTCTCGCCGATCCCGTTTTCGCCCAAACGATTCAAGCCGAGCTTGTCTCCAAAACCGAGGCACCGCAAGGCACCACTTTCCGTTTTGAGAAAAAGTCCGACTGGAAACGTTGGGGACGCAATTTTGAGATCACTGTGACCGATCGCAACGACAATACCACCAACATCTACCTTGTCACACAATGCCGTAAGGTGACGGTGCTTTGGGATATCGGTTGGAAAGAAAAAGTCGAATCAATTTTCAATATTTTGGAAATCATGGCCAAAAGCAACCTCAAGTAAGATACATCAACCATAATCGAGAAAGAAGGATCCTATCATGAAAAAGTTTTTTGAAGAATTTAAAACCTTTGCGATGCGCGGCAACGTGATCGATCTTGCCGTCGGTGTTATCATCGGCGGTGCGTTCCAAACCATCGTCAACTCTTTGCTCAACGACATGATCAACCCCGTGATCGGTCTGTTGTTTAAGGTCGATTTCAGCGACATCAAACATGTCTTTATTGAAGAAATCAGCCACCTCGCCGAAGACGGTGTCACCCTTGTCATTGACCAACCTGAGGTTGCGCTCAACTACGGTGCTTTCATTACCGCTGTTATCAACTTCATCATTTTGGCGTTCGTTATCTTCTTGCTTGTGAAATTCCTCAACAAGCTGTCTGAAATCGGCAAGAAGCCCGAGCCGATCGCTGTTCCCACCACCAAGAAGTGCCCCTTCTGCTGCAGCGAGATCGACAGCAACGCTGTCAAGTGTGCGCACTGCGCTTCGGAACTGCCCGCAGAAGAATAAGCTTTATCAATGCAACAACGCCCACCGTCAATGGTGGGCGTTGTTTTTTATTGCGATTAGCATTTTTGAAAAACTTATCGCAGCCATTGATTTTCAAGCTTCCAGGTGAAACACTCTATAAAAAGCCGCAAACCAAGTTGTTCCATCAATATAAACCCTATTTTAATGATTGCAAAAAGAGACAGCACAACGATCTTTTGGCATTTATCGGTGCTTTGACACAAGATGATCCTCAAAACGATCCATACATCTATCACCAGCACCGCAACAAGTGCGAATATTCCCAGCGGGATGAACATTTCATCCTCAGGATTATTCTTAATGCCATCCATAAAATTGAATGCCATCAACAAAAATGTCGGCGTCAAAAAACCCGAAATCCCGCTGTACACAAGGTATAACAACGGCATTATCAAGCGCTTGATTTTATTCATTTTTTCTCCTTTATGTTTACGTCAATCTTCCATCGCGGCTTTGCGGGAGAAGATCGCGCGCAGGCGGTCGGTATCAAATTTCGGTTGACGGTCGTAGGTGTAGAGTCCGTTTTGTTCTTGCTCGACGTTTGTGAGTTGAGTGTAGCAGAAGCCGAACAGCGCAGAATTATTGAGCAATGCGTCGGTCAGTCCTTGCAAACGCTCATAGAACTCTTCAAGAGTTTTCGGACCCTCACCATAGCCCCAGCCGTTACCCGACGTATCCCACGCGATACCGCCGTATTCGCTGATCATCACGGGTTCGCCGCCGTAACGTTGGCGTTCCTCAAAGCGATCGATCGGTTTGTCACCATTCATGAGCGGCACATACCGCTCGCGGAGCGCCACAGGATCTTGGTCATAATCATGCAGGCAGAAGATGTCGGTCTTGACGTGATAGTTGCCGCTGGCATCGATGCAGGGGCGCGTCGGATCAAGCGTCTTGGTCACGTCGTACAAAAGCGACACGCCCTCATCCCATTGTTTACGCCAGCCTTGATCCCACGTTTCGTTGCGCGGACACCAGCCGATGATCGAGGGATGATTCCGGTCGCGCTCGACCACTTCCATCCACTCACGCATAATAGGCGCGAGGTTTTCGGGTTTGCTGTGGTCAAGACCCCAATCGGGATATTCACCCCATACAAGATAGCCCATTTTGTCGGCATGATACAAATATCGTTCTTCAAACACCTTTTCGTGCAAGCGCGCACCGTTGAAGCCGAGCGCCAGCGACAGCTCGATGTCTTTTTTCAGCGCGTCATCCGTCGGAGCGGTATAAATGCCGTCGGGGTAGAAGCCTTGATCGAGTACCAAACGTTGGAACACAGGTCTACCGTTGAGCAAAAAGCGCATGCCGTCGAACGCAATATCGCGCAAGCCGAAATAGCTCTGCACGGAATCGTCGCCGAACGTGAAGCTTACATCATAAAGATTGCCCTGCCCGATGTCCCACAGATGCTGCTCGGCAAGCGGCACGGTGAAAGTGATATCCCCCTCAGCATCGGCGGCGACGTAATGTCCCATCGCTTTGCCGTCAACCGTGATGTCGCAGGCCAAATCCGCGCGACCGATCAAATTCGCGATGATCGTCACGCTGTTGTCGGCGATGTTTGTCGTATAGCGCACCTTTTCAACAAAGTACGTCGGTAAGAATTCAAGCCATACGGTTTGCCAGATGCCTGTGGTGCGGGTGTAATAGCATCCCCACGAATGAAACGTGGCGCATTGCTTGCCCGACGGAATCGTCGTATCGCGCGTGTCATCTTCTGCATAGACAGCAATTTCATTGTCGCCCTCACGCAGGGCGGTGGTGATATCCACATAAAACGAGGCGTAACCGCCTTTGTGTTCGCCGACAAAGGTGCCGTTAACAAACACTTTTGCTCGATAATCCACCGCGCCGAAATGCAGGCGCACGATCCCCTTTTGTGCAGAAACTGTCACCGTGCGTTTGTACCACACGCCGTTCATAAAATCGGTGTGACCAACGCCCGACAGGCAACTTTCGGGGCAAAACGGCACAATGATTTTGCCCGTCAGCGCAACGCCTTCCTTTTGTAAGCCGCGCGCTTCGCCGCTTCGAGCGTTGTCGATTTCAAACTGCCACTCGCCGTTGAGATTCATCCAATTATTCCGCATCCATTGCGGTTTCGGATGTTCAAGACGCGGAATTGACATAAGGATAACCTCCTTTAAAACAGCAAGGGATAAGCCGCCGTTGCCAAAGCAAAGGCGGTTTATCCCTTATATGGTTTACATATTGTCAGCGCCGCCTGCCGCACCGAGGGTGCCGGTGGCAAGCGCTTTGAGATACGCGTTGATGAAGCCGTCGATTTCGCCGTCCATCACCGCGTTGATGTTGCCGCTTTCAAAACCGGTGCGATGATCCTTCGCCAAGGTATACGGCATGAAAACGTAGGAGCGGATTTGGCTGCCCCACGCGATTTGCGATTGGCCGCCTTTGATATCGTCGATTTTCTCGAGATGCTCACGTTCTTTGATTTCCACGAGTTTGGATTTCAAAATTTTCATGGCGGTGTCACGGTTTTGGAACTGGCTGCGTTCGGTTTGGCACGCAACAACGATGCCCGTCGGGATATGGGTCAAGCGAACAGCCGACGAGGTTTTGTTGATGTGCTGACCGCCCGCGCCCGAAGCACGGAACACGTCCATTTTGACATCTTCGGGACGAATCTCCACTTCGACGTTGTCGTCGATTTCGGGAATGACTTCGATCGCGGAGAACGAGGTGTGGCGGCGTCCCGACGCATCAAACGGCGAGACACGCACAAGGCGGTGAACACCCGCTTCACTCTTGAGGAAACCGTAAGCATTCTCGCCTTCGATCAGGATGGAGGCACTTTTGATGCCCGCTTCGTCGCCGTCAAGATAATCGAGGATGCGATAATTAAAACCGTGGATCTCCGTCCAACGAGTATACATACGATAAAGCATTTGCGCCCAATCTTGCGCTTCGGTACCACCCGCACCCGCGTGGAACGTCATGATGACGTTGCTGTTGTCGTATTCGCCTGTGAAAAGCGTGGCAAGACGTTGACGCTCAAGTTCCGCGGCGACCGCTTCGACCGCTTCTTCGCATTCGGGGAGCATGTCGAGGTCTTCGACTTCGTTGCCCATCTCGATGAGGGTGATGCCGTCTTCATAATCCGAAACCAAACGCTCATACGCTTCGATGCGCTGACGCAGGTTTGCCGCGCGTTGGGTCACCTTTTGGGCACGCTCCATGTCATCCCAGAAGCCGTCCGCCGCCGAGCGTTGCTCAAGTTCGGCGAGTTCACGCTTCATTTGCGACAAGCCGATCGAGCCGGCAAGTTCTTCGATGTCCGACTTATAGGAAGAGAGTTTCAATTGTAATTCTTCGAACTGAAGCATTGTGGTATCTCCTTTTATCCATTATCTTTTGTATTATAACGGAAAGTAAGGCGGCTGTAAACTGTTTTTTTGAAATTTATGAAAAAATCCCCAAAGCAAACCAAAGTTTGCTTTGGGGATTTGGTTTCAGTTGTCGATTAGCCCATCATGCTGGCGACTTCAGCAGCGAAGTCGTCTTGGCGCTTCTCAAGGCCTTCGCCCTTTTCGAAGCGAACGAAGGACACGACTTTCGTCTCGCCCACGCAGTTCGCAACGTACTTGCCGACCGTCACATCGCCGTCTTTAACGAACGCTTGCTCGAGCAGGCAGTTGGTCTCATAGAACTTGCCGATACGGCCGTCCACCATCTTTTGGATGATTTGCTCGGGCTTGTTGGCAGTTTTGGGATCGTTCTTGATTTGACCGACAAGGATTTCTTTTTCCTTCTCGATGTCAGCCGCCGGAACGCTCTCTTTCGCGAGGTAGAGGGGGTTCAGCGCCGCGATTTGCATCGCCACGTCCTTGCCGCACTCATTGAGCGCCGCCGCGTCAGCCGCGGTGTCGTCAAACTTCACGAGAACGCCGATGCGGCCGCCGCCGTGGACATACGCCACGCAGTTGCCCTCATAGCGCTCGAAACGACGGATGGAGAGGTTCTCGCCGATGACGAGGATCTTCTCACGGAGAACCGCCGCCACATCACCGTCGCCCATGGGCAGGGTGAGGAGCTCTTCCACGGTCGCGGGAGCTTTGTCCGCCACGATTGCAGCAACATCTTGCACAAACGCTTGGAAGTCCGCGTTCTTCGCAACAAAGTCGGTCTCGGAGTTGACTTCGATCACAACGCCGACCTTCTTGTCTTCGTACACAGCCGCGTAGACAAGACCTTCAGCCGCAATGCGGCCCGCTTTCTTCGCAGCAGCGGCAAGACCCTTCTCGCGAAGGATGTCAATTGCCTTTTCCATATCGCCGTCGGTCTCGACGAGCGCCTTTTTGCAATCCATCATGCCAACGCCCGTGCGCTCACGCAGGGTTTGGACGTCTTTTGCGGTAAATGCCATAGGATTCAACCTCCTAATTGTTATAGTAGTGAAAAATTATTCCGCAGCTTCCTCAGCAGGAGCTTCCTCGGTGGTGTCTTCGCCTTGGCGGCCTTCGATGATCGCGTTGGCCATGGTGGCGGTGATCAGCTTGACAGCGCGGATCGCGTCGTCGTTGCCGGGGATGACATAATCCACATCGTCGGGATCGCAGTTGGTGTCAACGATCGCAACCACGGGGATGCCGAGTTTCTTCGCTTCGGAAACAGCGATCTTCTCCTTGCGGGGGTCAACGATGAAGAGTGCGCCGGGGAGCTTCTTCATATCTTTGATGCCGCCGAGGAACTTCTCGAGTTTCTCGATCTCACGGTTGAATTTGATAACTTCTTTCTTGGGGAGCAGGTCAAACGTGCCGTCCTCCGCCATTTGCTTGAGTTGAGCCAAGCGAGCGATACGACCGCGGATGGTGCGGAAGTTGGTCATCATGCCGCCGAGCCAGCGAGCATTGACGTAGTAAGCACCGGCGCGCTCCGCTTCTTCTTTCACGGACTCTTGCGCTTGCTTCTTGGTGCCGACGAACAGAACGGTCTCGCCCTTCGCGGAAAGATCACGCACGAACATGTACGCGTCCTCGAGCTTGCGGACGGTTTTCTGAAGGTCGATGATGTAGATGCCATTGCGCTCCGTGAAGATGTAGGGCGCCATTTTGGGGTTCCAGCGACGGGTTTGGTGACCGAAGTGGACACCGGCTTCCAGAAGCTGTTTCATGGATACGACTGCCATAGTTTATTTCCTCCTTGGTTGTGTTCCCGATGGGTCTCATCGGGTTGCCTCCGCAGGCGTGGTGAACGGTCACCGAATGTCGCGGCACCGACCGCCCTTTTCGCTCTGCGTGCGTTTTGCCGATAAATTATATCACTACCGTTACAAGAATGCAAGCCTTTTTTGAAAAAATTTTAAACTTTTCGGAACAACTCCATATTACTGCGGCATTTCAAAACGCTCGTGCAATTTTTCAAGCGCTTTTTTCTCGATACGGGACACGTAACTGCGCGAAATCCCAAGCATATCGGCAACTTCACGTTGCGCCATGCCCTCTCCTTTAAGTCCGTAACGCCACGCGATAACCTCCCGCTCACGCTCATCAAGCACCTCGTATAAATAGCGGTACAATTTTTCGCTGTTGACTTTCAACTCCAAATCTTCGGCAAGAGTGTCATCCGCGGCGATCACATCCAAAAGTGACAACGGGTGACCGTCTTTGTCGGTATCAATCGGCTCGGACAACGATATATCCTGCGCCGTTTTCTTCCCTGCCCGAAAATGCATTAAAATTTCATTTTCGATGCACCGCGAGGCATACGTCGCCAAGCGCGCTCCCTTTGTGTGATTGAAGGTATTGACTGCTTTGATGAGTCCGATCGTACCGATGGAGATCAAATCGTCTTGATCGCTGACGGCATTGTAATATTTTTTTACAATGTGTGCAACCAGTCGCAGATTGTGTTCGATCAACTCCGCGCGCGCCTGCATATCGTCTTCTTCGTGAAAGCGGCGAAGCGCATCGCGCTCTTGTTCGGCGGTCAGCGGACGTGGGAATGATCCGGGATTCATCAAATGAAGCGCCAAGAAAACGGCATGGGACAGCATTTCGAGCAACGGCGTCAACATACAGCAACACTCCTTTGCGTCCACTATATGCCGCGCGCGGATTGTCCAAGAACAAGAAAAAGGCTGTCGAATTTCGACAGCCTTTTTAAATCACAGATACAGAATCGAATCCATGTTAGGATGGCGGAAAGCGGAATCGTTCGCTTCACCGCTTTTGCAAGGTTACACATCGGCAACAACCAACGCAAGATTCGTGTACGTACATCACGCAAACGCCGCTTCAAAATAGCCAAGGGCAATGCCGAGTACCGCCGATGTGATGATGACAACAACGGGGTTGGCTTTGTATTTGAACACCAGCACCATGGCAAGCGCAAAAATCAGCACCGACGCCACAAACCAAAAACCTGTGATTGTCGCAAACGTGAAGCCCATAGAGAAAAACACTTCCAACGCCATCGACAGCACCGCCGAGCCGATCAAGCCGATGACCACAGGGCGAAGACCCGTCATCGCACCTGCCACCAAGCGGCTAGCTTTAAACTTTTCGTAACAACGCGCCACGATCAAAATCACGATGAACGACGGCATCACGACGCCCAGCGTCGCACAAACCGCACCGAATACGCCGCTTGTTTCCGTGCCGACATAGGTCGCGATGTTGATCGCGAAAGGACCGGGGGTCGATTCACTGACGGCAATGAAATCGATGATTTGCGATTCCTCCAGCCAGCCTTTTTCGAGCACACGCTGTTGGATCAGCGGCAACATCGCATAGCCGCCGCCGAACGTGAACAGACCGATGGTGAAGAAGGTGAAAAACAGTTCCAAATAGATCATTGCTTTTCCCTCCTTGCCATCACAAGCGAGGTGACAATGCCGACGATCGCCGCGCCGAGAATGATGAAGATCACGTTGACGCCGCTGAACGCCGCCACAACAAACGAACCTGCCATGATCAAGTAGCTGACAAGCGATTTCGGGCATTTTTTATACATCGACCAAAGTGCTTTAAAGATCAGTGCCAACACGCCCGCGCGAATGCCGTTAAATGCGAATTGTACGGCGCGCAATTCACGAAATTCCGCGAGCACAAACGAAATCACCGAAATAATCAGAAACGACGGCAACACCACACCGAGCGTCGCCCCGGCCGCACCGAACACGCCCGCCGTTTTATAGCCGACGAACGTGGCGCTGTTGATGGCGATCGGACCGGGTGTTGATTCGGCGATCGCGATGATATCGATCATGTCCTGTGATTGGATCCAACCGCGTTTTTCCACGACTTCGCGTTCGATGAGCGGGATCATGGCATAACCGCCGCCAAACGTAAACGCGCCGATTTTAAAAAACACCGCAAACAGCGTCCAAAGACGCAACAACCGTTCTTTCAAAAAGGTTCCCTCATTTCCGTCATTCGCATTCGTAGATATCGTTGTTGTAAGGCGGAACCGCTTCGTAATGCGACACGACATACGCCGCCACTTTCGCGGCATGACGCAGGCACGTCGTGAGATTTTCACCGCGTTGATACCAGCCAAGGAACGACGCCGAGAAGCTGTCGCCTGCGCCGACCGTGGACACCGCTTTGACCGAAAGAGCGTCCGCTCGATGCCATTGCTTTGCGCGCATATCGTATGCACGCGCACCCTCTCCGCCGAGAGTCACGATCACAACACGCAGATTCGGGAAACGCTCACCGAGAGAAGGAATCGCCACCGTCATATCCTCTTCAGCGGAAATCTCCAACAGTTCACACACAAGCGGCCATTCTTCGTCGCTGACTTTCAAAATCGTGGCGTTCTCAAACGCAAACATCACGGTTTTTTTCGAATAAAACGGGGCGCGAATGTTAACATCCACAAACACATCCGCAAATGCACGGCGTTCCGTAAGTGCTTTGAGTTGCGAAAGATTGTAGTCGCTGCGAAGTGCCAACGTACCGAAATACAGCACATCGGCATCATTCATATCGAGATCGCACGGAATCGCATCCCATGCCGTATCCTCACAAAGCGCATAATGCGGCACGGATCGTTCATCCAGCGTCACACGGCAAACGCCCGTCGGTTTGTCGTTCAACACGCGCACCGCTTTCGTTCCGACGCCCCACTCCCTCATGGTTGTCAACGCCGCTTCACCCAATTCATCCGCGCCGACCGCCGACAACATCTCGACATCCAAACCATGCCGCGCGGCATGAGCCGCAAAATTCAACGGCGCACCACCCAAGCACGATTTATCGGGATAGACATCCCAAATCACTTCTCCGAAAGCCAACACATTCATTTCGTTATCCCTCCATCTCCGTATAGTCGAATTATACCGCGTTTACCCCAAAAACGCAAGCACGAAAAAGAACCCCGATGCACGAGGCATCGGGGTTCTTGAAGAAACGTGATCAACCAAGCAAATACTTCAAGATCTTACGAATATCGCTGGTAGAAAGGGTGCCGTCTTCATCGTAGTCCGCATTTTCTTTTTGGACTTCCGTGAAGGTGATGCTGCCGGTGGAATACTTCAGCATGGAGCGAGCGTCTTTAGTATCGATGTCGCCGTTGTTATCCACGTCACCTCTACCGGCAGAGGGTTTCGCGTTGCCGGTGGTGCTGTCGCTCTTCTGCACACCGTCCGCATAGTTCACACGATCGGTCGTGTTGGAGATTTGCAGCGAGTTCAGGGTCAACGTACCTTGACCGCCCAACACAACGCGCACAGCCTTGATGGTGCTGACGCCGTCGGCAGGCACAATGTTATTCCAAGTGTAGCAGCTGTAAATGTCGCAGACACCGCCGCTGTAGGTCTCCGCAGGGAGATAGCCGTCAACGAGCGTGTCGCACAAGCCGGGCCAGAACTCGGACACAAGACCGAAGTTGCGATCGCCGTCCGCCGTCGTAACAATAATTTGCACGTCAAAACCGGTGGTCGCCACCAGATCGAACATCCAGTTCGGAGCCTCAGCAGGCTTGAAGTCCTTGTTGAGGTTGAACACAACGGAGTAGCCCTCGGGGGTATCTGCCGTCACGGTCAATTTGCCGTTATCGTACACATAAGAGCCGCCCTTGTCGGTGCTCTCAACGCCGAGAGTCTCGGGAAGCATCAAGTTTTGGTTGAAGATGGGTTTGTCTTGACGGATGAGGTTATACGTCGTATCGGTAACCTTACCGCTCGTTGCCGCGAAGTAGAAATAGTTCACGGTGATGGAGGACGCGGGAGCGACATAGAAGCGCACCACATTGATCTTCCAGTTGTCCGTGGTGGACGGTTTCCACCATTCGCGCAGGTCGATCTCCAGCTTTTCGGCTGTGGTCGTCCAAGGAGCGCTTTCTGCCTGCACAAGCTGATTGCTCGAGGTGCAGTCGCGCATCATCCAGTAGCCGCTGCCGTTTTGGGAGATACCGAAGTACCAGCCGCTGCCGTAGTTCGGAACCACTTCCAAGCTCATGAAGGGCGTGGTGTCGGTACCGATATCGATGGGAAGCAGCATATCATATGCCATATGTTCGGTGGGAGAATTGTTGGTGATGACGCGACGACCTTGCTCGTCGAGATAGGTGCTGACATCACCCCACGCGGGAGAGGGCGTACCGCCGAGTGCATCGATACCGATGTAATCCGCGTGGTTCATGATGCTGGCGTAGCCTTCGACGCCGGTCTTAAAGTTCTTGAGTTTACCCCAGTTGCTCGAGCCGCCGACCAGTTCGCCGGTGTAAACGACATCGCCTTCTTGCACGGTGCCGACAATGTTGCCGGAAGTGGAAGCAGAATCACGCACGTTGAGCGCATCGGAAGCAGGAGCCTTGCTGTTCACTTGCCAGGTGCCGATCTTGTCGGCGGTGTTGGACGAAGCCGCGCCGTTGCCGTCGTTGAGGACCTTGCCGGTCGGGGTGATCAAGCAGAACCAGTCGATGGTCATTTTGGTGGTAGTAGCAAGGTGATTTTGCGAAAGCCACACGTCGCCCTTACCGTATTCGCCGTAAACCAAGCTGCCGCGACCGTTACTCGGAGCGGAGTCGAACACGCGGAATTTGTTGGTGCTGCGATCGTAGTCGACGACCGCGATAAAGTGGCCTTTCACGTGCGCGATCGCCGTGCCGCCGCTCTCGAGGTGATTCTTCAGTTTCGAGCTCGAAGAACCCGCCCAGTAGCCTTGCGAGCCGTTGCAATCCACGGTGAAGCCGTACTTCGCGCCGTACTTCGCTTGAAGCTTCGGGTAGAGCAAAGAGCGAGTCGTGCCGCCCGAAGAATAGTTAAACGCTTTGATGCTGTACGCCCAGCGACCGACTTCCATGACATCCATGGTGTTACCGGTAGCAAAGCCGACCGCATTCACGATGGAGAAGATGCCGCACGCGGTATCGTACATGGTACGGCCGCCGATGTAGTAGCTCTTCCACTTGGTATCCCATTGGCGTTGCACGGGATTCGGTTCCGCACCGGGATACGAAATCGCGGAAGCGGTCATCGGCGCGATGCAGAACAAGCTGCAAACCATCGCCAACACGCACACGATGCTCACGGTGCTTTTCATGATGTGTTTCATTTGTGTATCCTCCTTATATATTATGAATTTCATCCAAACAGTTCCTAAAAGCGCGCGGCACTCGTTCGATGCCGTTTCATACTTTTCACAGTAAAAACCGCTTTTGGTTAAAAAAATTATGAAAATTCACATATCTACTTGTATTATAAGACAGATAGTGGTATAATACAAGTCAAATAGTGCCGATTACGAGACAAAAACTGCAACAAAGGAGGCAAATATGGAAAACATTTTTCGTGAATTTAAACAAGAGATCACTTTTTTCTCAACAAAATGCCTCGATTTCCCCGCTCACATCCACGAGGACATCGAACTTGTGTATGTGCGGCGCGGACACGCGACTGTTTACTGCGACGGTACAAAATATCTGTTGACCGACCGCTCGTTTTTCATCGCCTTCCCCAATCAAGTGCATCATTACATCGATAGCGACGACGGCGATTACATCCTGCTGATCGTTAAGCCCGCCGACCGCGAGCAACTGTTCAACGGACATCCCGTGTCAAGTGTGTGCGACGATCCCGACGACCACACGGTGATGCTTCTCGAAATGGCACTCAAAGAATACGAGCAAGACGGATACAGCCCCGTGATCGCGGCATATTTGTCGGTGTTTTTCACCAAGCTGATGACGTTTTATGAAATGCAAAGCAATACCGCCACCAACAACACGGTATATCGTATTTTGCGCTATTGCAACGAGCATTACCGCGAGGAGATCACCGTGTCATCACTTGCGGAGGAATTGCATTTGAGCAAAAGCTCGGTGTCGCATATTTTCAGCATGCGGCTGGGAATCAGTTTTTCGGATCACATCAACAGCCTACGTCTCAACGATGCGGTGCATTTGCTCAAACTCGGGCATTATTCCGTGACGGATGTTTCCCAGCGCGCGGGCTTTCCCACCATCCGCACCTTTAACCGCGCCTTTTTGAAACAATACGGTATGTCGCCCTCGGCATACAAGAAACTGCAACATACATAAGCTGACGAGAAGCGAACCATTTACGGTTTCGCTCGTCGCTTGTATTCGCGCGGGTTTGCGCTCATTTTTGCAAGGCGCCAGCCTTGCGGCAAACTCGCACTTCCCCGCACAAATAAATCGACGGCAGAAACTCTTCGACCTGCAAATCGGAAAATTTTCGTGTGAGAGGAAGCCGACAAAACGCAGCCATACTTTCGTATTTCAAGTTTTGAGGCGAACTATCACCAAAAATTTTCATTTGCAGGCGTAAAGAGTTCGATTCCCGTCAGCTTAAGGAGTCTCAACATGGCATTGCAAAAAAACCAAATCGTAGAACTGCATATCAACGGCATGACCGCCGAAGGCAACGGCGTCGGTCGCACCGAAGACGGCATGGCGGTGTTTGTCGCCAAAACCGCCGTCGGCGATCACATTCGTTGCCGCATCGCCAAAGTCGAAAAGCGATTCGCCTACGGTATTGTCGACGAATTGCTGACGCCCTCTCCCGACCGTTGTGACGACACGGGTTGTGCGGTGTACGGCAAATGCGGCGGTTGCGTGTTTCGCCACGTGAGATATGACGCAGAGCTTCGCTACAAAGATCAGCGCGTCAAGGACGCGTTCGCGCGTATCGCGGGGCTATCCCCCACATTCCATCCGATTTTGCCTTCCCCTGCCGAAAACAGCTATCGCAACAAGGCGCA
>JAZTZV010000083.1:0-6967 GCA_045637645.1 Acutalibacteraceae bacterium | reverse complement strand
CACCCCGGCATCGGGGCACTTTTTGTATGGCGAAACCCACGACGTAGTGCAAGCGTGACGGATGAGAGGTGTCTTGAACAGATTCTGCGCACCCTACAATGTTGATAGGAGATTGGTGATAAACCTTGTCTAAAAGGGGATGTCAAACGCCATGCGTTTGACGGAAGGGATTCCGTCGCGCAAAGCGCGACCGTTGCCTTACGGCAACGCGGCGGGAGTGAACCCCCGCCCTACGGTGTTGCATCGCGATTGTGACCCCTACACCGCCTCACGGTGAGACGGCATTGAACACAAACACAGCACACACATCAGCATCAACGCCATCAGTCCGCTTGCGCCCGCCGCCGTTTGTTCGGGCGCAAATGCCGACAACACCGCGCTTGCTTGCACTCCGACGGGTTGCAAATCCCGACACAACAGCCATGACAACCCACCACCGAGCAACGCCTGCCACAGTCGCGCTCGAAAAAAGCCGCGTTCCATCAACCCGAGTTTCATCGCGCGGGCGGCAATCTGCCCATGCACCGCCAATCCGCCGAAGCCGAGTG
This sequence comes from Acutalibacteraceae bacterium, assembly GCA_045637645.1. Taxonomy (GTDB): domain Bacteria; phylum Bacillota; class Clostridia; order Oscillospirales; family Acutalibacteraceae; genus RGIG1959. The sequence continues at coordinate 6,419 of JAZTZV010000083.1, read as the reverse complement.
TTACTCCGATCCACAGCGGCGCAAGACGCCCCATGCGTGCCGCTTCCAAGCACCCCACACTCACTTCCGTAACACATGCCGCCAAGCATCGCCATATACCGTTGTTCCCTGCAAATAAGCCGACGGCATCCGCAACCGACAGCACCGCTGAAGCTGCCAGCACAAATCCACCCATCGACAACAGCGTGAATGCCGCGGCATTCACGCTTTCCGCCACCGAGGCACCGATCCCCATTGTCGACAACGTCGCTTGCGGACGCGGAGCTTGCCGCTCCCGCTCGAGCAACGCCACCGCCAAAAACGCGATCCATTGCGCAATCAGCAACCGCACGCCGATTTGCGCCGAACCGAACATCCCCGCACCGATCCCGCCGATGACGAACGCGGGACCGGCACTGACACAGCATCGTAACAGTCGCTGTCCTTCCCGCCGATCGATCTCCCCTTGCTCATACAACTGCGCGACAGCGTTCGCGCCCGCGGGATACCCACCGATCATCGCCACCGCCATCGCCACCGCCGCACTTCCCGACAACCCGAACACACGGTTCATCAACGGCGACAGCACACGCCCGATTCCGCCGACAACACCGCTTCGGATCATAAACCCGCTGAGCACCAAAAACGGAAATAACGACGGGATCAAAATCTCTCCGCATACGGCAAGTCCCCGACGCACACCGTTGCCCGCCGCTTGCGGAAACATCAACAGCAACACTGCCGCTCCCATGCACACCGCCGTCAACCCCACCGTTTTTACCGTCCGCATCGACCATACCGCCACACGCATGCCGTTCCCTCCCTTTTTTGCATATATACGCCTTGTCCGCTCGCATTATTCCCCACCCGACCGCATACAGTTTAGCGTGAGGTGTGTAACGATGGCATTGACGCAAAAAGCGGAAGATTTGTTCGAACTGCCGCAAGGCACATTAACAGGAGAAGCATCCATTGAATTGAACGGCCGTCACCGCGTGACGGTCACGGGAAGCTGTGAGGTTCGCGAATACGAAGACAGCTTTATCCGACTGATGACCCGTTCGGGCGAAGTGCGCATCAACGGCGACGCCTTGGCACTGGACAATCTGCATCGCAACGGTGTGTCCGTTCTCGGGCGAATCTTATCGGTGGAATTTTTATAAAAAGCGAGGCGACACAATGCTGATATGGACTGCATGGCGCTGGATGCGCGGGATTGTGACATTCCGCGCCGAGGGCGGGTTGTGCGAACGATTTTTCTCCCTGCTCGGGGAAGGCGATACACCAATCGCGCTGTGGGATATCCATCGACACGACGGCGCGATCGTTGCCAATTGCCGTGCTGCGGATTACGGTCGCTTGCGCGCGGCGGCACGCCGCACGGGAACACGTGTACACTCCCTGCGTCACGTCGGATTGCCGTTTGCCGCGCGCCCGCTCACGCGTCGCCTCGGGATCCTGTTCGGTGCCGCCGTCGCAGTCGTGCTTTGCATGATCCTCGGGTCACGTATTTGGATCGTCGACGTGCAAACCGACGACCCCGTCCTCGTTGCACGCATCGAACGCGTGCTCACCGAAAGCGGCGTCACCCTCGGCGCACGCATGAACGATATCGACATCGAGACCGTTCAAATGCACGCCATTGCACAAATTCAAGAAATCAATCAGTTGTCGCTTTATTTCGACGGAAGCATCGCGCGCGTTGGTGTACAATTACAAAAAGACAGCGCGACACCGCCTGTCTCCGACCCCGCCAACGTCGTTGCCGCCGCGGATGGGCGCATTCTCTCGATCCACGCCACTGTCGGTCAACCGCTTGTGCAAGCGGGCGAAGCGGTCGTGAAAGGCGATTTGCTGGTGTGCGGGGCGATCGATACGGGAAAAGGTACGCTTTTGCGCCGCGCCGACGCCGAAATCCTCGCCGAAACGACCCACGTGCTCGAACAAACGGTGTCGCGAAGCGAACTGCTCGAACAGGAGGGCCGCGTGATTGAGCAACCGTCGCTGTATATCCTGTCGTGGAAACTGCCACTGTACAGTCGCGCCGCGTTCGACGACAGCTGGACGGTTCAAACCGCGCGTCGCCCCGTCACGCTGTTCGGCACGGCACTCCCCATCGGCATCGAGAGCAACCTGTACACCGAACATATCCACACGAGCGTCACCCACACCGTCGAAGAAGCCGAACAGCTCGCCAAAGAACGCCTGCAAGCGCAAGCCGACGAGCGACTCGCCGCTGCAACCGTCACCGACGTGCAATATGACGGTGTTTGGGAAGGCGACGTGTATCGACTCCGCGCGACCTATTCCTGTGTGGAAGATATTGCCGTTCAGGTGCCGTTGATGATCGTGACACCCCAATAAAGACAGAAAGGACGAAAGAGAGTATGAGACGTTTTGTTCCGGAAGGGATCCTGATGGATACACCGCAAAACCGCACCGCTGTGAGCGATCCGCTCCGTTTGATGGCGGCGAAAGAGCACGAGGAGGTACTCGAAGCGCGCGCCGTACTGTGCGACAGCCAGCACAACCTGCGCGTGGAGTTGCCGTGCATGGAGGGGATTATCCCCCACGACGAGGGCGCGATCGGCATCGCCGAAGGTACCGTGCGTGATATCGCACTGTTGTCGCGTGTCGGAAAACCCGTCAGCTTTGTGGTGTCGTCGATTGAAACGATGCCCGACGGGCATTCGCGCGCATGGCTGTCACGCCGCCGCGCCCAACAGCTTTGTCGCGACCGCTTTTTGTCACAGCTTCGCATCGGCGACGTGATCCCCGCGCGCGTGACAAGACTCGAAACCTTCGGTGCGTTTTGCGACATCGGATGCGGCTCGGTGGCGCTGCTTCCTATCGCATGCATGTCCGTCAGCCGCATTTCACACCCCCGCGACCGTGTCGCGGTCGGCGATTTGTTGCGGTGCGTGGTGACCTCTCTCGAAGAAGGGCGCATTTGCCTGTCGATGCGTGAGCTTCTCGGGACATGGGAGGAAAATGCCGCCCTGTTCGCGCAAGGCGAGACCGTCCTCGGTGTGATTCGTTCCATCGAGCCGTACGGCGTATTTGTGGAATTGACCCCCAACCTCGCAGGCCTCGCCGAGCCGTTCGAAGGCGCGCGCGTCGGGCAAACCGCCAGCGTCTTTATCAAAAGCATTTTGCCCGACAAAATGAAGATCAAACTGATCATCATCGACACAGGCGAATCACTCGGAAAGCCGACACCGTTGCGCTATTTCTGTGAAGCGGATCATGTCGACAACTGGAGTTATGCGCCGATGCGTATCTAACACAACCACGCCCTGCGGACAAACCGCAGGGCGTTTTCTGCTTGACAAATCGCGTCAAACGCCGTATACTCTTCAAAGGCCGGTTCGAAATCCATCCCGGCCGAGAGCCACACTCGCTCTCAAACCAAAACTAGGAGGCAATTTCATATGAACCGTTCATCTTCTCTGCACCGCTTGACACAAGCCGGTATGATCGCCGCATTGTACACCGCGCTGACGCTGATTTTGCCGATTGCTTCGTTTGGGCCGGTGCAGTTGCGTTTTTCCGAGGTTTTGACGATTTTACCCGTCATGACTCCGACGGCAATCCCCGGACTGACGCTCGGCTGCCTGATCGCCAACGCGGTCGGCGTCGCAACCGGCGCCAACATCGCCGGCTGGTGGGACGTGCTCGTCGGCACAAGCGCCACGCTGCTTGCCGCGCTTTGCAGTTACGGCTTGCGCAATGTGCGCGTAAAAAACCTGCCCGTCTTAGCGACGATTCCGCCCGTGCTGTTCAACGCCGTTTTTGTCGGCGGCGAGTTGTCGCTCATCATCGCGGGGCGTTTTGATCCTTCCGCAATGGCATTGTGCATGGGAGAAGTCGCTCTCGGACAATTGCTTCCCTGCATTGTCGGCGGTCTCGTGCTGTATAAAGTGCTCCAAAAAACAGGGCTCGACCGCAAAATCCTCTGAAATCTGACGAGCGAAAGCGAAAAGACCGCTTTCGCTCTTGCTTTTTTTATTAAAATGGGCTACAATATGGAGTGGAAAAAGACTTTGCTTTTTCGAACGCTCGGGCTCCCGCCTGATGAAAGGAGACAAACACCCATGCAAAAGATCATTCGCAAGAAGGTGTATGACACCGATACCGCGACGCAGGTTGCTTCTGCTGTTTACGGTTCGTTCGGCGATCCTGCCGGTTACGAAGAGATCCTGTATCAAGCTCCCGAAGGTCATTACTTCCTGTTTGGCCGCGGCGGCGAGGACTCTCCCTATCCGCAAGAGAAGATCACCAGCATGTCCAAAGAGCGCGCCACCGCTTGGGCAACCGATCACGCATAATTTACGGCAACTTAAAACCGCATTCGCCCGTTTTCGGTGCGGGTGCGGCTTTTTCGTTTTCTAAAAGGAGTGAGCTGTTTATGAAATGGCAATTTATGGGCACCGCCGCCGCCGAAGGCTTCCCCGCCGTGTTTTGCGAATGCGACACCTGTCGCCGCGCCAGAGAAGCGGGCGGCAAAAACTTGCGCATGCGTTCGGGTCTCATCATCAATGACACGACCATGATTGATCTTTGTCCCGACGCGCTGACGTTTTCGCAACGCTTCGGCGTCAAATTGTCGGCGATCCGCGATTTGTTTTTTACACACTCGCATTGCGATCATTGCGACGTGGAAGAACTCAGCATGCGCCGCAATCCCGTGTTTTGTCAGTTGCCGGACGATCGCCCGCTCAACGTGTATATGAACGACACCGCACTCGAGCGACTCAAAGGCTATATGCCCTATGACGACGCGTCGTATATGTCGTATTTGAACATCACCATGCTCGAACATTTCAAGCCGTTCCAAACCGAAAACGGCTTGACGCTGACCCATCTGCCCGCCGACCACGCGGGCACGGAAGCATCGGGCTTTTATCTCATCGAGGACGGCGAAAAAACCGCCGTGTACGCACACGACACGGGCTTCTTTCTTCCCGAAACAATGGCATTCCTCAAAACCAAATCCATCGATCTGATCAGCCTTGACTGCACGTTCGGCAAGAACACGCGCGGCGGCTACGGTCACATGGGCATTCCCGACAACCGCTTGACGGTCAAGGAATTGCGTGAAGCGGGCGCGCTCAAAGAGGACGCCACCGTTATCATTCATCATTTCACCCACAACTGCGGACAACTTCACGAAGAACTTGAAGCCGAAGTGAAAGACGACGGCTGGCTCGTGTCCTACGACGGCATGATCGTGGAGATATAAAAAACCTCGACGGTTTCGACCGCGGCACCAACTTGCGCGCTCGCTGTTTCCCGCACCGCGGGCGCGAGTGCTCGTTACCACCGACTTCGCCCGCTCAGTCGGTAAAGCGCATCACCGCTGATCGCGGTGTGGCCGATGCGATCTCAAAAGGAAAACAAAAAAAGAAAAACCACCTCGTTGAGGTGGTTTTTCTTTTTGTCATTCGTGTCCGAAAAAGAACTGGGTAAAAACCGAAGGTTTTCTTTAATATTTTATATTAAAATGAATATTTTTCAAACTCCAATGGTGTTGCATTAAATTTCTTAATAAAAAATTCATTGATACGAAAAGCTGGCTTACTGGTTATCTGTATTTGCTCAACTCGCAGAATTGTTGATTCTCTAAAATCATCAACAACTATTTTATATGGATATTTCATATTATACATTGTAAATGTAATAACGGAACAATCCTCATTTAAAGAATATTCTAATACATCATTGATATTGCGTATTTTCAGCTGTGAATAAAATTCTTCCTTTGTAATCTCAATACGAAACACAAATTTTCTCATAAAAGTATCGTAGTTAACAATACCATTCAATAATTTATTCTGTCGAAACATAGGCTTAAAAATAATATAAAGAGCGATAGGAATAACAACTAAAACAAATATTATAACAAAAATATAGATATATTTTTCCATAATATCACCGACCTTTAGGTGTATTATAGCATAAAAGTGGCGAAGCCGCAATACTTCTTCACTATTGACTATTACTTTTTACTTTACAAAATCCCGAATGCGAGTTTAAGTGAATAGTGAATAGTGAAAAGTGAATAGTGAAAAAGTAAAATCACGAACGCTTTCGCATTCGGGATTTTTGTGTTTACACTACGAAAATGCAAACATCTGAAATACCCTGATTTTAAGCAATTTTCAGTAATTCTTTTCTTACTGTAATAAGCATAGCATAAAACACTCAGAAAATCAATTGTTTTCCGAGTGTTCTAAGTAAGTACAGAATAAATTCCGCTCTCGAGTTTTTATTCAATTGGATAGATTTCTTCTACTACCGTATCCCCACCTTTCATATTAATTACAAGTTTAAAGTCCTGGGTTATATAGATTCTTTCGACCAAGTATCGCACGATGTCATCATTATATTCTGCAAAGGATATCTCGTCCGCTTCTATCCATTCACCGATCTGTTTTAAT
>JAZTZV010000082.1:0-2972 GCA_045637645.1 Acutalibacteraceae bacterium | reverse complement strand
AACGGGTTGGTTTGTTTCGTTTCTTTGCTGTATTGTTTAATTTTCAAAGGTCTGCTTGCTGTTTTCGCGGTCTCCCGCGAGACAGCTTTGATATAATACCACGCACTCTCCCAAATGTCAACACCTTTTTTAAACTTTTTTTCGTTTTTTTTGCAATCTATAAAAATGACAAAAATCGCGTCTTGCATCTTGCGAAATTGTTTGTTATACTATATATATTCCCTATATATAAAGGAGTATGGATATGCCCATTAAAATTGCCGATAATCTTCCGGCCGCCAAAGTTTTGGAAGCCGAGAATATCTTTGTTATGACCGAGGATCGCGCGAGTCACCAAGACATCCGTCCTCTTCGTATTTTGATCCTGAACTTGATGCCCACTAAGGAAGTCACGGAAACACAACTGCTTCGCCTGCTCGGCAACACCCCGCTTCAAGTCGAAGTAGATTTGATGCAAACTGTGACGCATACCTCCAAGAACACTTCGAAGGAATATTTGTTGGAGTTCTATCAAAGTTTTGAGGCGCTACGCAACAATCATTACGACGGTATGATCATCACGGGCGCACCTGTTGAACAAATGGAATTCGAAGACGTGGATTACTGGGAGGAGCTGTGTGAGATCATCGACTGGGCACACACGCATGTCTATTCCACCATGTACATTTGTTGGGGTGCACAAGCGGCGCTCTACCACTTGCACGGGATTCAAAAACACAGCATGCGCGAAAAGTTGTCAGGCGTTTTCCGTCATCGTCCGCTTTACGCCAACCATCCGTTGACGCGTGGCTTCGATGAGACATTTTTCATGCCTCACTCCCGCCACACCGAGATTTTGCAAGCCGACATCGAAAAAGAAGATTCACTTCGCATCATCGCCACATCCGATGCCGCAGGCCCCACCATCATCGCCTCCAACGACGGACGCGAGGTGTTCGTGACGGGACACTGCGAATACGATCGTTTGACGCTGGCAAACGAATATACACGCGACGTCGGACGCGGACTCAACCCCATTGTACCGCGAAACTATTTCCCGAACAACGATCCGAATGCCGTGCCGCCGATGACATGGTGCAGTCACGCTCACCTGTTGTTCTCCAACTGGTTGAATTATTTTGTATATCAGCAAACACCGTATGATTTGGAATTAATTGAAACATTATAAACAAAAGGGCTGTCAAATGACAGCCCTTTTATTATTTCGATTTACAAGAAGATGCTGACGGGAAAAACTCCTCAATCGGGAATGTCATCTTTTGAAACGTTTCGCAGGGCGTTTCTTCATCGCAAGAGCATTCCTTGCACGGGACGCAATACTCATACGACGGTACCATCAATTGTGTGTTGCGGATCATTTGTACAATCGTAAACAATCCAAGCGAGACCGTCACGGTTTTTCCGGCCGTTTGACAGAACCCACTGTTGTAACGCGCACACACCGAGGACGGCATTCCGTCACAACTACAGCACACCACACAATGGCAAGCGGAGGTTTCCGCAAGCATCACATCCAGCACCACAGGCTCCGCAATTTGAACACTGCAACGCGGCATATTGGTGCTTTCCATCTCGTTACATCCGCAACCGTTTGAACGCAATTCGCCCGAGAACACGCGAACTGACCCTTCACCGCCGTACAACACCACTTTCTTTTCGTACGACGTAACACCGCGTATCGTATCGCAGTCGCCGCAAGCATCGCGCAGCTCCAATTCAACCTCCACAAAGAATGTCAAACGGCACGAATAACAACCGTCTTTAAAAGGCAATTCATCTACATCGATGCAGGTGGTAATCACCTTCGCTTTCTTCGCGCGAACAGCAACCGCATTGTCAATGCGTTGCTGATCACACGTTGCGAACCACACTTTCAGGTCTTTCACACAATCCCGACCGGAACAGCTGTCGAACACCTGCCCTGCATCGATGCAAGCCGTTTTCGCGCCCATCGCAGAACGCGTTGTATGACGCCCGTGATCGTCATGTAATGACTTATTGGACATATCGTTCATCCTCCGTTTATCTCATTGTACACCATAACCGCAAGGTAAGGTCGTCACTATCATTCTATGAACAACAAGAAAAACGGTTCCGAATTTGCACAAAAAAGACCGCCGCATTTTGTGCGACGGTCTTTTTATTACAGTTTTTCAAGCTTTGCGAAATTCGCCATCAACTTTTTAGTGCCGCTGCCTTCGAACTCAATCGTCATCAAACAATCATTGCCCATCGGCGATGCGGCAGAAATCGTTCCGATACCGAAAACCTTATGCGACACTTTGTCGCCGACACCGAAAGAAGATGTTATCGAAGCGGTTTTGGTTTCACCTGCCGCAAGTTTTTGACGCTTCAAAGCATCTCCTGCTTTATACGACGGTTTCACCGAAGAAGCAAACGACGTCGAAGCAGAACGAGTTTGACTGCTTTTGGTTGCGGACGAAATGATCTCCGACGCGGATTTGCGGTAGGAACGAGATTCTTCGGACGGCGAGTACGAATAACCGCCGTAGGTCGACAGATCGTGTTCTTCCAAAAGCGACGACGGCACATCTTTCAAAAAGCGCGAAACCGGATTGCGATTTGTGGAGCCGAACATCATACGGCTTTTAGCGCAGCTGATGTACAGTTTTTCGCGCGCACGCGTAATGCCGACATAGCACAAGCGACGTTCCTCTTCCATTTCTTCGGGGTTAAAAAGACTGGTTCTTCCGGGGAAAATTCCATCTTCGAAACCGGGCAAAAAGACAACGGGAAACTCCAATCCTTTTGCCGCATGCATGGTCATGAGAACAATCGTCTCCGAAGAGCCGTCGTAATTGTCAACATCGGTCATAAGAGCCGCTTCTTCAAGAAAACCTGCAAGCGACGGCAAATCTTCGGGACTGTTTTGTTCATAATCCAAGATCGAAGATTCCAATTCGCGTAAGTTCTCCACGCGGTCGGCTTCCGCTTCGCCCATCAACTCCCAC
>JAZTZV010000081.1:0-13080 GCA_045637645.1 Acutalibacteraceae bacterium | reverse complement strand
CGCTGAGGGTATCATGAAACACCACTTTGTAAGAGTCATACGCTTCCACGTTGTCGGCGAGAGTCGCCTTGAGTTGGAAGGGGACGTCATCACCGAAGTCATGGTCGGCAGAATCTTGCCAAGCGGACATCTCGGTTTCGGTGGAATCGTTGATGTCCTTCACTTTCTTCTCAACAGAAGGAACATCGGACTTCGGGTTGGTCTCCACGTTGCCGACAACCTTCACGATATATTCCGTGTAAGAATCATCCGCACCTTCAAGGGAGCCGTCCTTATCTTTAACAAGGTAGTAACCCGCTTCCAGGCCATCAATGACATACACACCCTCGCCTTGTTCGCTCTTAGCGTACACATTACTCAAGGTGATCATGGCAAAAAGGTCTTCCAAATCAAGCGCGTCTTCACCGACATAGCTCTCATCAAGCTTCTCGGCAACGGTCGCAGCCGAATCGGTGGTGTTGTGGGTTGCAACGCCTTCGCCCCAGTGAATGTTGGAGAGAATGCCGTCGCTCAAGTCACCTTTAAAAATTTGATAAGCTTGATACTCGTGACCGTCAGCATCGTTATTGATGGTGATGGTATACGTGGTTTCTGCCGAAGCAAAAACGGACATCATGCTGCACAGCATGACGATCGCCAGCAAAATGCCGGCAGTTTTACGAATGGTTTTCATTGTACTTTCGTTCCTTTCTTTTTTTGAAAATTTTAAACGATAATGTTCAGTCGTGTCAGGAGAAGGTGTCCTCCTTTCGACGAAAAGCATGTTTATACTTAAACAAGATAAATGCTGATACCAACATCAACAAAAATCCTGCTATAAAGTATCCGTACAATCCGTTGCCTCCCGTTTCGGGAAGAATGTACGATCCGGCGGGATAATCCACCACAACGATTTCCACCGATGTAGCGCTGCCGCCAAGCGAAATTTCACGATCGACCGCCAGCAAATAGCCTGCAGGGGCTTGGATCTCTTTAAGACAATAGTCGCCCGCAGACAATCCCTTGAGCGCCAACCTACCGTAGCGATCTGTTACAAGATCGATCACGGCTCCCTCTTCATCCGATGAGCACGCCATGTAAGATGCACTCGTTAAAGAAGTTTTAATAAAATGAATCGGTTGTCCGTTCTCATCCAACAAGCGGAACACCGCATTTTCAAGCGGTACAGTTGTATCCAGACCGCTCACCTTAAGAACATCCAATTCGTAATCAACCAACTCCTCAGGAGTATTGGTAACCGTAACATTTTCGCTGTGATCAATATCGGTGATCTTATGTGTATACAGGCGTACCGCATCGTTCCGATAGGTATAGTATTGATCCATACTGACAGAGGTAAATTCCTTTTTGCCGTCTTTATCGTCATCAATATACACCAAGAATCGGTTTTTATCACTGACAAGTAACCCGTTTTCCAAAACAAATCCCGAAGCGTACTGTTCGCCTGCAGTGGTCTTGAAGTAGTTGACAGGCTGTCCTGCATCCCAACCTTGGTTGCCGTTGGTTTCACTCGTCTCCAACCAGGACCGCATATTTTTGACTTTTAAAAGCACCTTATCTCCCGATGCTTCCGCAATAACGATACAGGGTTCTAACGCTTCCGAACCGTTTACCGTACCATCTGCATTGGGGCTTACCGCCAATACGTCTGTATGGCTGAATGCCCAGTCGCCTTGTGAGATAGAAAGAGCTTGTTTGCGATCCGGTGACAACAAAATGTATTTGTGTCCCAGATCCAAACTATCCGCAGGTGCCCAGTTACTGATGATATCAATTTGGTTTTCGTATTTCAGATCGTTTATGTAACCCTCGGGAATTTCTTCGGAAACCACGTAATGATAGGCATCACCGTTTTCGTCGAACGACGGCAAATCGTACCATGTGTATTCCCAACCCTTCTGATTGGAAAGCTCGATGCGACTGATCGCCGTTGTATTCCTCAGCAAATAGAATGTGACAGGCGCAGCATTACCTCCCGCCCACTGCTTTTGCACGGAGATACTGGTCTTTTCGTGCTTATGCATATTCATAAAGGACTCACTGCCGATATCCACTTCAATGGTATAGATATCGGAATCATCGGGATCAAGATCACGAATCACTGTGATCCATTCTCCTTTGATTTCTTTGTCGACGCGGATGTTGTCCACAAAATATTGATACTTCTCAACGCCGGCAATCAATCCCTCAAGCGTGGTATCTCTTACGATTTGTTCCGATACCGTGACGATCATACGATAACGCGTCGTGTCATAAACAACGTGCGGATCACCGTTATTGACCTCTTCGATGTAATATGTGTACACACCCTCTTCGCTGAAGGGAATGCGTTCCACAAATTGCACGTTGCCGTGTTCATCGTTGGTCGCTTTCGCAACAACGGCACCGGTCTCGGCATCGGTGATTTGGAACGTAAACTGACCGTTTTCAAGCTCCAGTTCTTCGCCTTTTTCACCGAGATACACTTTATGTGCCACAAGGGATAAACGAGCACCGACATGAATCTCTTCGGGCGTGCCGATCAACATATAACCGTTACAAAGGACGCCGCCGCCGTGAGTCGCGGAGTAATTATTATTGATAAAGACACCGTCTTTTTCAACGGTTGTACTTTGTGCGGCTTGTTTGCCTTGCTCAGTCGGATGAGCTGTGAGACCCATGATATATTGCGAACGAATCATATCGTCATTGCTTGATGATATGACCGGTACACCATCGGACGAACCGCGCCAGTTTGCCGGATAGCCTCCCAGCATACCGCCGCTGACAAGACTGTTAAGCGCACAGAAATAGTCTTGATAGCCATACTCCGTGAACACTGCACTTTCGTGAGCGTATATCCAGTCTTCGTTTTTAGTAGACCCCTCGCCCGAAAGGCTTTCGCCGTCCGCCAGATTATCGAAAATCGCACAGCCTTCGTTAATAGCAATGGTAATACGAGCGGTTGAACAACCCGCAACACCGCCGCCGTAACCTCCGGCATCATTTTCGGTAATCAATGCATTTTTAATGTACAAATAGGCATCGTTGGCACAGAACAGGCCGCCGCCGCCCCAGTCGATCTGATTGTCGGTTCGGTTATTGTTGATATAACCACCCGTTACAAGACCGATGGCACCGAAGCCAAGCGACACACCACCGCCCTCAGCTTCAATTGAATAGTTGGAGCAGATCTTGCCTCCGTACATATTAAACCGAACGGTACAGCCGTCCTCAGTACGGAAACCACCACCGCCCGCGGAGGTATTACCGGTGATATATCCGCCATCAATCGTAAATTCAGCGGATCCTTGCGTCCAGATGCCGCCGCCACCTGCCCAATAGCCTGTGGCAAGATGTTGGTTGTTGGTCACGTAACCGCCGCTCATCGTGATTCTTGAAGAATCGGCAAAAACGCCACCGCCACCGCCGCATATACCGGTGTTATGTCCCGTAGCGCTGCTACCGCTGTCCCACGTCTCTCGAGAAGAAGTGTTGCCGCTGATAACGCCGCCTGTTATGTCAAGCGTGCCGTTGATCAACGCGATCGCACCGCCTGACAATCCATTATGGTTTGCGGCAATTACAGCCTTATCGGTAATCGTTAAGGCACCGGTGTTCATATAAATCGCACCACCGTATTGGTTGCGATCGTTATTCGAAGCATTGGCCGCGTAGGTAAACCCACAGATGTAACCGCCCGATAATGTCACGGTCGATTTGTTGTATCCGTTGTTGACAATGGCACGACCTGTACCGCCGTAGATCATACCGCTTTCGATGTTCAGCTTACCGCCGTTCACCTGAAATACAGGTTGCGTGTCTGCCTTAATAGCGCCTGCAGAGGTTACGGTGTGTTTATAAACCGTTTCAATGGTTGCACCGTTCGCGCTGTCTTCATCAAGTTCCGAATCTGTCACATAATATGTCAACGTCACAGATCCATCGGGATTTACAGTCGTGCTACCCGCAGTCGTTTTTAAAGGGTCAATCGTTGTAAACGCTTTTTGTTCATCGATTGCTTTCGAATCACAAATCGTTAGATTGCCGTTTGAACCGATTTGGAACAAAGGCGAACTACTGTTTTCGCAGGTGATCGTATGTCCGTTCAGATCGATGTTCACCTTGCGATTTACCTTCAAAACCGAACTGCTCGTTGCCGTATAACGAATATCGTTCGTTAACGTGATCGTTGTTTCTGAAGAAGATTGATTCAAAAGTGCAAGCAATTCCTGTGCCGACGCGGCATTTCCAACCACAGGATCGCCTGATGAATCGTCGCCCGATCCACCGCCTTCACTGTCGCCGCCTTCACCTTGCTCCGAGCAAACGATTGCGAAGAAATATTGCGCACATTCCTGTGGCATTGTTTGAAACGATACGGTATTTCCCGAGACCGAACACGTTGTTTCGATGGCTGTGTTCCAACCCGGATCATCCGACACACGGTATACCTTTATACCCTTTGCGCCGTTAAATAATGTCGAGGTTACCGTAACCTCCATGGATTCGTTACCCCAGTGGGTACCCCACGGTGCATTAACCGCAATTTTATAAGCTGTAAGCACCGTGTATTGTGAATACCAACACGACGTTTCCGTACACGTTATCGTGTTGTCGTTCGACATAGCCGGTGATGAAACCTCAATCTTGACAGGCGGATTTTCCACAACGACGTATTTCGAAAAATGTGTCGTATCGAAACACAGAACGCCGTCTTTCACATACGTGTTCATCGGTTCGGGTGTACCGCCGTCATCGGGAACATAATAGACCGTCAAGTTTTCACTCGGCACCGACAGCGACGACGCATCAATTGACACCGACAGCGTTTCGCCCGCAGGGTCATATTGCGCTCCGAGTTCATCGTATATTTCGATGTCATATGCCGCGAGCACTTGAAGTTCATCTGTCTGAACAGTGGTTTCGCTTACTTGCAATTCCGCATTTTCAGGCAAAAGGCCGCTGACAGAGATCACCGCTTGCGTCTCTCCATCGACCGTTGTCATCAGCGTTCCTTCGATCGGTTCATCGGATTCATCCGCTTCGGAAGCATAACAAGCATCCACATGTACATGCTCTTCTTTTCCGCAAAGAAGATCCAGGACTTGCACCGTTGTAAGACAGCTTTCATCATGAATATGTTCCGTGATTTCAATTGTCTCGCAAATCAGCAAACCATTTGAATCGTAGCAACTCTCACCGTGAGTATGGAGAAATACTGGCAACGTAGTTGTTACTGCGGATGTTACCGTTGTTTGGGTGGATGTCGTGGTCATCACGGCATCATTCGGCGTTGTATCCGTCGTACCGATCGCTTGAGTCGAAGAGAACTCAGCAGCCTCTTCGTTCACGAAAGTAACGGAGGTTGTTTCCGTCGTTGCTGTCGTTTCTGTGGACTTTTGAGGATATTCCTCTAAAGTACAAATGCATACACCGTTCTTATCGAAACAAAGTTCCGAGTGCGTATGAATCACATAATCCGCTTTTAAGCAAATCGTATGACCGTTCTCATCGAAGCACGCCGATGTGTGTTCGTGAAGAGGTGTGCAAATAAACTGTATTTGCGGATCGGGATAACACGTGGTATCGTGCGTGTGTTCCTTGATGTCACATATAAGTTTTTGTTCTTTGGTGATGGCAGGAAGGATTAGTGCGTAGGAGGTGAAGAAAACCACAATCGCAGCCAAAACCGAAACGATTCGAAACCAAATCGTTTTATGATGTCTTGTTTTTCGTAATCCTTCTGCTTGATGCAGAATATAATTCATCCTACGCAATCACCTCCTCTTTCATCGTTGATAAACTAATTTTAAATCATTCCGAAATTTGATATGGGCCAAACACGAAACACAATCTGTCCGACCACTTGCTCTTCGGAGACGCAACCAACCGCTGTGTTTCGGGAATCTGCCGATACGTCGCGATGATCTCCCATAACGAAATATTTGGCAGCCGGAACCTGATACGGCAAATCGATATCACAATCGCCGAAGGCTTTTTCGGTCAAATACGGTTCATCGATCGGTTTATTATTCACCAGAACCGTACCGTCTTCGCGAATATCCACCCAATCACCGGGCAACGCGATCACACGTTTGACCAAAATTTTATTGTTATAATAAAATGCGATGATGTCACCTGTTTTAAAATCCGTCCCTTTAAAGGATACCAAAATATCACCATCGGTTAACGTCGGTGTCATGGACGATCCGTAAATCTGCAATACCGGCATCCACAACGTCGCCACCAAAACAGCCGAAGCGGCAACCGTAATCAATGTAAACAGCGTACTGCGTATAACGGTGCGATATCGCGAACGATAGCGCACTCGATGGAGTTCTTGCTTCAAAATCTCCTGCGAAGGGAGTTCGGTACAAGGTTTTCTTTTCATATAGTATTCCTTACCAAATGAAATCTTCGGGTTTAAACGTCGATTTACATTCCGTGTGTTTTCCTTTTCGAGCGGATCGCAACATGGCGTCGCACTTTTGTGTGGTTTCTTGTTCCATTTGCGCACAACGGCGTTCAGTGTCAATCAGCAACTGCTTGATTTTATTCATAACCGCCATTTCGGAGTCGACCTGTGTACGAACATTTTCCACATACTCGTCGGCAGCGGCTTGAGCCGCTTCGAAAACTGCATTGATTTTCAAACTTGCTTCCGCAATCGATCCCATTTTGTCGGCAACGATTTTACGTTCATTCAACGCGAGTTGAAGCTCTTCGCACCGCGCCTCCAGTTCTTCGATTTTTTCCGCCTGGGTAAGTAAAATCTCCAAAAGTTCGGTTCGTCCAAGCTTTCGAAAATCCTTTTGAGTCATCGTACTCCCCTCAATCTCATGCAAGATATATACAAATCGTATCGCAAACTGTGAAATTTTATCACATTTTTCGCAAATTGTCAAATGTTTAACGAAATTTTACACAATATC
The DNA here is from genome assembly GCA_045637645.1 of Acutalibacteraceae bacterium. Taxonomy (GTDB): domain Bacteria; phylum Bacillota; class Clostridia; order Oscillospirales; family Acutalibacteraceae; genus RGIG1959. The sequence goes on along the minus strand of JAZTZV010000081.1, from coordinate 6,166 downwards.
CTCATTTATGCCACATTACATCCATGCAATTTCCTTGCATGAAGCGAATTACACATGTTAATTTGACATACCGCTTAAATCTCGGTATAATAATGATGAATTTTTTTAAAAGAGGAAAACGTTATGCTTTTACTATCTCAAAATACGCCTCAATTCAAAGCCAATCTCCATTGTCACTCCACCCGTTCCGACGGGCGTCTGACCCCCGAAGAACTTAAAACAGCTTATAAAGAGCACGGATATCATATTTTGGCAATTACCGATCATGAATCTCCGAAAAATCATTCCGAGTTAAACGATTCGGATTTTTTGATGTTAACGGGTTACGAAGCCTACATCCGGAACAATCCCGAATGTCGTTATGATGTATTTTCGCCCGAAATTCATTTGAACCTTTTCGCCAAAGCTCCCGAAAATGAAACGCTCATCGGTTACAATGCTGCTTGTTGCAAATACCTGTCCGCCGACGAACAAGCCGCGTTATCTAAAGCAGGGCCCACCTGCCTTCGTGAATACACGCCGCAATATATCAACGCGTTTATTCAAGCCGCCAACGACAACGGCTATTTGGTGGCATACAATCATCCTGTGTGGTCGATGGAATCCCAAGAACGTATTGAGCAATACGATGGCATTTTCAGCATGGAAATGATCAATTACAACAGCTATTTAATTAACCACACCGAATACAACGGTGCGTTGTACGACCATCTGCTATGCTCGGGTAAACGCTGGTTTGTGCATGCTGCGGACGACAACCATAATCAATATCCATTTGAACATCCGCAAAGCGATTCTTTTGGCGCTTTCACGATGATTTGCGCTCCGTCATTATCGTATGACGACGTGATCGACGCCATGGAAAACGGTCAAATGTACTCAAGTAACGGTCCGACTTTTGAGGAGATCGCATTTGATGGGGAAACACTTCATCTGCAATGCTCCCCTGCTTCGACCGTCATTTGTCACATCGGCAGTAAGCATCCGCCTGCAGTGTATGCGCCGACGGGTGAAACGGTGACAAGCGTCGATATTCCGATTCATCCACAGGCTCGCTACATCCGCATCAGCATCATTGACGCCGACGGACGCCGTGCCGACACACGCGGTTTTTCCCGTGACGAGCTCGGCTTATCCCCGCTCCCCACGCCTTGACTTTTTTGAAACTGTACGCTACAATGACATAAACTCATATCAAGAGGAGATTTCGTTATGAAAAAGATTCTGTCTGTATTGGTTGTTTTGGCGCTTCTTGTCAGTTTTTCTGCCTGCGGTATGCAAGACATTGCCACATCAATCGGTGAACAAAAAAACAAAGCTGTTACACACGGTGTCATCGAAGGTGACCGTTTTACAAGTGAATATGCCGATTTGACGTTTACGAAGCCGTCCGACTGGACATATTCCTCCGACGATGAAATTGCCGAATTGATGAATCTCTCTGCCGAGGTTCTCGATCAAAATGCCTTTGAAGAAGCGGCAACAACCATGGTGACGGTATACGACATGATGGCAACCAATTCCGTTACAGGCGATAACATCAGCGTTGCTTATGAAAACTTGAAGCTAACAAGCAACGCGTCCGTTTCGGAAGCCGCCTATTTCGATGCATTCGAAGAGCAATACACGACTCAAAGTGCGTTTGAAGTCACAGTCGGCGAACGCGCAGAAGTCAAACTCGGTAACCACACCTATACACGTGCCGCATTCACCACCAATTACAGTGGTATTCAAATGCGTCAATACATGTATGCTCGCAAAATCGACATCCACATGCACTTGATCGTTATCACCTTGATGCAAGATACCGCAATCGAAACCTACGAAGCGATGTTTTCATAATCCGATAAAACAAAAGACTGCTTGATCGTTTGATCAAGCAGTCTTTTTTACGTTTGTATCAAAACCAATTTCTGTTCACGTGTCAACCGTTTGACAGCGCACTCACGTTTGAGAGCTTCGGATTTGGTCGAATACTCCTCTGAATAAACAAGCTCAACAGGGCGTCGTGTTTTTGTGTATTTGGCACCCCGTCCGTTGTTATGCGCATGAATCCGCTTCTCTAAATCGTTTGTATACCCACAATACAGTGAGCCGTCGCGACAACGCACGATATACACATAATGCGCGTCTTTATCCGACGTATCCTCTGGGATTCGGGGAAAAACCGTCAACCGCACCTTCGCGCATCCCATCGGCACCAAGGTGATCCATTCTTCATCCCCAAGATGCTGACGGATATACGATGCAGACGGATGCCGCGGCGTAAAGCAAAAGTTGCCGCTTTTCTGTTGTCGTGTCCACGGACGGTGATACAAATTGTCGACCGCATACACCGTTTTGGATCGTTTTAGTTTCCAGCCGTTGATACTTCTTGCGGGAATACGAATCGAAAACGGCACTCGATCCACGTGCCACGGCTCCGATGACATTGGACAAATTTGTTCAAATTCCGCACGTGTCTCCCCCGCTCGAATCCCGAAATTCCATTCTTTATCGGGATAAATCGTATATGCGGGAAACGCTTCGTTTGATTTTTTGTCCTCTTGATCCACCGTACGTTCTCCGAACATACCGAGTGTATATACCAAAGGACCTTTCTTAACATAGAGACCTTTGCCGTGATCGTCACAAACATGCACATCCGACGGCAACACAAGCTCTACCGTATCACGGTTCGAAAACGTCGTATCCAAGGTTGCAAACCCATTTCGAATCTCACACTCAACCGCTTTACCGTTGTATACAAAACGAGGCGCGGAGCACCAAGACGGAATACGCATCGAAAACGCAAATTTCACAGGTGAATCGATTGTGAATACAAAGCGAATCGTATCATCAAACGGATAATTCGTGTGCTGTTCAATACGGCACGTTTGCCCATTGAACGCATACGAAACTGTACTTTCACCGTACAACACAGCGGCAATGCCTCTTTTAGATTGCATCCACATACGTGCGCAATAATTCGGGAAGAATCGGTTGACATTTCCCGCGCAACATTCCGTTCCCGGATTCGGGCGATAGGACATCCATTTATCGCCTTTGAAAAAATCGTTATGATTGCTGTGGCGGTCAAGCACCAATTGATTGACACAAGAGAAATATTGCAACGCTCGAAAGCGTTCATCTACCGAGCCGATACCGGCGTTGAACACGCAACGTTCGATTTTATCGGCATACTCTCCCGCTCCTGTCGCCGCCAACAAATACCCCATCGACCATGTGTAATCGCTGACATCGCACGTTTCGTGCGAACGCATATAATCATTATCAAGCAAGAACTCGTTGCTGCAATGCAGTCCGTCGGCAAGCATAAAATTGCGATCGATCTTTTGATACGCTCGAACAGACGATTTTAAATAGTCGCGTTTACCCGTGTATGCATACAAAATCGCGCCGAGCTTGGCAAATTCATTGTATGTTACACCGTGAGCATACGGTTTGCGACGGCTAAGATGAGCGTCTTGCGTATTATCGTCGTGCGTGTGTTGGTTATAACGTTGATATGTCTCTTCCGCAAGCATCAGCAAACGTTCATCCCCGCTGTGTTTATATGCCCACAGCATGATTTCCACGTTAAGAACATCGCGGCATCGACTGTAATCGCACGGACTGTTTAAATAATGTCGGCAAATTTCCTCTACATAACGAGGATCGCCTGTGGCGCTGTGCCGCGCCATCACAGCGCGGAAGAACACAACATGCGGCCAACGGCACCACCCGTCAGTCGTTTTCAAAAACGTCGGGCCGAGATATCCATCGACATCCGCGTGATCCATCACTGCTTGAATAACGGTATCCGCGCGCGACAGCAGTTCTTGATCGTTAAGCAGAATACCCGCTCGCACCATGCCGTCGAGCCAATAAGCCGTTTGCTCATACGCCCACCAACCGGGATTTTCCGTTCCTGACGCGGAAGCTTCGTCGCCGACCGCCCACGACACGGAATCAAACGGATAACCCGCGACTTCTAAGTGTCCCGTTAAGCCGTCTTTTTGCAGTTGCAAATAACGCAACAGCCAACCACGCGGCTCGATTGAGTTGAGAGGCATTTCGCTCCACTTCTCATAGATCGTCATATTTTCACCAAACCTCACAGTTCAAGCACTTCATATACGACAATTCATCCGACACTTCATACATTCGACCGTCATCCAAGACTACTACCATACGCTGTACATTTTCATCCCCTGATTCGGAATGATACGCTTGATTATAAAACGGTAGCATCATAAAATTTTGGTTTTCTTTCGCAAGATCGGATAATGTTTCATTATATCTCCAGCCATCGCTGTATTGCCCACATGAGCATCCGGTTTTATCTACATATACACTTCCATCACGGAACCGTACCATCGTTGGATAGAATTTATTAACATATAACGCTTGACAAATATCTTGTGATGAATACCCTTCCGGTAATACAACGTCTTCAAACGTTAGTACATCTCCACCGGCATAAAATTTAAAATCATACATGTCGCGAGCATTTGCGGAAACATATTCCTCAAAATACACGGTAATGTTTGGATCATTCGGATCGTATGTAAAATACCACGCTGACACCAATTCACCGATAATCGCTTTATTACCGCTCATTACATACAGACACAGCTTATCGGAATCGGCTGTATAACATTGTACATAATCAAATTGTTTCAAACGTTTTTTAAAGTTCCGTGAATAAAAATTGATTTTCGAATTAAAGTGCGATTGAACCGATCCATCCATATGGAACGTAGACAGATACACATACTTTCCGTCATACGATACAACACATCCGATTTCGGAAGAATATCGAGTATCTTCGTCGATATATACGCCGATCGGTTCACCAACGATGCCCGAAAATGTCCATTTTTCGACACCTTCAAGAAACACATGATAAATATCATTGTAATCTAAATAGACCAACGCATTATCAAAGCAATATTGCTCTTTCATTTCGTAGGTGTTAGCGATTGGGTTCGTGCAATCCATCACACTGTAAACATTACCGTCAACATCCGATACATAATACGGATTAGAATACACCGCCGCCAATCGGTCTCCAAGCGTGTGCGCTTCACCAAACGGTGTTAACCATTCATACGACACATCTCCACCGGAAGACACGGACACTTCGAACGGTATCACCGTCGGTCGGGGCGTTTCAGGATAGGAAACAACACTACTATCGTTCCCTCCTGTAATACTTGAGAATACATCAGGGATTTCGGAAAACAAGTTAGGACCACCAATAACACCGGCCACCAACAACGCGGCACCACCGACAACAGTCGCGCCGAAAACCGAAAGTACAAAGAATCCGAATTTCGCACCAAACGACATACCCGCTTTTGTACTGCTCGCCACAGCAGCTTTTGCGGCGTTTTTCTGTACCGCGTGTTTGGCAACCTTGGCACTGTGTTTGGCAACTTCAACTGCGCTTTGTGCTGTGTTTGCGCCCGAATGTGCCGTTTGAAATTGCATTCCCAATTTTTCGGACAATTGCTGTGCGATCGATCGAACCGCATCGGGCGACAAGGATGTACGCAATTTGTCGGCAGTGAACAACCACAAAAGCAACGGGAGCAACGCCAGCGAATGCAATTTGATGTTGTGCTTCTCTTCGTATTCCTCGACGGAAGCTTTGATGGATTTGCGCGCATAATTCAAACGGCTTTTAACCGTTCCCTCGGACACACCTTGAATGCTTGCGATTTGCGACACAGACATTTCATCAAAATAATACATCATGACCGCCGCACGTTGTTCTTCGGACAACGTATCGATCATCGCCATAATTGTATTGCGAAAATCTTCCTTGTCAAGAGACGCATCGGGGATGTATGTCTCGTTTTCTTCTTCAAGTGTATCAAACAAGGACGTGCCATCCTCATTCTCATCAACAAGCACATCTTTTTTCTTTTTGAAATAGCGTGTGCATTGGTGATAGGTGATCTGCTTTGACCACGTCACAAACGCCGCCGGTTCTTTCAAAGAACCGAGTGTCGAATAAATCTCCATGAACGTTTCTTGCGTGATGTCACACGCAAGATCGCTGTCTTTGACCGTTTTCAAGGCGAAATAATACACATCGTTGTAATAGATGTTAAACAATGCGTTCAGCGCTTGCGGATCGCCGTTTTGCGCTGCGGTTACAAGAGGCACCAGTTTATCA
>JAZTZV010000080.1:0-28331 GCA_045637645.1 Acutalibacteraceae bacterium | reverse complement strand
TTTTTGATACTATTTTGACGGAGTCGTAGGGCGGCCCCCCTTGAAGCGAGGGGAGCTCTGGCCGTAGGCGACTGAGGGGACCGCCGCCGTAGCGGGTGGATTTCGGCGTAGCCGAAAGACGGAGGGAGAGAAAACTACCCCTCAGTCACGGCTTTGCCGTGCCAGCTCCCCTGACAAGGGGAGCCAAGATGGTTGTGCTTTGTGCAAACTGCCTTTAACGCGACAGCACCGTTTTTTGATTTATAAAATGTGAAACGGCGATTCAGCCTTCTTTGAAGTCTTGCACTGAACCCGTCGGATGCGGCGCTTTCTTGAGCGAATCGAGCAACACCTGCGGATCGTCGGAAACCGTGAACAGCGTCAGGCAACCGGCTTTCAAAAATCCTTTTTCGACCGCTTCGCGCAAAAAGCTGAGCAGAGTGTCATAATAGCCGTTGACGTTGAACACGGCAATCGGTTTGTTGTGACGGCACAGTTGGCGCAGGGTGAGGATCTCGAGGAATTCCTCAAACGTGCCGATGCCGCCCGGTGTGATGATGAACGCGTCGGCGCGTTCTTCCATAATGCGTTTGCGTTCGCGCATGGTGTCGGTTTGGATGGTTTCGTCGCAGAAATCGCACAGCGTTTCCGCCGCGTCTTGTTCGAAAAAGCGCGGCACGACCCCGACGATGTATCCGCCTTTTTCGCGCACGCCGCGCGCAACGGCACCCATCAGTCCGAGCGCACCGCCGCCGAACACGAGGGCGTGACCGTCGCTTGCGAGCACGCGTCCGAGCGCTTCGCCCTGTTCGATGTAGATAGGATCAATGGACGGCGATGCCGCCCCGTACACACAAATGTTCATCGTGTTGTCTCCTCGCGTGTCCAGTATTTTTGGCGGTAGATATACAAAATTTTATCGGAATTTTTCGCGTACACCAAATAGACCTTTTCACCGACTTCGATCAACTCCATCAGTTCTTGGGGCAGATACCCGTCGTGAATGTCGGCAAAGTTGATGAGGTATTCGCCGTGGTGTTCGAAAATCAATTTGTATTCGCGCGTCGGCAAATGGGTGGTGGCGACATCCACCAAATCCATCTTGGTTTCGGCGTGATTGCCGATGACGCGATCCTCTACGACGCGAAACGCGGAGTGCTTTTTCATCGGTATCAATTGGTATAAGCTCATGCCCAGCAGGATCAGTATACACACAATGGGCGTCGACACTGAAGAGTCCCACGTACCCGTTGCCCACAGCAAGGGAAAGACGAGCAACGCAACAAGCGCCGTGACGCCGAGTCCGCTAAGCATGATGTTGCGATATTTCTTTTGCAGTTTGCGGCGGATCATCGTGTCGGTCAACACACCGCTCGGCCACGCGCGCACGGTTTCGGCGGTGATGCCTTTGCGGTGCTGGATATACGGCAAAACGAGCGCGATAAAAGCGAAGAAGCCGCCGCCGAGCACGCCCGTGCCGACACCGAGTAACGCGATTCTGCCCGTCTGCTCACCCCAAAAGGCAATGGCCAGTATGCCGCCGCCGACAATCAAAAACGCGCACGCAAGCTCCATGAGACCGAACAGCACCCAAACAAAGCAACCGACTTTTTTCAATCGGTCAAAATAGGTTTCTTGCTTCATAAACATACCGCTCCTTTAAGAGTTGATACAAACGTAGTATAGCAAATTGTGTCGGATGCTGTCAATCGATTGTTGACAGTATGCTTACGCGGCGATATAATGAGAGAAACGAAAGGGGGCATTGCCCATGAAAAAGACCTTGATCGTTGTGGATATGCAACACGATTTTATCGATATGGCGCTGGGAACCGCCGAGGCGGTGGCGATCGTGCCGAACGTGCGCGCCAAAATTGAAGCCTATCGCGCCGCGGGCGACGAGATTTTGTATACCCGCGATACGCACGAGGAAAACTATCTTGACACCCCCGAAGGGCAAAAGCTCCCCGTCAAGCATTGCATTCGCGGCACAAAAGGCTGGGAGATCGCCGACGGGTTGTATGTTGAGGGATGCAAGATCATCGACAAGCCGAACTTCGGCTGGCCGCATTGGGCGGACGAGCAACTGGAAGATGTTGAGCTTGTGGGACTTTGCACCGACATTTGCGTGGTGTCCAACGCGCTCATCATCAAAGCGACCTTCCCGAACGCCAAGGTGGCGGTCGATGCCGCGTGTTGCGCGGGCGTGACTCCCGAAAGTCACGAAGCGGCGCTCAAAACGATGGCAATGTGCCAAATCGATATTCTGTAAACAGCGGAGGAACCATCATGTTTGATGCAAAAACGGTGAAGGATCAATGCGTGGCATGGATCCGCGAATTTTTCGAAAATAACGGCCCGACCTGTAACGCGGTGATCGGCATTTCCGGCGGAAAAGACAGCTCGATCGCGGCGGCGCTGTGCGTCGAGGCACTCGGCAAAGACCGCGTGGTCGGTGTGCTGATGCCGCAGGGCGAGCAACACGATATCGACATGGCGCGCTTGCTTGTCGAGCATTTGGGCATCCGTCATTATGAAGTGAACATCAAAGCGGCGGTCGACGGACTTCTCGGCGCGATGCCGCAGGATCTCACGATCTCCGAGCAAAGCCGCGTCAATTTGCCGCCGCGCGTGCGCATGACGACGCTGTATGCGGTGAGTCAATCACTCAACGGTCGCGTCGTGAACACCTGCAACCTGTCGGAAGATTGGGTGGGCTATTCCACGCGCTACGGCGATGCGGCGGGCGATTTTTCGCCGATGTCCAATTTGACCGTGACCGAAGTCAAAGAGATCGGTCGCGTGCTCGGATTGCCCGACGTGTTAGTGGATAAAGTGCCGATCGACGGCTTGTGCGGCAAAACCGACGAAGAAAACCTCGGCTTCACGTATGCGGAGCTGGATGTGTACATCCGCACGGGTGTCATCGAAGATCAAGCCAAAAAAGAACTCATCGACCGCAAACACGCGGCGAATTTGTTCAAACTCCAACTCATGCCGAGCTTTAAACCGAATATGTAAAAATCGGGAGACACCTCTTTGTGAAGTGTCTCCCGATTCGGTTTTCAATCGTCGTGTTCGTCAAAGGAGATGACGGTTTCGAGCGTCACACCGCGAGCGGCAAGTGCGTCGTCGATGCGCGCTTTGATGTCGTCGTGTTGCTTCATGGAATACGGCAACGATACGTCGAATTGCAAACAGCCGTCGTCGGTGAAGCGTACGTCGTGAACGGTCATGCGGCGGTCAATGGCGGCGACCACGGCATCGACTGTTTGACGCAATTCGCAAAGATGAGAGTCTTCGGTGTCGACGGGATCAAAATGGATCACCAGTTGCACGTTCATCGTGTTCATCGCTTCGCGCTCGATTGCGTCCAAGATGTTGTGTGCGGTCATCACGTCATTGTCACAGCTTAACTCGACATGCACCGACGCAAAGCAACGACCGGGGCCGTAGTCGTGGATGAGCAGGTCGTGGAATCCGAGGATCTCGTTATGCGAGGAAATGAGTGTGCACAGGCGGTCGACGAGGTCTTTGTCGGCTTGCGCGCCGAGAAGCGGCGAAATGGTTTCGCGCGCGATCTTGAAACCCGAATACAAAATAAACACCGCAACCGCGAGTCCGATGTAGGCGTCGATGTTGATGTGCCAAATTGCGAAGATCAAACCGCCCGTCAGCACCGCCGCGGTGGCGAGAACGTCGTTGCGGCAATCGATGGCGGTCGCCGCGAGAGCGGTGGAACGGATGCGTTTGCCAAGCGTTCGGAAAAACAGCGACATCCACAGCTTGAGAAGCGCCGACACCGCGAGGATGATGAGTGTGACGGGGGTAAATGTCACCGCCGCGGGTGTCACGATGCGTTCCATCGAGTTGACAACGAGTTGCGAGCCGATGAGCAAAATCAAAAACGCGACGGCAAGCCCCGCGAGATATTCATACCGCGCGTGCCCGTAGGGATGATCGCGGTCGGCGGGTTTTTGCGAAATGCGAAACGCGACAAGCGTGATGAGCGAGGAGGAAATGTCCGACAGGTTGTTGGCGGCGTCCGCCATGATCGCGACCGAGCCGCTGAGAATGCCGAGCGTCAGCTTGAACGCGAACAGCAACATATTGCAGGCAATGCCTGTGGCGCCCGCGAGCTTGCCGATCGCCGCGCGGACGGCGGGAGAGGCGGTGTTGCGATGGTCTTTGACGAACAGTCGAAGCAACAAAGCGGTCATACGGTTTCCTCCTTTCGAATGTATAGGGACAGTATAGCATATCCTCCGCGAAATGTATAGCGAAAAATTGCGGATGTATCGCGGCAAAAAACGGCAACCGTTTTGCAGACGGCTGCCGTTTCGTTATTGTTTATACGTCAATTCCAAGCCTTTTTCGAACGATACCACGCGGTAGCGGTCGTCGAGACAGCGGCAGGAGTCAAAGTCGTAGCACACGCCGCCGTACATTTTGCCGACGACGGAAGTCGACTTAAACAACGATACAAGCGCGCCGAGCAAGGCGGATTTGGCGGTCTTTTTGCCGTGGATACGGCGGATGCTTTCGATCAGCTCGACCGTGTTCGGCGCGACATCATCCTGCGGCAGGAACACGCCGCCTGCGCGTTCTTCCACGATCAGGCGAACGGCTTCGGCGAGGTTGTCGATGTACAGCATGCTTTGGCGAACGTCGGTGAAGGCTTTCGGACAGAAGAACATCAACGTCGCGGCTTTCTGGAGCAGTCCCATGTAATTGCCTTTGCAACCCGCGCCGTACACGTTGGGCGGACGCACGACGGATACGGTGAACGTCTCGTTGGCGAGCGGGGTCAATTGCTGTTCCGCTTCCCATTTGGTTTTGCCGTAGAGGGAGGTGGGGGCGCAGGAGGTGTCGGCGGTGATGAGGCAGTCTTTTTGAGACAGCGATTTGTCCACACCGTATACCGCCATGGTACTTAAAAACACAAACTGCTTGACGCCGTTTTCTTTGGCGAGCGTCGCGATGCGAACGGGAAGCTCCACGTTGACGGCATGAAACAAGTCTTTTGAAGCGGTTTTGGCGTTTTCGTGAACGATCGCCGCGACATGCAGTACCGCGTCATACGATGCGTAGGGAACGTGTTGCCATTCGTCGGTCATCGTGTCCGCTTCATCCACATGATGTCCGAAGCGTTCCAAATAGGCCTTAGTGCAAGCACCGATGTAACTGTTTTTGCCGGTGATCAAAATATTCATGCGCAAAGGTCACTCCTTTTATAGATTAAGAGTTGCGGATATAGGCAAAAACCGAATGCCTTATTTTGTGTATTTTGCAACGATCGCCGCCATTTGCTCAAACTGCGCTTCCATGTCGGACACGAGCTTGAATTGCGTGCGGCAACGGTCGAGATTTTGCCCTTCGTAATGCGTGCGGAAATAATGATCGCCGTCGAGATAATCGGTCAAAAAACGGATGCCGCATTCGAGCGTCATCAAACGCGCACCCCACGGCAGATAAGCAAGCTCCGCGTCGGTTAAACCGCCTTGCGCGCCTTCGAGGAAACCGCGGGTATACGCTTCGTAGAGTTCAATGTCGAAGTTGACCTTTGAAAGATCTTTCTCGTCCTCTTTCGAATGGTTCGCGCCGAAGCGAATGGAATCGCCGAAATCGTTGATGGACAAACCGGGCATGGTGGTGTCGAGGTCAATGACGCAAATACCCTCACCCGTTTGACGGTCGATGAGGATGTTGTTGAGCTTGGTGTCGTTGTGCGTGACGCGAAGCGGCAAAATGCCGTCGCGCAGTGCTTGCATCGCCACCGAACAATCCGCTTTTCGCGCAAGGACAAAATCGATCTCCGCTTGCACGTCCTTGGCGCGGTCATACTTGTCCGCTTCGAGAGCGGCGAGGAATTTTGCAAAACGGTCTTCTGTGTTGTGGAAGTCGGCAATCGGCTCGTGAAGCGTCGCGGCAGGGAAATCGCGCAACTGATATTGAAAGCGACCGAACGCACGTGCCGATGCCTCGAACAGTGCGGGCGTCGCCGATTGGAAGCAATCGGTGCCTTCGATGAACGGCGTCAAACGCCACACCTTACCGTTCGAGTCAACATAATAGGGTTTGCCGTCCGTTGTGTTGACAAGGCTGAGTGTTTCGCGTGCGGGGTCGCCGCCGTTTTCAAGAATACGCTCGCGCAGATACGCGGTCACGCCGATGAAATTCTCCATCAAGTCTTCGGGGTGCGGGAACGCCGCACTGCTGAGTCCTTGCAGGATAAAGCGCACGCAGTCGCCTTCCTTGGGCTGGCACAGCACGCAGAAGGTGTCGTTGATGTGGCCTTGACCGTAGCGCACCGCGCCGACAAGGGTGTCGGGGAAGGTATAAGCACCGAGCACTTCGCCTAAGATGATGTCGTTTTCGGGAATAAACGGGGTCGCCATAAAAAAAGACCTCCTTGAAACCGTGAAAATATATCGTGGGGGATCGAACAGCGTGTTCCTTTTCATTATACCGCGAAAACCGAAACAGAAAAGGAACAGACGTGTCGATCGTTTTGTAATACCGAATAAAATAAGCATAACACGAACCGCCGATTTTTGCAACTATCCGCCGGCAAACCGTGCAGAAATGGCTTGAAAAAACAACCATGATATGGTACGATGTAGGGAGTGTTAGGAGGGGATTATGTGAAGACAATGAGTTTATTGCGAAAAACAGCAACCGTGTTGACAGCAAGTGCCATGTTGATGAGCTTGGCGGCTTGCGGCGAGACGGAGACTGTGGTTTCGCAAATTCCCGATAGTGAGCGTTACACCGCGATGGCGAATCTCCCGGTATTTGTTAACAGCAAGGATGAATGCGTGGATCCCGAAAAAGAATACGTGCTGCCCGACGGCTCGCTTTGGAAGATACAAAAGGTGCAGTCGTTGTCGTCGGCGTGCGTGAACCAAATTGAGACATCGGTCAATGAAGCGGGTGAAACGGTCGGCTTGCTTGAAAACCAACGTTACAGCTCGGTGGATGTCCTCAAAGAATGTAAAGGCGCCGCTTCGACGGGCTTTATCGCTGTGAAAGCGGGCGACGTCGTGCGCATGAGCGGCATTCAATTCCGCGGCGAAACGATCGGCGAAGTAGCACCCGGTGCGATCTACATGCGCTTCTATGATGCGAATTTCGCGCTTCTCGGCAACTGCGATGTCTCGGCACTGACGGTTGCTGAGAATCTGTCGACGATTGCGACCGACATTGCGTACGATGAAGAAGGTGACCTCGCGGCATTTACGTTGAAAGAGGATGCGGCGTGTGCGTATATGCGCATGGCCTTTGTTATGGAACAGGGTCAAACGCCGATCATCACCGTGAATCAAGAGTTCACCTATGAAGAGGTCGACGGTTGGAACACGACGGAAATGTATGTGGATGCGTCGTGGCACGCCGAAGTGATGCAAACGGTCGCCGATGTACAAGCGATCCAACAAAACAGCAGCGGCAACACGCTTCAGTTCCTGTTCAACTCGGACATCCATTTGGAGCCGACGCACAGCAATGTGGATAAAGTAAAAGATATCGGCAAGGTGTCGGCAGGCGTGATGCAAGCGTGCAACATTGCCTTCTTCGTAAACGGCGGCGACTCCACCACGCAATCGTCCACGTACACCATCGCCGACATGGATCAAAACCTGAAAGATGTGTTGACACTTCTCGAGCCGATCCCGCAATCGAATGTTTTGATGACGGTCGGCAACCACGACGGTGCAACGGGTAGCAAAGAAGTGGACGGCGAAACGATTTATTATTGCTATCAATTGAACAACGAGCAACGCGCCGAGGTGTATTTCGGTTGGCAACAGGAGGATTCCGATCGCCGATTCACCCACGACGGCACCTATTATTACATAGACGATCCCGAAACAAACACGCGTTTCATCATGCTCAACTCCTTCTGGGAGGAGTTTGTCGGCGAAGAGGACGGCTATGTTCTCGGTCGTCAAAGCAGTTATTTCCATCAACCGATTTTCGGTCAAGCACAGCTTGACTGGTTGGTGGACGTCGCGCTCAAAGTTCCCGAGAATTACAGTGTGGTGATCGGTACGCACAATGCGTCGACACCGCTTGACCATGAACTGTTTGCGGGCATTGTCGATGCGTATGTCAACAAAACGACCTACACCGGTCATTACACCGGTTCGTGCGACTGGCAGTCGTCTTCCGTGTCGGCGGATTTCTCGCAAGAGACGGGTGAGATGATCGCCATCTTCCAAGGTCACAGCCACAAAGATGACATTGACACGACCACCTTTGCCGTGCCGTGCATCACGATCACGACGGCGGGTGCCGACGTGCGCGATGAAAACAAAGAGGATCGCGTCGACGGCACGTCCAGCGCGACGGCGATCGATGTTGTGACGATCGACAAAGAAAAGCGCACGATTCATCTGACGCGTTTGGGCGTGGGTGAAGATCGCGAAGTTACCTATTGATTTGACAAAAAAGGAATGAGCGGCAATGAAAACGATCCCCTTCGGAAAAAGCGGCATGCAAGTACCGACCGTTGCGGTCGGTTGCATGCGTATTGCCGACATGACCGAACAAGATACGTCGGCATTTGTTCAAACCGCGCTCGAGCATGGTGCAAACTTCTTTGACCACGCCGATATTTACGGACGCGGCAAAAGCGAAGAGGTGTTCGGCAAGGCGATCAAAGCGTTCAAGCGCGAGGATCTTATCATCCAAACCAAATGCGGCATCGTTCCCGGTGTGATGTACGATTTTTCGTATGAGCATATTACGCAAGCGGTTAACGGCAGCTTGAAACGTCTTGGCACCGACTACATTGACGTGTTGCTGCTCCATCGCCCCGATGCGTTGATGGAGCCTGAGGAAGTGGCACGCGCATTTTCGGAATTGCAGGCAAGCGGAAAGGTGCGTCATTTCGGCGTGTCGAACCAAAACCCGATGCAAATGCAATTGTTGCAAAACGCCATGGATATGCCGCTTTGCGCCAATCAGGTGCAATTCGGCATCATGCATACCCCGATGGTGCAAGCGGGTGTGCATGTCAATTTGATGACCGATTCGGCGGTCAACCGTGACGGCGGCGTGATCGATTATTGCCGCTTGAACAACATCACGATCCAACCGTGGTCGCCGATGCAATACGGCTTCTTTGAGGGATGCTTTGTCGACAACGATAAGTTCCCTGCGCTTAACGCGGTGTTGGCGCGCCTTGCCGAGCAATACGGTGTCTCCAAAACAACCGTTGCGATTGCGTGGATTCTGCGCCATCCTGCGAAGATGCAACCCGTCACCGGCACGACCAATCTCACGCGCTTGCGCGACAGCTTGAAGGCGGTCGACGTGTGTTTGACGCGTGAAGAATGGTACGAGGTGTACAAAGCGGCGGGCAACACTTTGCCGTAAACCTAGGTCTCCCATATAATCCAAACGCCATCGGATTTCCGATGGCGTTTTTTGTATAATCCGTGCGCTTTCCGCACCCACTGTCAGTGCATCCGCAAAGGCGAGTTTTAGAGCAAAAGAGTCGCGGTCGTGTAGGAGGTGTCGCATTTTTGCAACACCTCCTTTGCTACGCATTGACGAGCGGGCAAAAAGGCGGTATACTGATTATTATAAACATTGCAGGGGTGAACGGATGTGACAGAACTCTTTTTTGATTTGCAGGCATCGGTTATGATGCAGGAATACTACCGCGAGGAGAAAAAGCGAGCTAAGGTTTATCAGCGCAATTTCTTTATGGAGTTCGGGTCATTGTCCGATGGTGTTCTTTCCGAACAGCGACGTGTAGCAGTTGATGCTTTGTTTCGTGATGAGTGGTTGTATCGTTCGCATATCACGAAAGCATATAATCGCGCCAATGAACGGCTGATTGAGGAATTGCGTAAACGCCTTGAAAAAGGTGAGCGTTTGCGCATTTGGTATGATGCTTCTGTTAATGAGTTTTGTTCAATGCTATGGATTGTCACGATGTTTTCGGAATTTGCATCGCAGTTGTCGGTTGTTTGCGGAAACAACGTACGGTACCGCCAAGACCCCGATCATCCGTGGTGGCATATATCCCTTGAAGATGTCCCGGTATTTTTGAAATTTGAGCGACCTGTAACCGATTCTCTGTTGACAAAAATACAAGGCGCATGGAAAGAAATTTGTGAAAAATCGGGCGATTTGCGCATAAGAGAGAACGGGGTCATCCAAAGTGTTCCGATGCAGTATTTTGATGAACGCATCGAAGCGTTGATTCCTAACAGCGGCATAAAGGCGTATGATTTATGGGGTGCTGTGATACGGAAATACGGGGATGCTATTCCGATGAACCTGATTGAAAAACGCATTTGTCATATTGTCCGCAACGGACAATATATCGTTACGGAATTGCCTGAAGAGGAACTACCGCCTCATGCACGACAATATCTCGATTGTTTATTTATCCATCGTTGACGAGCGGGCAAAAAGGCGGTATACTGGTTGCGAGGGAAGATATCGCATTTGATACCGAAGGCACGGTGCTGCCGGAAGTTCTTCGTGCGGTGTCTTCCTTTGCTTTATAGGTGGTTGCAAAATATTGTGTTGAATTTCCTCTTGACTCTCACGTTACGTCATAGTGTATACTGTTCGTGAGGTGAGGATGATGACGGTAAAAGAACTGGCGACGCTGACGGGAGTCAGTGTGAGGACATTGCATTATTATGACGAGATCGGACTGTTGAAACCGTCGCGCGTGGATGCCAATACAGGTTATCGGTATTACGATGCTGAAGCCGTTTTGCGGATGCAGGAAATCCTCTTTTTCCGCGAACTCGACTTTCCGCTCAAAACCATTGCTCAGTTGCTGGCATCTCCCGCGTATGACCGTGCGGAAGCGATCGCCAAACAACGGGAATTGCTCATCCTCAAACGCGAGCGTCTTGACCGTCTGATCAACGCGCTCGACAAAGCCGAGAAAGGAAGGATAGACTTTATGAGCGCATTTGATAATCACGAATATGAAACCGCCCGCGATACCTACGCGGCAGAAGTAAAGGAACGCTGGGGTACTACCGATGCGTATAAACAACATCAGGCGAAAACCGCATCCTATTCCGCCGACAAATGGCAGGCGGTCACGGACGGCATGAACACCCTAATGGCACAATTCGCCGCTTGTATGAAGGATGGCTATTCCCCCGACAGCGCAGAAGCACAGGCACTCGTCAAAGCGTGGCAAGCCTACATTTCGGATAACTTCTACACCTGCACCGATGAAATCCTCGCAGGTCTTGCCGAGATGTACATCGCCGACGACCGCTTTACCGAAAACATCGACCGCCACGCCCCCGGCACCGCCGCCTTCATGCACGATGCCATCTGGATATATTGCGAAAAGAATTGAACAACCCCATCCTCACGAGGTGTCGCAAAAATGCGACACCTTATTTTCTACGCATTGACGGGCGGCGAAAAAGGCGGTATACTGACAATAGAACACAAAAGGAGGTGAACATCGTGTCGGCGTACAACGAGCTGATCAAAAATTTTGAAAAGATCCGTGCGTATATGCGCGACTTTTATGTGTACGGCTTTAAGAGTCGCACGGAATATGACAAGAAAAGCGCACGTTTATATGACGACGAGCGCCGCCGTATGGAAAGCTGGCTCGGCGATCACATGCAATTTGTGCGTACACCCGAAGGCAAAACGATGTTCCTCTCCATCGACAGTCGTCTGTCGGAACACAATCCGCTTTACAAAGCGTGGAAGGCGAAAAGCTTCACCGACCGCGACATTACGCTTCATTTCATCCTGCTTGACATCCTGCACGGTTCGAGCGAAGCGTTATCGCTCGGCGAGATTTTGTCCCGCATGGATGCCTATTTTGACGGCTTTGCCGCACCGATGAGCGTGGACGAATCCACCGTGCGCAAAAAGCTGAAGGAATACATCGCCGAGGGTGTGGTGGTTTCGGAAAAGCAAGGGCGGCAGACGCTCTATCGCCGTGCTCAGGAGACAGTGTTGCCTGAGGACACGGAAGCACTTCACTTCGCATCGGAGATTTGTCCGTGCGGTGTGATTGGTTCGTTCCTGCTCGACAAATATCCGTCGCATGTCGACCGTGTGCGGTTTAAGCACCATTACATTACATCGGCGCTCGACAGCGATGTGCTGTGCGCGCTGTTTGAGGCGATGCGGCAAAAATGCGTCGTGACCGTCAAAAATGCGTCGCGTCGCGAGGAGGATCCGCGCGAAAATCGCATCGTGCCGCTTCGGGTGTTTATCAGTACCCAAAACGGGCGGCAACACCTGCTTGCTTATCAACCCGATTTCAATGCGATCAAATCCTTCCGTATCGACTATCTGTCGGATGTGATGCTTCTTGAGCCGACACCGCGTTTTGACGAATTGCGTGCCGAGCTTGACCGCATGCAGGCGCACATGTGGGGCGTGACGGCGAAGCACCGTCTTCACAAGAATGAGCATCTGGAAACGGTGTCCTTTACTGTTAAGATCGCCGATAACGAGGAACACATTGTGAACCGTCTTGAGCGAGAGAAGCGTTGCGGCACGGTGGAAAAGCTCGACGAGCACACCTACCGTTTTACCGCGCAGGTGTACGACATCAACGAGATGATTCCATGGATTCGCACCTTCATTTGCCGTATCACGGAGCTTCATTTTTCCAACCACACGCTGGAAACACAGTTTAAGCGGGACATCGAAGCGATGTACAAGCTGTACGGCATCGGGGAGGTGAGCGAATGATTTTTCACGAACTCTATTCCGCCTATTACACGGCGGTGGCGAACATCCTGTCGGCGCTCATCGACGGCAACACCGACGAGAAAGCGTTGAATTCTCTTGTGTGCGAGCATGCATTCGGCGAGAGTTTGCTGACGGTGCTTCCGGCGCTCAAAAGCGAAAAGTGGCAACTGATGCACGGCGATTTCTCCACCCCGATTTGTCACAAGCCGACCATGCCGTTGACGACCCTGCAAAAGCGTTGGCTCAAAGCCATCTCGCTTGATCCGCGTGTGCGATTGTTCGGCATCGATTTCGGTGATCTGTCGGATGTGGAGCCGCTGTTTACGGCAGAGGATGTGCGCGTGTATGACCGCTATGCCGACGGCGATCCGTTTGAGGACAAGACGTATATTGCACATTTCCGCACGATTCTGCAGGCGATGCGAAGCGGACAGGATCTGCGGGTGGAGATGACCAACCGCCGCGGCAAGACCATGTATGTGCGCTGTGTACCCGAGCGACTGGAATATTCCGAAAAGGATGACAAATTCCGTCTTGTGACAAGCGGTTGTCACTTTGTGCGGTCGGTCAATCTTGCTCGCATCACGAAATGCCGTTTGTACAACGGCGAGTATGTGATCGCCTCTCGTCCCGTCGAAACACAGTACGACACGCTGGTGCTTCGCGTGAGTGAGGAGCGCAACACGCTCGAGCGATGCCTGATGCATTTTGCGCATTTTGAAAAGCGCGCCGAGCGGGTGGACGGGGAATATCACCTGACCGTTCGCTATGACCGCGACGATGCACCCGAAATGGTGATTCGTGTGCTGCAGTTCGGCCCGACGGTGGAGGTGCTCGGTCCCGACCGCTTCAAAAATCTCATTATCGATAAGCTGAAAAATCAAAAAAGCTGTGGACTTCTTTGAAGTTCGCAGCTTTTTTTCCGTGAACGGCACGGAAATGTTTGGTAAACTGTGTTTGCAAGGTTCCTTCAAGCAGGTGTTTGATATGTCTTTCACCGCGGTGCACACGGCAATGCCGATCGTGTATGCCCGAAGAAACATTTGCGCCTGGGCAATCGAGAAGGAGGTTTCCTCTAGGATCGATGGGGTTCAACTCCCTACTTTTCGCGGGTTCGAATCCCGCCGTATGCAAGTATAGCATATCGCCAGTGGTTTGGAAGATGTCGGAAACGGCAACAAAAGCTGTGTACAACCGTACACGAGTAACACTTACAAAACCGCAATTACTCCGCCGCCGCAAAGTCGCTTTTTGCAGTGGCAATGGAACATACGCCTTGCCCGAAAACGGATACCGCGAAGCTTGCTGATGTGCCAAAAGTACACTTTTCGCGCGTTATCAAGTCCGCTCAAGTTTTTGGCCGTGTGTGTTGCATGAGTAATTGCAACCGTTATTTCACCTTTAAGGAGGATATACATACTATGAAAACGATTGTGATTCAAGAAAATCAAAGAGGTCTTTTGTTTAAAAACGGAAGATATATAAAAATGCTTGCCCCGGGCAAGTATTATGCCTATGGAGGCAAAGTCATTGAGGTGCTCGAGCTGGATCGTCCGATTCAATCCACGCGATGCGCGGTGGATACACTTTTGAACGATCCTACAATCGCTCAGGTGACATCGGCTGTTGAGGTAGGCGACGAGCAGTTAGCACTTCATTATGTGAACGGCAAATTTATATCGGTGCTTCGCGGTGGTAAATATGCGTTTTGGGCAGTAACGGATCAACACGACTACACGGTGGTGGATATCGCCACTCCCGAAGTGAGTGAAGAGGTACCGGAATACATTTTTTCGAAAATTCCCGCTATCTATTATACGAAAATTGAGGTTGCAGAATATCAGAAGGCGCGGTTGTATTTCAATCAGAAATTCATACGCATTCTGGATGCAGGTACCTATTATTTTTGGAAAAACGCTGTAAAAGTTGATGTGGGCTTTGTGGATACGCGTCTCACGCAGATGAATATTGTCGGGCAAGAAATTTTGACCAAGGATAAGGTGTCTGTTCGCATCAACCTAGTGTGTCAATACCGCGTAACGGACTACGTGAAGATCTTAACCGAAATTGATAATTTTGAGGAGCAACTGCACGTAGCCGCTCAGCTTGCTTTGCGCGAGTATATCGGACAGTATAAGTTGGACGACATTCTGGAAAACAAGGAGCAGCTTTCTGCATATGTCTTTGCAAAATTAAAAGCAAAGGGAGCAGACTTGTTTGTTGAGATCACGGATGCCGGGGCAAAGGATATCATTCTCCCCGGAGAGATTCGCGATATTATGAACACGGTGCTTGTGGCGGAAAAACGTGCACAGGCAAACGTGATCACACGCCGCGAGGAGGTCGCATCCACTAGATCGCTTTTGAACACAGCAAAGCTGATGGAGGAAAACCAAACACTTTATAAATTGAAGGAACTGGAGTATATTGAGCGCATTTGTGAGAATGTGGGCAATATCAATTTGAACGGCAGCACCGATGTGTTAACACAGTTGGCAAACGTGTTAAGGGGGACTGCTTAAGAAAGGAGAGATCCCGCATGATCGAGATTATCGGTACACACAATACCGCTGTTTGCTATACCAATGAGTTGGAGGAGACCGCGCGCGAACAAATCAAAGCCGTGTGCGATGAGGAAGCGTTTGCCAACTCGAAAATACGCATCATGCCCGATGTCCACGCGGGAAAGGGTTGTACCATCGGCACCACGATGACCATCGTCGATAAGGTTGTGCCCAACATGGTTGGTGTTGATATCGGATGCGGTATGTACACCGTTGCACTCGGCGCAATCGACATTGACCTTGCGGCGTTTGATGAGGCGGCGCACAGCATCCCCTGCGGTCACAATGTGTGGGAGGGACGGCAGGAGCGGTTTGATCTGACCGCGCTTCGTTGTTACCGCAACTTGAGAGATACCAAACGTCTGGAGCGAAGCCTCGGCACGCTCGGCGGCGGCAATCATTTCATTGAGATCGATGCCGATGCAGACGGCAATAAATATCTTGTCATCCATTCGGGAAGCCGCAATCTCGGCACGCAGGTTGCCGAGTATTATCAGCAAATCGCTGTTGATCTGAACCTCGGCAAAGAGGACTATTTTAGAAAGCGTGAGGACATCATCCGCACCTACAAAGCAGAGGGACGTCGGGGTGAGATTCAGGCGGCACTTAAAGCGCTCGACGCTGAATGGAAGGCGACAGAGCCCACGATGCCGCGTGATCTGTGCTATCTGTACGGCGCGTTTATGGACGATTATCTGCATGACGTTCACATCTGTCAGCAGTTTGCTAAACGTAACCGCGAGAAAATGGCGGAGATCCTGCTGCAAAAGATGGGACTTGCCGCGGTGGATGCGTTCGAGACGGTGCATAATTATATCAACGTTGACGAGCGGATCTTGCGCAAAGGATCGGTATCCGCCAAAGCGGGTGAGCGGTTGCTCATCCCCATCAATATGCGTGACGGCGCACTCATCTGTGTCGGCAAGGGCAACGAGGAGTGGAACTGCTCCGCACCGCACGGTGCGGGTCGGTTGATGTCCCGTTCGGCGGCATTTGAGCGACTGACGATGGCGGAGTATGAGGAGCAGATGGCGGGCATTTACACCACCTGCGTCACTACCTCGACGCTGGACGAGTCGCCGATGGCATACAAAACCATGGATGAGATTGTCGAGAATATCGAGCCGACAGCGACGGTGATCGCGCATATTAAGCCGATTTACAACTTCAAAGCGACCTAAAAATGCGTTTTCGCAGCTTTTTGTCCGTGAAAACAGCGGAAGAAGTTGGTAAAATACAGACAATGAAAGACGCCGACAGCAACATGGCAGACTTGTCGGGTAAGTTCCGACCGCGAGTGAAGTTCTTCACTTGAAATTCATGCATCGGCGTCTTGAATAAAGACTCTTACAGCCATTCACAGAGAATGCCGACCGTTTTCGATCGCTCGGAGGTAATGGACCTTAACGGGTTTAAAGGAGAGTCTTGTAACATCAAAGGTGCTGACAGCAGTATTTCTGCTCCGAGGCGAAACTCCTCAAAAAATAAAACTATGTTCGGACGCAAACCGACGAGCACCTTGTATGTATGATCCGTAGCTCAGCGGCTGAGTGGGGACTTAAAGCTCCTCGTGAGGGTGGGTTCGACTCCCACCCGGATCAAAAACGAAAGACGCGTACAGCAATCTACATAGTTTACAATGTCTGTAGATGTTCGCTTCGGGCACGAAGCAGGTGACTGAAAATCACCCCATACGTCGTAAAAGTGGCGTGATGCAACCACCGCGTCTTGAACCGTTGCCTATCCGTGTCTGTATTCGCAGACCTTGGATAGAAAGACACCCACAGCCATCTCATGATCTGAATAGGCTAGGGAGCGATCCTGAACCTTATCAAAAAACGGTGTCTTGTTTCTTTTGTTATTTGAAGATGCTTGCCGCAATTCTCATGAGTTTCCTCTGTGGCAACGAGAGGGGCCGATCTTCGTGATCGGTTGCCGATGAAACGAGCGATATGTCGTGCGGACAATCGCAGTCCGTTTTGGGCATCGATCGTTTCGGACAACGCCGAACAGCATCTTGATTTGTACAGGCTACGGAAGCAATTTCAAAGAAGACCACGACAGTGTCTTCTCGCGTAAAGGAGCTTTCCGCAAACCGAGCCGACCGTTCACCCTATAAAGACGCGTGCAGCAATCATCCTATTTTTTACATTTGAGTATGATCTGGCTTCGGGCACGGAGCGGGTGGTTCATACCCACCGAACTCTCGCGTCAAGCGAGAATGCAACAACCGCGTCTTGGTCTTAAAACAAAATGGATTTCACAATATTAAGGAGGGGTTTCGATGCTTACGAACCTGAAAAATCAAATGAATATGACCGCCACCGAAAACGGAGCGGTTACCCACGCATCCACCATGTCGGATTGCCTTGACCTGTTCGCGACCATCGGCGCCCTCCGCCGTGAGTCGGAGGAGGAAATTATCACGCGTTTCATGCGCGCCTTCACGGAAAACCGCGATCTCGCCGTCAAGACGTTGTTTTTTGCGCGTGATGTGCGCGGCGGTCTCGGCGAGCGCAAGGTGTTCCGCGTGATCCTGCGTTGGCTTAGCGTAAACGCTCCCGAAACGGTGCGCAAAAACTTGGAGTTCATCGCCGAGTACGGTCGCTTTGACGATCTGCTTGTCCTGATGGATACGCCTCTTGAAAAGGCGATGCTCACTCTTGTGCGTGAACAGCTTCGTCGCGACATTTATGCAATGAATAACGGCGGTGAGGTATCGCTTCTTGCCAAATGGTTGCCGTCCGTGAACACCTCGAACGCCGATGCGGTGAAAACCGCAAAGAACATCGCGCGTTTTCTCGAAATGGACGACAGAACGTATCGCAAGATGCTGTCCCGTCTGCGTGCGCACATCCGCATCATCGAGAACAACCTGCGCGAGCGGGATTACACCTTCGACTATGAAAAACAACCGTCGAAGGCGATGTTTAAATATCGCAAGGCGTTTTTACGCAACGACAACGAGCGCTATACGGACTTCCTCAGCCGTGTGCAGAGCGGTGACGCAACGATGCATACCGGCACGCTGATGCCGTATGAGTTGATCGCACCGTTTTTCGTTAATCACGTCAGCGACGAAGAAAGTGCAGCCATCGATGCGATGTGGAATCAGCTCGAAGATTTCACGGGCGCCGACAATGCGCTTGCGGTTATCGATGGCTCCGGCTCAATGTATGGCTATGGAGATCCGAAGCCCGCGGCGGTGGCGCTGTCGCTCGGACTGTATTTTGCCGAGCGTAATCGCGGCGTATTCCACAATCACTTTGTCACCTTCTCGGAAAATCCGCAGATGGTGGAGGTGAAGGGCAACACCATTCTCGAAAAACTGAAGTACGCCGCGAGTTTCAATGAGGTCGCCAACACCAACATCCAAAAGGTGTTCGAGGTTGTGCTCGAAACGGCGGTCAAGCACAACGTGCCGCAGGAAGAGTTGCCCTCGACGCTCTATATCATCTCCGATATGGAGTTTGACTGTTGCACCCGCGATGCGTCGATGACCAATTTCGAATACGCCAAGCGTTTGTATGCCGCTCACGGCTACACCTTGCCGCAGGTGGTGTTTTGGAACGTTGCCTCGCGCAACCTCCAACAGCCTGTTACCAAAAATGAGCAGGGCGTGGCACTGGTCAGCGGTTGTACACCGCGACTGTTTTCGATGGTCGCGTCGGGTCACTATTCGCCGTATGACCAGATGCTTGAAATCCTCGGCAACGAGCGCTATGCCCCCATCGCCGCGTAAAGGAGGAATTGTTATGGAGGCGCGGATTCGTGCCAAGCTCTCGGAAATCGAAGAGCGCGAACACGTCAGGATTTTGCATGCAGTGGAATCCGGCAGTCGCGCATGGGGATTTGCGTCTCCCGACAGCGACTACGACGTGCGGTTCATTTATGTCCGTGAGCCGGAGTTTTATCTGCGGCTTAATAAAACGCGAGATGTCATCGAATGGCAACTCGATGATACGCTGGACATCAACGGCTGGGATCTTTCAAAAGCGTTGCAGTTGTTGCACAAATCGAATCCCACGCTGTTTGAGTGGAACTCGTCTCCGATCGTGTATCACACGACCACGGAATGGGAGAAAATCGCCGCGATCATCGAGCGGTACTTTGTTGCCAAATCGGGACTCTATCACTATCTCAGCACCGCCAAATCCAACTATCGGGAACATCTCAAAGGGGAAACGGTGAAATATAAAAAATATTTCTATGTACTTCGCCCGTTGCTGGCGTGCAAGTGGATCCTCGATCGGGGAACACCGCCGCCGATGTTGTTTTCCGAGCTGATGGATGCGTATTTGGAGGATGCTCTCCTATCGGATGTAGAGGAATTGTTGCGGCTGAAAATGACCTGCCCCGAAATTGGGGAAGGAAAACGGCTGGATCTCGTGAATGCGTATATCGACCGCACAATTGCCCAAACAGAGGAGGAAATCAAACGGCTTCCCACAACCTATGATAACGGGTGGGAGGAACTCAACGAGGTGTTTCGCTCGTATATTCTTCGCTGAAACGATCGCAATCGACCGGCGCGGACATACCGCTTTCGCTCAGCGGGCAGGCCGCGGTCGGTTGCGGTGTTTTGGGTCATCCTTCGGTAATTGTCGGGGAGAATGCGGAGTATTGGCAATGGCTTCGCTTGAAGCAAATTGCGCCGCAATAACCCGACTTGAAGCTGTGGATGATTTTTTGAAAACGTCATGACCCATCGACTCGGATATACCGCTTGCATGGAGCGGGCAAGCTGTGTTGGGTCATGGCGTTTTTATTTGTATGTAAAACGCCTTCGGCACCGCCGCCTTCATGCACGATGCGATACGGATATATTGTGAAAAGAAGTGAATAACCCATCCTCAAGAGGTGTCGCAAAAACGCGACACCTTATCGTGCGGAAGCGGTGGGTGTCGGTGCGAGCGGGAAGTTGTGATCTCGTCTTTTGGTGTGTTTGAAAGGCGGTAATCTCATCAACTCCAACGGGGCTAAAAACGTGCCACTGGCACGTTTTCTTCACTACGTTTGCAACAATCGATTCTGTTTCGCCGTAAGGATTTACGGCTCACACAATCGTGTTGCGGCACAGCCCTCCGTGCTCGCTGCATCCGCCACCGGCGGCGCTCGCTACTCGGTTCTTTCGAATCCCACCGCAAAAGAAATAGAGGGTATCCCCGATGGGGATACCCTCTATTTTTGGCGGAAGCGGTGGGTGTCGGTGCGAGCGGGAAGTTTTGATCTCGTCTTTTGGTGTGTTTGAAAGGCGGCAGACTCATCAACTCCAACGGGGCTAAAAACGTGCCACTGGCACGTTTTCTTCACGCCCCTTTCGAATCCCACCGCAATAACAAAAAGAGAGATGATATCTGACGATACCATCTCTCTTTTTCTTGGCGGAAGCGGTGGGATTCGAACCCACGAGCCCGTGAAGGCTACCTGATTTCGAGTCTTTTTCATAAATAGGAATGTCGCGGAATTTGACAGAAGAAAACGGAATATAAGAAACGCCCGAAATCGGCTTGATTTCGGGCGTTTTCGCGTCTTCGGTTTCACAAAACCGCATCAGATATGAAGTTTTTAAGCCTCCCCGCTTACGGCAATTTCTAAAGAAATTCCAACAGCACTTTTTAGAAACCACCATAGAAACCTGCCGAATTCACCTGTTTTTGCACAACGGTGGTAGTGCATTTCAAAGCCACGGTTATTGAGGAGAAGAGTTGAGGTCGTGACGAATTATGTAGCATTTCAGAATGTCAGAGCATGGTTCGGAAGCGTTGACCGATCAATCGATGGGTTTTCTCTCCTTTCTGCCGGGAACCGCTTCCATGCCAAACATCGAAAGTGCTTGATTTACCTTGTCCATGCGGACAGTCTCCTTGCCTTGTTCGAGTTCCCGAACAAAACGAAGGCCAAGCCCCGAACGAAGTGCAAACTCCTCTTGCGTGAGTCCGTACGCTTTGCGTTCTCGCTTGATAAATTCAGCGATCTTGTTCATACACCCATACTACACCCGAACGGGTATAAAGTCAAGAGTTTGCGCCATAATCGTACCCGTTCGGGTGTAATGCACATTTAATGCGGCGAGTTATTCCTCTTAAATCCAAAGTTATTCCTCATAAACTGAAAATTATTCCTCTTAAACTTTAAGGATGCGCGTTTAAGAGGAATAACTTGTATGAAACGCCTCATTCTCCCGGCTTGCGCGTTGTCCCGTCGTGTGGTATAGTGAATGTGATGGATATTCTGCTCGAAAGGAGTCGGTGATGGTATGATCGACAGTTCGAACGATCGATGGATCTATATTCATAACGCGGACAATACCGTTCGATATGTGTTGGGAACAAAAGGCGAAAAGCCGCTGTTTTGTTTTGGGATCAATCCGAGCACCGCAACTCCCGAAAAAGCGGATGCGACCATTCGCAAGGTGGAAAGCATCGCAAAACACAACGGTTACGACAGTTTTATCATGTTGAACGTATATCCGAAGCGCGACACCGTCTTTGAAGATTTAGAAGCCGTTCGCAACGATGCCGAGCATTTGAAGAATATCGAAGCCGTGCTTCAGATGATGTCGTCGTATTCGGAAATTGCGATTTGGGTGGCGTTCGGCAACCATATCTATGGCCGACAATATTTACCTCTCTGCTTCAAAGACATCTACGCGCGTCTGCCGCAGGATCGTATCCGTTGGTACGCAACCGCTGTCAATAAGAGCGGCGCACCGAAGCATCCGCTGTATCAAAAGAACACCGCACAGCTTGAGGCGTTTGATATGGCGTGTTATATCGAAACGCTTTGAAATTATGAAAGGATCGATAGTATGAATATGGTTGATCAATCCGCATATACGGCAGAAGTAAACGAACGCTGGGGTAACACCGATGCGTACAAGGAACATCAGGCGAAAACCGCCTCGTATTCCGCCGACAAATGGCGGGCGGCAACCGACGGCATGAACACCCTGATCGCCAAATTCGCCGCTTGCATGAAGGACGGCTGTTCCCCCGACAGCACCGAAGCACAAACACTTGTCAAAGCGTGGCAAGCGTATATCACCGACAATTACTACACCTGTACGGATGAGATCCTCGCAGGTCTTGCCGAGATGTACATCGCCGACGACCGTTTCCGCGAAAACATCGACCGCCACGCCCCCGGCACCGCCGCCTTCATGCACGATGCGATAAGAGTGTATTGCCAAAAGAAGTAATAACTCACCATCAAGAGGTGTCGCATTTTTGCGTCACCTCTTACTTTTTTCGACAATGCCGGTTGTGTTTTTTGTACCTGCGTGATATAATCAAAGATGTTATATTGCCATAGTTGTATACATGACTATGGTGCGAATCGAAACGAGGGAACACAATGGATAATCATACTCCCGAGCAGCGACGCAAGAATATGCGAGCGGTAAAGAATAAGGATTCGCAGATTGAGCTGTTGCTTCGAAAAGAATTGTGGTCGCGCGGATTGCGATATCGAAAGAATTGCAAAGGGATCGTCGGCAAACCCGATATTACATTTATCGGCAAGAAGGTTGCCGTGTTCTGCGACAGCGAGTTTTGGCACGGGTATGATTGGGAAAATAAAAAGCACGAAATCAAGTCAAGACAAGAATTTTGGATACCGAAGATAGAACGAAATATGCAGCGCGATGAAGAAGTAACGGCGGCACTTGAACAACAAGGTTGGACGGTGCTGCGCTTTTGGGGCAACGAGATAAAAAAGAACACAAAAGCATGTGCAGATCAGATTGAAAAGGCGGTAAAAGCGAGTGGATAAGTTAAAGTCGATTGATTTATTTGCCGGTATCGGCGGTATTCGTCTCGGTTTCGATCGAGCGTTTGGCGAAAATATTGAAACGGTGTTTGTGAGCGAGTGGGATGCTCATGCACAAAAAACCTATCAGGCGAATTTCACCGATGATTTTGATATTGCCGGTGACATTACGCAAATCGAAGAAAAGGATATCCCGGCATTTGATATCTGCCTTGCCGGCTTCCCTTGCCAAGCGTTCAGCCTTGCCGGTCAACGCATGGGTTTTGAGGACAACTATAAAGGTATGTGCCGCGGTACGCTGTTTATGGATGTGGCCCGTATTTGTGAATATCACAAACCTAAAGTGATTTTCTGTGAAAACGTGAAAGGTCTCGTGATCCATGATCGCGGACGCACCTTCAAAATTATTTGCAAGACATTTGAAGATCTCGGATATACGGTGTTCCATAAGGTGCTGAACAGTAAAAACTTCGGTGTACCGCAAAACCGCGAACGTATTTATATCGTGGCATTCCGTAATGATATTGCTCCCGAGAATTTCGAGTTCCCCGAGATGATCGATGATACTAAGCGTTTGTGGGATATTCGCGAGGAACATCCTGTTCCCGCAAAGTATTATTTGAGCGACGTGTACGTAGAAACACTCCGTCGCCATAAGGCGCGTCATGAATCCAAAGGCAACGGTTTCGGATATGAAATTCGCGATTGGAGCGATATTGCCGGTGCGATCGTATGCGGCGGTATGGGTCGTGAGCGTAATCTGGTGATTGATAAGAGGCAGAAAAATCTCACCCCCACTACACACATCAAGGGCAAAATCAATCGTGAAGGAATCCGCAAAATGACGCCGCGCGAATGGGCGCGTTTGCAGGGCTTCCCCGATAGTTTTGTGCTTCCGCTGGCGGATACACATTTGTATAAGCAATTCGGCAACAGTGTAACGGTGAATGTAATTGAAGCGATTGCAGAAAAAATCAAGGAAGTGTTGAATGTATGATTACCGGAAACAAAGGTGAATGGAGCGAAGCCTACGTCCTTTTGCGCTTGTTAGCTCAAGGGAGAATGTATGCCGCTGATGAGAATCTTGAGCAAATCGACAGCATGTACTTCCCGATTCTGAAGATTCTGCGCGAGGAGATTGCAAACAAAAAATACGAATATGCTGTTGATGACGGAGAACGTAAAATCGATATTTATTTAAACGGACATCTTATTCAATCGCACGCTCAAGATCAGTTTTGCACGGAAGCCGATTATTTGTATGACAAAATCGTAGAGGGTGGTAATCGCGCCTTTGCTATTGAGCAGACTGAAACATTTTTAAATGAAATCGGTTGCCACCGTCTCACCGCACCTTCCAGTGATAAAACGGATATTACGATGCAGATCCATGATGTTCAAACGGGATATTCTCCTATTTGCGGATTCAGTATCAAATCCGAAATCGGTAATGCGCCAACGCTTATTAATGCTACCGGCGCGACCAATTTCATTTATGAGGTTGAAGGCCTGAGCGATGAACAAATCGAATCTATCAACGCTATTGATACGCGTACCAAGATCCGTGATCGCATGGAGCGCATTTTCAGTGAAGCGACATCGGTAAAGTTTGTCAAAGTCAACAGCGATATGTTTTGCAACAACCTGATGTTGATTGACAGCCGTTTGCACGAAATTGTTGCCGAAGCACTTGTGTGTCATTATAGGGATGGCCTCAGCACTTGCCGTGAAGTTGTCAATGCCCTTGAAGAAACAAATCCGCTGGGATTTCCCGCGCACGGGTATTACAATTACAAATTCAAAGAATTGCTTTGCTGTGCCGCTCTCGGCATGACACCGGCCAGAGCGTGGGACGGTCATGATGAAGCTAACGGTGGCTATATTGTCGTTACTTCTGCAGGTAAAGTTCTTGCGTATCATATTTACAACAGAGATTTCTTTAAGGAATATCTGTTGAACAACACCAAGTATGAAAGAGCGTCGACAAGCCGACACGGCTACGCTTCTCTTTATAAAGAAAACGGTCGCACATACATCAAATTGAATTTGCAGATTCGATTTATATGAAAGTTATAAGTTTATTCTCCGGAATCGGCGGCATTGACCTCGGTTTTAAACAAGCAGGTTTTGATATTGTTTGGGCGAATGATATCGATGCCAATGTGTGTAAAACGTATCAAGCTAATTTCGGTGAGAATTCGATTTGTGAATGCGATATCCGTGATGTGGATGCAAACGATATCCCGGACGCGGATGTATTGGTCGCGGGATTCCCGTGTCAGCCGTTTTCGATTATGGGATACAAACGCGGATTCAAGGATCCGCGCGGCAATTTGTTTTTTGAAATATCCCGCATCGTTGACAAAAAGCGGCCCGAGATCATTTTGCTCGAAAACGTTAAAAATTTGATGCACCATGATGACGGTAAAACATTTTTGGTGATCTATAATACGTTGGCACAGTTCGGATACGGGATCAAATACAAAGTGATGGATGCCGTGAAATACGGTAATCTTCCGCAGTATCGATCGCGTATATTCCTTGCTGCCTTTTTGGATTACGATAAGCTGGATCGTTTTGCTTTCCCCGAGGAAACGGAATTGACAATGGGAATAAACGATGTTATTGATCGTTCCGTGAAACACAGCGATGTATATTATTACGATCAACAAAACAAACATTATGATATGTTGCAAAAACGTGTAACTTCAGACGGCATCTATCGTATTGATGACAGCGGTGTTGCAACACGCAAGTGGACGACATGTCCTACGCTCAAAGCGAATATGGGCACTTATCCCGATCGTGTGCCGATCATTCGAGATGATTTCGGCATCCGCAAATTGACACCGTATGAATGTTTAGCATTTCAGGGGTATCCTCAAGACTATCGCTTCCCGAAAATATCTCTTGAAAGCGCTTATAAACAATGCGGCAACACGGTTGCAGTACCTATAATCGCAAGACTTGCTATAAAAATCAAAGAATTGCAAACAGATGCCTAACTATGCGGCGAAAACATTAACGGCGTAGGATCAAGTGATGCCTTTAGTAGCTTTAATAGCGTCGCAGATTAAGAAGCGACATCTTTGGTACTTGTCTGCGAATGTTTTGATTGACGGCAAATTTGACATTGTTTAACGCTACTATCATAGTGAGTGTTCCATAGAAGCTGGAGCACAGTGATATTTAATGAAATGTGTGCAGCGAGAATCCGAACGATGATGTTTGTTTATCTAATGAAAAAAGATTACGAGCGAGTTGAATGCAGTGTGATATTGCGGTGTTTAATCACTAAAAATAATGTTATATGAATGGTGAGATATGATTATGGATTTGGTTATAAATAATCCTAAAACAAAAAATAAATGTCAAATATTCACCCCGGACAGTATTGTAGAGAAGATGCTTGAACTGGCAGGGTATCAGAACTATTTGCTGGGCAAGAAAGTGTTAGAGAACTCTTGCGGAGATGGACGGATTCTTTCCAGTGTTGTTAGAAAGTATATCGAATGTTCCCAAAAAGAAGGTGTGTCTAACGAACGAATTAAATTGGGGTTAGAAGCCGACATTTCAGGATTTGATATTGATGCTGAATTGATTGTGAAGTGCAAAAGTCATCTTACTAGTATAGCAGCGGAATACGGGATAAGAGATGTATGTTGGAATATTCAATGTCAAGATTTTCTGCAAGTAACTTCTCGAGAAACATACGATTATATTATTGGGAATCCTCCGTATATTTCGTATTCAGATTTGCCAATATCGATCAGAGAGTATGTCCGAGAAAATTATCAAACATGCAAAAAAGGTAAATTTGATTATTGTTATGCGTTTATTGAAAAATCGTATAAATTACTCGCAAAGCATGGTGTTTTAGTCTATATAATCCCGAGCAATATGTTTAAAAATGTATTCGCATCAGAGCTTAGAGCGTTGATTAAACAGGATATAGAACAGATTTATGATTTTCCTAATGATAAAATTTTTTCTGAAGCGTTGGTTTCGCCGGCTATTATAAAAGTCGTGAAAGGAAATGCTTCAGAAACATTGAGATACACGAAAAGCGTTGGAGGTAAGATTCAGAGAAGAACTATCGACAAGACTACTCTTTTAAAAAAGTGGATTTTTGATACGAATCATTTGCAAAACGGAGTTCGGGTTGGAGATTTTTTTCGTGTATCCAGTTGTATAGCGACATTGTTAAATGAGGCATTTGTTCTTAAAAATTGCTCGTTTGATGATGATTATTGTTATATGGGTAACAGTAAAATCGAAAAAGCTTTAGTTAAAAAGGCTGTTAGTCCCAAAAATAAAAAATACCAAAAATATGATGAATATATAATATTTCCATATTATTATGATTCCAATGGCATATTATCTCGCTATAGCGAGCAGGAAATGAAAGAAAAATATCCTCATGCTATGCAGTATCTTAGTACTTTTCGAAAAAAACTTGACAATAGGAAAGCGGATAGCACGGCAAAATGGTATGAATACGGACGATCGCAAGCACTACAAAATGCGAACAAAGAAATGATACTTATTTCTTCTGTGATCTCTGCATGTACTAAGGCATATCTATTGAGTGAAGATGAAATTCCGTATTCGGGTTTATACATAATTCCAACGAGTGATATTCCTTTATCTAAATTGTTATTGCAGTTAAATTCTGAAGCTTTCACAACTCATATATCAAAGGTTGGAGTATGTGTAAGTGGTCAGTCAAAGAGAATTACTCCAGGTGATATAGAAAGTTTTGTTTGTGATTTAAATTAAGGGGGAACATATGAGTAAGGTGCAATTTGCAGTAAGTGCAAAAACTGCTAGGCTAATAGGTCGTGAAAACATAAGTGGCGTTGATGGTGCAATTATAGAATTAATTAAGAACTCTTATGACGCAGATGCTACTTGTGTTCACGTAACGCTTAATATACCGTTCCCATCAGTGCCACGAAGAATCAATTTCGAATTATGCAACGTAGTATTTGATTCTAATGAAATGGCCCGTTTGTTGTGTTTTTATAATAATGTCCATACGCATATGGAGAAAAAGGCGGATCTATCAACAGAGCAAGAGGAAGAATTAAGTGCATTCCTTTATTCAAAAAATCATATTATCGTTATGGACAATGGTAGTGGTATGACTGAACACATTCTGTGCAATGCATGGATGAATATCGGCACCAATAATAAAGAAGAAAAACGAATCAGTGCAGGTGGGCGAGTTAAAACTGGTGCAAAAGGTATCGGTCGGTTTGCTTTGGATAAATTATCTACTGCTACCACAGTAAAAGTCGGAGGCCA
>JAZTZV010000079.1:0-7477 GCA_045637645.1 Acutalibacteraceae bacterium | reverse complement strand
GATCGGCTCAAGAAGGACAGGGTTCGCGTCGGGGATACCTGCTTTGTACGCAAGCGAGGCGGGGGGCTTAAACGCCATTTCGGACGAGTCGACGGGGTGGTACGAGCCGTCAACCAACGTCGCCTTCAAGCCGACCATCGGGAAGCCCGCCAGCACACCCTTCAGCGCGCTGTCGCGGATGCCCTTTTCAACGGCGGGGAAGAAGTTCTTCGGCACCGAGCCGCCGAACACGCTTTCTTCAAACAGGATCTCATCGCCCGCGTGCGGCTCAAACACCATCCACACGTCGCCGAATTGACCGTGACCGCCCGATTGCTTCTTGTGGCGACCTTGCACCTTGACTTGCTTGCGAATCGTCTCGCGATACGGCACCTTCGGCGCGGCATATTGCACTTCAACACCGAACTTATTCTTCAGCTTCGAAGCGATCACATCGAGATGTTGTTCGCCGAGACCCGACAGCACGGATTCCTTGGTCTCGTGGTTATGCTCAAAGCGGATGGTGGGATCTTCCTCCATCAGCTTCATCAGCGAGGCGGCGATCTTCTCCTCTTCGCCCTTATTCTTCGGCCACACCGCCATCGACAGGCACGGCGCTTCGAATTCGACGGGCGGCAACACCACAGGACGGACAGGCGAGCAAAGCGTGTCGCCCGTGTTGGCGCTCGCAAGCTTTGCGACCGCACCGATGTCACCCGCAGGGACGCAAGCGGTTTCGGTTTGTTTCTTGCCGCACACGGTGTACAGTTTGCCCAAGCGATCGGTCGTGCCCGTGCGCATATTCATCAAGGTGGAATCGGACGTCACTTTGCCGCTGATAACTTTGAAATAGACCAATTTGCCGATGAACGGGTCGACCACGGTTTTGAACACAATGGCGGCGGTTTGTGCATTTTCGTTGACGGTCAATGCCACGTCGTTGCCGTCGGGATCAACGCCCGTTTCGCCCGCGACCGTTTCCGCCCACGGCGCCAGCCACGTCAAGCCGTTGAGCAGCTGATCGATGCCTTCGAGCTCTTGCGCGGAGCCGCAGAAGATCGGGGCGATCTCGCCTTTGCGCACGCCGCTCGCCAGACCCAAAATCAATTCATCGGGCGTGAAATCGATGCCCGAGAAATATTTCTCCATCAAATCCTCACTGGTTTCGGCGACCGCTTCGTACATCGCGGTGCGCAGACCGTCAAGACGGTGCTCCATGTCGGGGATGGGCACTTCGATCGCCTTGCCGTTTTCGTAGCGGTAAGCGCGGTATTCCAGTAGGTTGACATAGCACTCCACTTTACGATCCACGACGTACGGCACGACGATCGGGCAGACGGTGGGACCGAAGGTGGTTTTCAATTCTTCAAAGACTTTATAGAAATCCGCGCTTTCGCGGTCGAGTTTATTCACAAACAGCAATTTGGCGATGCCTTTTTTCGTTGCCGCGCGGAACGCTTTTTCCACGCCGACGGTCACACCGCTCTTGCCCGAGATGACAATGAGCGCACTGCCTGCCGCACGCACGCCCTCGCTTAAGCCTCCCGCAAAATCAAACAGACCGGGGGTGTCCAGCAAATTCATCTTCGTGTTTTTCCATTCCACGGGCACGATCGTCGTCGAGACGGATGCTTTGCGACGAATTTCCTCCGCATCAAAATCGCTGATCGTATTGCCGTCGGCGATGCGACCGAGACGGTCGGGATTCGCGGTCAAGTAGTAAGCGGCTTCCACCAAAGAGGTCTTGCCGGAACTTGCGTGACCCGCGACGACGACATTACGGATATTTTTCGCTGTGTACTGCTTCATAAAACAGTCCCCTTTCGTCAGGTGCGGCGATTGCGGCACCCTTAATGAAAATATAACAGGCACAAAACCGACATTTGAGGTGAATTTACACAAAATGTTTCCAGTTCGAACTGTGCCTTTTGATAATTATATACGATTATATTTCATTTTTCAACTGCTTTTTTAAAAAATATAGAAAAATACACCCGATTTTTTTGAAATCGGGTGTATTTCAACTTCCTATTAAGAACGGAACAGGCGTCCGCACAACCATGCAAGGGCACCGCCCACAACAAGGAAGGCAGGCAACAGCTCACTCGGCAACAGCCATCCCGTGGTCGCACCAAAGAACAAGCAAGCCAGCATCACCGCCACACTGAGTGCCAATTGCGAGATCAGTGCCGCCCATGCGCCGCGGCGCATGCGACAGCTGTGCACGATCGCGATCATCTTCGACACCGCGTGACCGCCGCACGCAATCAGCGCGGGTACACGCTCTTCCTTTGTTTCCGTCAGTAGTGCCTCATACACGCGACCCTCGCTCGCCGACAACACTTCCACCGAGCGCACAGGCAGATCCATCACCTCGCACACCAGTGCTTCCGTGATGTTCGGATCACATGTGCGCACCGTGATGCGCACATGCTCGCGTTCGAGCGCATGGAGCATCGCCTTGATGTTGTCGCTCGCAAGATAGCTGACAACGAACATCGCCGACAATTCGCCGCCCGTGCTCAAATACACAATATTACGTCCGTCGCGCAAATAGCGCAATTCGTATTCTTTGGGCGGCACATCCACGCCGTGATTTTCCAGCAAACGGCGATTACCGATCAGAACACGGCGTCCGCCGACCCAGCCTGACAACCCCATGTCCTGCTCATACGCCAAGCTGTCCACTTCGCGCAGGATATCGGTGCGGTTTTCGATGAGACGATGGAAAATCGGGCAAAGCGGGCCTTTGGCGGCGATCATGACCGCCGCCGAATCGGTGATCGCTTCGTCGATGCGGGTGCCCGAGAACGTTTTTATGCCGTGGAGCTTCACTTGATCCTTCGGAAACAGCTCCGCCGCCTCCAAAATGACGGTTTTGGGATGGTCGCCGAATTGCTCCGCCGCGGCAAAACCGCTGATCATCGCGCCCTTGCGAAGCGCACGCTTGCACGACCGCGTGATCGCGCGTTGCACGGCAAACATCGACCACACCGGCATCGCCAGCATCACCGACGACGCAAACAACATCACCGCTTGCTCCCATTGTCCCTTCGACACGATCGACAAGCCGATCGCACACAACAGCGACACGCCGAGCACGATGGGCGCAAACCAACGCATCACGCGGTCCGCGGGATCCGCGGCATAAGAGCAATCCAAAAAGCGGGTCAAAAACGACACACGGCGATAATACACAAGACGCGGCAAGCCGTTTTCATCCGCAGAATAACCGAATGCTTGCGCCACTTTGCTGTCGTCGAGCAAGGTCGCGGCATTTTTCTTTTGCTTTTCGTTGCCGACGAAATTGAAGTTTCGTCGAATGCGCACGATTTGCGACAAGCGCCCGATCGCACCCGCCAGCAAACACACGCCCGCCGCCGCCGACAGGAAGTAGCCGTCGCCGAGCTCGATCGCGTCCAGCCACGCAAACTGCGTAGCCGTGTACATCAAACCGACGATGCCGCACACCGCCGGCGGTGTGTCCGCATCGGCACGCAACGCAAACAACGATTTCAATCCGCTCGCGACCATGCGATGGTTGATGCACAGCATCGCCGTGAGCAATGCCGCGTGAAGCGCCAGCATCACGGACGGCGTC
Organism: Acutalibacteraceae bacterium; assembly: GCA_045637645.1. Classification (GTDB taxonomy): domain Bacteria; phylum Bacillota; class Clostridia; order Oscillospirales; family Acutalibacteraceae; genus RGIG1959. Next base: position 3,897 of record JAZTZV010000079.1, on the reverse strand, counting down.
AGCATCCACAATTGGTCGTAAGCATACAGCACCGTGAGCAACACCAGTGCCAGCGTCATCGCAACCGTTACACCCAGACCGAACAGTCCCGTGCGCAACCGATACGCAAGCTCACTGCGAATGGCATCCGCTTCGGCATACTCGTTGAAATCATCGAGTTGTTCATCCGCTTGTTCCTCGTCGGGCTCCACCGTTTCTTCGGGATCGCTTTCTTCCTCTTCGCCAACGAGCTTAAACCCTTTTTGCGGCGCCTCTTCCTCCTCTTGCGCGGGAGGCGGGGTGGCGGGTTTGCCACCCTCGATGATGCGAAAGCCTTTGGCTTTTTCGCGACGGCGACGCAACAATTCTTCTTCGAGACGTTCTTCGTCGTACGGATCGTCGACGAAGTGTTCCATCACGAGCTGCCCTTCGAGCTGACCGTCGGTTTCGACGGCTTCAAACGACATTTCGTCTTCTTCCTGCGGCACCGACAGCAAGCGCGTGCGCATGCTGACTTCCACCGTGCGCGAAAGTTCCTCTTTCGGTGCGGGACGCACCGACGGGATGCGACGGGTATCTTCTTCTTTTTTCTTTTGCACCGCCGCCTTGACATCGGATGCGCGGGTGGACGCAATGCGCACGTCGTCTTCGGGTGCCTGCATCGGCACGACTTTCGGCGTCGACGTTTTGATCGGCGGCGCCTCCTCGTCACGTGGAAACTGAGGCGGTGTAAACTTCATTCCGTGCGGCATTTTCGGGGACACGAGCGTGTCTTTCGGCTCTGCCTTCGGTTTTTGAGTGCCGAAAATTTCCACCGCACTGCGCGGTGCTTTCGGCGAGGGTTGAGGCGTTTTGACAGGAGCGGGCGTTGAAGGCGCGGACGCATCTTGCTCTTTGCGGCGCAATTCATGCTCGAGCAAAATGTTTTCCAGCGAAATATCCCGATTTTTATCCATTGTCGTAGCCTCCTTTCACAAAAATCATCGCGTTTATTTCGGGTTGCGTGCCGCGATGCCGGCACGTTGACGCGCGGTTTCATACAACATCAAGCTGCACGCGACCGACGCATTAAGCGAATTGACCTTGCCGACCATCGGCAGGCTGAGCACAAAATCGCATTGCTCTTTCACAAGGCGGCTGAGTCCACGACCCTCCGAGCCGACGACCAGCGCCACCGCACCCGACAGATCCGTCGCGCACCACGGCTCGCCGTCCATGTCGAGTCCGTAGACCCACACGCCGCGCTCCTTGAGCTCACGCAGGGTATCGTTGATGTTGGTGACGCGCGCCACGGGTACATACTCGATCGCACCCGCAGAGGCTTTGTACACCGCAGCGGTCAAGCCCACACTGCGGCGTTTCGGAATGATGACACCGTGCGCGCCCGTTGCTTCGGCACTTCGCACGATCGCACCGAGATTGTGCGGATCTTCGAGTTCGTCGCACACAATGAAGAACGGCGGCTCGCCGCGTTCTTCTGCCACCGCAAACAACTCGTCGAGCGTCGCAAATTCTTTGCATGCCGCGATCGCCGCGATGCCTTGATGATGCGCGCCGCACATGGCGTCGAGTTTGCGGGAATCGACATCTTTGACGGGGATGCCGCGCTCACGCGCTTTGGCAATCAATACCGACGCACTGCCGCCGACACCCTTCGCCACCAATAAACGGTCGATCTCGCGACCCGAACGAAGCGCTTCGCTGACCGCGTTGCGGCCCGCGATCACGTCCTCAAACGGCGGTTGTTCTCTCTTTTGATGATGCTTTTCTTGTTGCATACTATGCCTCTTTTCGCGTCCTTCGTTTATATAGATACAGATTATATGTATTGTACCATATTTTCGATATAAAAAAAGGAGTGTTACAAAATTTTAACCCTCCCTTCACACAGTGGTCACGTACGATATGTAAAAACATCAGGACTGTTATTGAATTATTCATAATTATGTGATATACTGGCAAATTGGATGAATTTGTAACGAACGCTTTTATTTTATATGAAAGGAGCTGCTCGGCGATATGATCACCGAAAAACGCACAGCTTCCACAACCACTCACGGCAAAAAACGCGTGTGGCGCTTTCGTTTGCCCGCCCGCATCGTATCGGGCGTGTGCGCGATTTTGCTGATTTTGCTCGGTTCCGGTTTCACCGGAGGCGGTATATGGTTCGGCACGCTGTTGGGCACGATCAATTACGAGAACGGCACGCAGGATTTCAGCAACATCCCCGACCTTCCGCCCGATGTGGACGACGGCTCTGTCACGAACGTCATGGATGATCCCACGCTGCTCGACCTGAGCAACGTCGAGCTTCGCGGCAACACCAAAAGCATCACCAACGTGATGCTCATCGGTGTCGATGGTCGTAAATCCGAAGGCTTCACCGCCCGTTCGGACACGAACATCATTTTGTCGGTCAACAAATCCGCCAAAACGATCAAGCTCGCGTCGCTGTTGCGTGACGTATGGGTGCCGTTGAGCGGTCGCGACCAAAACGGCGACGGCGAATACGATTATGACAAGCTCAATGCCGCGTTTTACTACGGCGGCTTCAACATGCTGTCCAACACGATCGCCGACACGTTCCGCATCAAGATCGACAAGTACATCGCCGTGGACTTTGTCGCGTTTGAAAAAGCGGTGGACGCGCTCGGCGGCATCGACATCGAACTGACGGCGGACGAAGCGATGTTCATCCCCGTGTGGTCGGACGATCCCGACCGCTTCGCAACACCCGATAACCCCGATTTGGAATCGCTTGGCTACGAAGCGGGTGTATATCATCTCAACGGTCAGCAAACGCTCGCTTACTGCCGCATCCGCAGTTTGTATCCCGACAACGACTTCGAACGCCAAAACAATCAACGCAAAGTCATTGATTTGTTGATGCAAAAAGCGAAGACGATGAATTTCGGTACGCTCACAAACGTGCTGATGGCGGTGTTGCCGTACGTGCAAACCAACATGAGTCAGCAAGAGCTGTTCTCGTTTGCGGCACAAGCGATCCAATACATCGACTATGACGTGTACACCGATTTCTCGCTTCCCAGCGGCAGTGAAGATTTCGAGAACTATTGGATCGGCGACGGTCTCGGACTGTGGTTGACCGACGCCGAAGCCTCGACGCTTCAACTGCATCAATACATCTACGGCGATGTGGTATCCAATCGCTTGGAAACCGAAGAAGACCCCGAATGGGAGTATTAACACGAGGTGATCATCATGGCAAAAAAATCTGTTGCGGACTTCATCACCACCATCCCCGATTTCCCCGAAGAAGGCATTTTGTTTCGTGACGTGACAACCGTCATCGGCAGTGCCGAAGGCTTCAAACTCGCCGTCGACGAACTGGCGGCATTGCTCAGCGACATCGAATTTGATGTCATCGCGGGCACGGAATCGCGCGGTTTCATTTTCGGTACACCGCTTGCTTACTTGCTCAATAAACCGTTTGTTCCCGTACGCAAAGCGGGCAAACTGCCCCGCGAGACGGTGCAAAAAACCTATGACCTTGAATACGGCTCCGCCACCATTGAGATCCACAAAGATGACCTCAAACCCGGTCAACGCGTGGTGCTCGTCGACGATTTGATCGCCACGGGCGGCACCGCCAAAGCGGCGGCGGAATTGATCGAAGAACTCGGCGCCGACGTGGTGCGCATCGCGTTCCTGATCGAACTCAAAGGTCTGTGCGGTCGCGAAATCTTGAAGGATTATGATGTCAAATCCGTCATCCAATACGAAGGCAAATAAGAAAAAGCGAGGTGACATCACCTCGCTTTTTTGTTTGGGTCATGCCGCAATTTCGCCGGCGTGTTCGACGATAATACAAGAGGATTGCGGCGTGCGTCTTGCCTCCCTTGTTAAAGGGGGAAGTCGGATCGTAGCCATGTCGTTCTGTGAGCCAAGGAGTTGCAT
>JAZTZV010000078.1:0-9299 GCA_045637645.1 Acutalibacteraceae bacterium | reverse complement strand
CGATGTTGTCGTTGGCAGATGGCAGAAACGGTAATAGTTGCTCGTCAAAATATGTTTCATCCACGGAACAAATCTCACCGTTTTCAAGCACGCGAAGCATGGTGTTTTCTTCGTGTATCCGATGCCACAAGGCGGCGTGGTGAGCCATCTCGGTTTTATCAAGAGGTTTTGCAAGGGGAAGAAAATCTTCAAATTTCTCGCATTCGCCTAGTAACCCCCAACACTTGAGTTCTGTGTTCGGATGGTCGATTACTTCAATCGGGCAGTTGTAGGTCTGCAACACGTCACACAAATATGCGAAAATACATACGTGATGTGCGGTTGCACAAGTGCGCCATATACGAATCGGGAATCCTTTTTCGGCGTGTTTGCGCAAGCAATCAACGTTGCGGGTGTATTCCTTTTCCAATTCCGCTACACAATTCTCCGGATCGATCACATCAAAAAATGACCAACGTTTTTGGGTGCTGAGTGCTTGTAAATCACCTTGATCGAACCAAAAACCGATTTTGACAATCTGTGTGAAATGCTCACGGGCGGTGTAATACATGTGGTTTCCGGTGACCTCATCCAGCACTACATCCACAACGGGTAGAGTCTCTTGCTGTAATGCCTCTTTTCGGCGCATCACTTCGTTTTTGCGATATTGTGCAGGTGTCATGCCTGTTTCGTCTTTGATGCATCGGCTGAAATGCGGCACGGTTTTAAAACCGCATCGCAAGGCGATTTCTTTGATGGGGAGTTCCGTGAACAACAAATGCTTTTGTGCCACTCTCAAACGGTATGCTTTGACATATTCCGCAAAGGTCATGCCGCATTCTTGCTTGAACAACTTTAGCAACGTAGCACGGTTCACGCCGATCTCTTGTGTGACGTCGGCAAGTGTCAATGGCGTGTTGTAATGTGATTCAATGAAAAGAACAGCCGCTTTAAGACGTTTGTCTTGAACGTCCACCGACACATTCGGTGCTTGCGTCGCTTCACCGTAACTCATTCTGCCGTACATACGCTCAAGTGCAATCATTAACTCCATGAAATAAGAACGACTTCGGCAAGACCAATACCAATCGCGTTGTTCATCCAATTCTGTGCATAGACCTTCGAAAGCGGCTTCAACAGCATCCAACGAGGTTTCGCTAATCGGGATAATACTTGGTCCGTCCACAAATGGTTTAAGCAAAAACAAATCGTGGTTAGCGGCGATATCTTCATAATGAATATTGCGAAGGAGATCAAAATTCATATTGCAATTGAGAAATTGCGGGTGGAAATACACCGTTGAACACAGAGCGTGTTTCGGCTTTGTGAAAATCGGATTTTCTTGTTCCGAAAAACAAACAAAGCTAGGGGCGGATGCTGTATAGGTTTGGGTACCTACTGTGAATTTTAAACTGCCCTTGAGAAGCAGAACCAATAAAAAACAGTCATATTGTATGTCGACCGTTTGTAAAGTGTCTCGTTTAACACACTCGATGGGAGCGATTTTATTTTGGTTATAGGTTTTGCCAATGGTGGCATGTTTCATATATTCACTTCCGATTGCTTATAAAATACTGTTTTCTTGCGGTTTATACGTATCGCGGAAACGCTTGGCCTCTTCTAAACGTTCGCATAATTCCGCCGCATGTTGATAGGCTCGACAGTCTAATAAGGTGGAAACGGCATTTTTTAGAATAGATACGTTTGCGGGGGCATACACAAGCTCCAAGCATTTGCATATTTCGGTCAAAGCCGACATATCATTGGTTGATTTTGCCAGTTCCAGCATTTTACCAAGCAATTCATAATAAAGCGGAAAAGAGCAAGGATGAAGCAAAACCAGCATACCATTAAATTCTAAATAGCGTCTGTTTTGTTTGATAAAGTCTCCGTGTTCGTTGATAAATCGGATGGCAAGTTCTAAGTTGTGGGTGTCGGTATTCTGAAAATTATGTTGATTGCTGAATTTATCGGGGGAGAAAAACGTATCGAGCAACTGTTGGAACTCTTGCTCGACTTTGGTTTCGTCCATTCGATTGACCGTCCTTTCTGAATATTGTTCATCTTATTTATACTATATCATAAACCGAGTGCTAAAACAACCGAAAAACGTTATCTTATATGCAACAATCATTGTCTGAGAGGATGGACTATTGGCAAAATTCGTCTCGTGTGCTATACTGGTATTATACAATATAAAGGAGTGTCAGAGAATGAACAAATTTCACGAGATCAAACCGACCGAAATGGGGTCGGATGTGTTCACGCGTATCGGCAAGCAATGGATGCTCGTCGGCGCGGGCAACGCCGAAAACCATAATATGATGACCGCCAGTTGGGGCGGGTTCGGCGTGCTGTGGAACAAATCGGTCAGCACGGTGTATATTCGTCCGTCGCGTTATACGATGGAGTTTGTCGAGCGGGAGGAGTGCTATGCGTTGTGTTTCTTCTCCGAAGAATACCGCGAAGCACTCACCTTCTGCGGTCGAAACTCGGGACGCGACAATGACAAATGCAAGGAAACGGGATTGACCCCGTGCTTTGACGAAGCCGCACCGTATTTCGAGGAAGCGGAGCTGGTGGTGATTTGCCGCAAGCTGTACGCGCAGGATATGGACCCGTCACTGTTCTTGGACGATGCGATTGAAAACAACTATCATGGTTCCGATTATCACCGTATATATATCGGTGAGATTATCAAGGTGCTCAGCAAATAAAAAAAGAAACCGTCCGTGCCAATCGTGATTGGCAGGGGCGGTTTTGTTTGTTTTATAAGGATGGAAGATATCAGTGCTCGGGATTGTTGACGATTTCCTTGAGGATCAAACGTGCATCGAGAGTGTTGATCTTGCCGTCATCGTTCATGTCGGAAAGATACAGAGCAGTTTCGTTGGTCATCGTCGCGAATTCAAGCGCTTGATCAAGGACCCACATAGCGTCCTTGGTTTGGATTTCGCCACTGCCGTTGACGTCGCCCTTGATGGTTTCGTCCGCCAAGGTGGTCACGTACAGAGCGTCGCTCATGATGCCGGGAGCGCCCGTGTTGTGCTCAGCTGCGCGGATGTACACGCTGTAAACTTTGTTGGAGTCAAGACCGGTGAACACGCCGTCTTTGGTCCAAGTTTCGCCGTCGATCGAGAATTCGACATTGTCTTTGGCTGCAGAAACGGTGATGCTGTTAGCGGTCACGCCTTCCAGTTGGATGTCATCGGAGTAGAATCTCGACGTTCTCGTATTCTTCACAACCGTCTTGGGATCGGAGGTCACCGAGCCGGTGAAAGCGTCGGTACCGGTCGCTTTCACGGTGATAACCTTGCCGATATCGTTGGTGGTCATCTTGTAACTGCTGCCGGTCGCGCCGCTGATCTTCGAGCCGTCCGCGTACCATTGATAGGTCACGGATGCGTTGAAGGGAAGGATCTCGGTGGTGGAAGCAAACAACGTCATACCCGCTTTCGCATCGCCCATGATAGAGGGTTTGCCGGTGAGAACCGTCTTTTCAATGCTCAAAACAGTGGAATTATCGGATTGCTTCTTCAAGCTGAAGGTAGCGGTATTGCCAACTTTGGCACCGTTGAATTCCAAAGTCAGGTAGTTGAAGTGAAGCGACGTGACGTATTTCGAAAGATTGTCTTTCGTCACACCCGAAGCGCCTTGGTTATTGTTCAGGTTCCACACAAGTGCGCCTGCAATATCAAACTTGCGATCCGAGTAAGTGCCAGCCGCGTGAGGGGTGTTGGTCTCACCGTCGAAAACACCGCCGGGGGCTTGCCAGTCGCCCATTGTCGAGGGCGTCAACGTAAACGTTTTGGTTTGACCGTTGATTTTGGCGGTTACGGTGTAGTTGAATTTGAGGTTCCATTTCGAGGTGGAGGTCAAATCCAACTCGTAACCGAGTTCGTCGAGCTTGACATCCAAATCGACTACGTATTTTTGCGAACTGTTACCGTCGTAATGAGCGGTGTAGGTAAGGGAGTCGACGTTCTCGTGTTTAGTGGCGAGTTTGGTCTCCTCGGCGTAACCGAATTGCTCGTCGAGCCATGCAATACGCGCTTTCAAGTAAGACTCGAAGTAGTCCACATGAGTTTCCCAGTTGACGGAGTCGGTGGAAATTTCGGGAACGGTCAGCCAAGAGGTCTTGTTGACTTCTTCGACATAAGTGCTGTGCCACAGGTCAAAGTCGGCGATCGCCGCTTCGCTTGCGTAGCTTTCGAAATTGCGCATGTCGTCATACACGGCTTCGAGGATCTCTTTTTCGTGAAGATCCGCCCAACGCGCTTCTAAAGCGGTTTTGAAGCTGTCCATTTCGAAGAGCTCACGGAACCAGCCGCAATACTCGTCGTTCTTGGTGCGCCAGCCGGTCGGATCGTCCATCTTGCCGTAGGACACGCCGCCTGCGCCAAGGTCAAAGTCCCACACGGGGCCCATGTACAACTTGGTGTTGGGGTTTTCTTTCTCGTTGCCGTCTTCGTCAAGAGTACCGTCTTTGAAGAAGTAAATGCTGGATTGCATTTGCGAGTCGGCGTTCTTGAAGAGTTCGTTGACGATGTACCAGTCGATGATGGAATCCATATCAACAAGTTCCCAAACCGCGTCGTCATTTGCGAGGATCAAGTCGTTGACTTGTTGCATCAAATCGGTGATGTACTTTTTATGCTCAGCCGAAGGCTCTTCGGGGAGCTTGAATTGGAAGTACAACGCGTCTTCCTTGACATCGTCGTTCTTGTTGGGGTCTTGGTTTTTGCCGCTCGACGAGCCGACGTTCGTGATGTAAGAATAATCCGACCAGTCTTCGTAGCCTTCCTCGCCTTCATCAAGAACGCGGGATTGCACTTCAACTTCGATGAAGTAGCCGATCAGTTCGCCGTCTTTGTACAGCTTTTCTTTGGTTTCTTTGTCTTCCTCGTCACCGAGTTCGTTGATCGCAACGCGGAGCTCATTGGCTTGCATGTGGTCGCCCATCTCATACAGGCCTTGGTATTCGCCGTTGAGATACACTTCCACGAGTTTCATGCGGGGAGAGAACACTTGGAAACCGGTGGTTTCGGCAGTGTTACTGTTGATGCGGTTGGCAAGGTTGAACGCCACTTGGTTGCGCATCGAAGAGGGATCGAGGTAGTCGGCGAGCAGGACCCAGCTCTTCGCTTTGCCCAAACCGAGGACGTCTTGCTTCTTGTCGAACTTGATGCGGTAAGGCTTCTTCGCGTAGCCCATCGTCGAGTTGCCGCGAAGTTTGATGCCGGCACCGTCTTCCGAAGTGCCGGGGGCGGCGTAAAGGTTTTTCGCGCCGTACACATCTGCACCGAGGATCGAGATTTTCACATCGACATAATCCACTTTTGTTTCGATTTTTGCACCGTTGGTGTCGAGGAGAACGACGGGCAAGCCGTTGGACTCTTCGGTCACGATCACGGTGTACTCGGCAAAGTTGTGGTTTGCGGTGTCGGCAACCACGATCTCGTTTTCTGCCTTCAACTTGATCGTTTTGCCTTCAACGATCGGTTCGCCGTTGAAGGTTGCCGAAGTACCCTCGAAGGTGATGGAGGGGACAACCTCGGCACCGACGAGGCCCGGGTGATTTTTCTCGGTTTTAAGAACCGTTTCACCATCCGCCTCGGCGAAGGTGACATCCCACAGCAACCAAGGGTTGTTTTCTTTGGTGAAGGAGATGCCGGTCATTTGGCAATCCTCCGTCGGCTCGTACACGATGTACGAGTTTCTTGCGTAGACAGTCATCGGCACGAGCGAGCACACCATGACCAGCGCAAGCAAGAGAGAGACGAGCTTTTTCATTTGATATCCTCCTTGCATTTCACAAAGATTAGGGATAGATTCCCAATCATATTATAGTATAACATATAAATGCAAATTTGTACAGTAAAAAATCGGAAGGTTTCCTTGTTATTTTCAACAAAGAAACCTTCCGATTTTTAGATTAAGTTGTAACAAGTGACGCCAACAATTTACGAACATCCGAGCTGTTCACATCGTCGTCGCCGTTGTAATCCGCGCAGATCAATGCGTCGCCTTCCAAAACAAGTGCGTCCATGGTGTAACGCAAGATCCATTTGGCGTCGGTGGTGTCCGTGTCGCCGTCCATGTCGATGTCGCCGGGTGTCAGATCAACGGGCGGTTCGGGGTCGACAGGAGGTTCGGGATCAATGGGCGGCTCGGGATCAACAGGGGCGTTGGGATCAACGTCCGTGATCACATAAAGTGCGGCACCGGCAGAGCCGCCGGTTTGCGTGGCGGTTTCGCCGTGACGATACAGCACGCGATACAAGGTGTTCGGCTCAAGATCGGTGAATGTGCCCGATACCTGCCAGTTGACACCGTCCACGCTGAGCTCATAGTTTTCACGTTCCAATGCGACGATCGTGTCGTGCGTCTTGGAGACCAACTGCGGCACCTGCGAGGTTTTGTAGGTGTATTCCGTTTTGGTGAGAACGATCGGCTCGCTTTCGACGGAGCCGCTGTAAGAACCTGTACCGGTGGCTTTGACATGAAGCGTTTTGCCAATGTAGGTTTCGTCAGGGGTAAAGGAAGCAGAGGTTGCGCCGCTGATGGCTTTGCCGTCGGCGTACCATTGATACGAAACCGTGGCACCGTAAGGTGTGATCGCCATGGATTTGGCCTTCAGTGTGCGGCTGTATTCAGGGGTACCCCAAATAACAGGTTCGCCGCCGATGGTAAGATTGGTCGTGCCGAGATCTTTTTGCGGTTGATCCGAAGCATACAACGAGGTGATGCGGATGTTGCGGCGCGAGCCATTGGTCTTGACGGTGATGCTGTTGAGCGTGATGGTTGTCGCATTCGGGTTCGCCGACCACGGCATATAGTTGTCGAGATTAATCTCCACATCGGTGTACGTGCCCGATGCGATGTATTGACCTGTTGTGCCTTGGAACGGGAGCAGGGGATCGCTGCCTTGCCAATCGCTGGACAGTGACGGTGAACCGACGTCGAAGTTAAAGGTGATGTCAAAGGAGGATTGCGAGGTCAACGACAAATAAATATTCGGTAGTTCCTGCACGTTGAAACTTTTATTGATCGTGAAGGTTCTGCTTGAGGTCGTCGACGACAGTGTCGAAGAAAGGAAGTTGACATATTCGGGACCGCTTGTTTCGTTGTAACCGAATTGCTCGTCCATCCACGCGATACGCGCTTTCATGTAGGTGGTGAAATATTGAATTTGCATATCCCAATTTTCGGTCAGTTGAATGTCGGGGACGGTCAACCAAGAGGTATTGTTCACTTCTGCGACGTAAGTGCTGTGCCACAGGTCGTAATCGTCGTTTGCCGACGCGTCGAGGTAAGCGGTCAGGTTTTCGACGTCTTCAAAGATCGCGTCAAACACACCTTCTTCGTGAAGTTGCGCCCAACGTGCCTCAAAGGCGGAGACAAATTCGTCCATCTTAAAGAGATTGGCGTACCAATCACAACGGTCTTGCGTGCGGGTGCGCCATCCCGTCGGGTCGTCGATATCACTGTAAGCCACAGCGCCCGATCCAAGGTCGAAGTCCCACACAGGGCCCATTGAAAGCTTGCCGTCTTTGTCTTTGAACATTTTCACACTCGAAAGGAAGCCCGAATCGGTGTTTTTGAACAGTTCGTTGACAAGATACCAGTCGATGAAGCCGTCCATGTCGATGTAGTCCCACACGCGTTCATCGCGTGCGCGAATCAAATCGTTAACGGTTTGCAGATAGTCGGAAATATATGCTTTTTGCTGAGCAGACGGTATTTCCGGTGTTTTAAACTGCACGTACAGTTCGCCGCCGCCCGAAGTGGTGTTTTGGATGATGAAATATTCCGTGCCTTCCGTCTCATATTCGGGGATGACACGGGAGGAATCTTCGACTTCCAGATAATAGCCGACGTTTGCCTCGGGGAAGAGTTGTACGTCGTTATCATCGAGTTCGTCACCGCTTGCGTCGATGGCGATGCGGGTGCTGTCCACTTGGATGTGATCGCCCATATCGTAAAGACCTTTGTATTCGCCGTTGAGATACACCTCGACGGGACGCATACGCGGTACATACATCGAGAAGCCTGTCATATCGGTTGTCACTTCGTTCAGACGAGTCGCAAAAGCGTAGGCGATATCGTTACGAATGGAGGCAGGGTCGAGATAGTTGGCAAGAAGTACCCAACTTTTGGCTTTGCCGAGACCGAACACATTTTGTTTTTTGTCAAACTTGATGCGATATGGCTTTTTGGCGTAGCCCATCGTCGAGTTACCGCGGAGTTTGATGCCTGCCACAGCGGCGTAAATGTCATCACCGCCGTAGACGTCGGCACCGAGCACCGAAATGGTGCTGTCGACGTAATCGATTTTATCGGGGATCGGGGCGCCGTCGGTGTCGATGAGTACCACGGGCAAACCGTTGGTTTCTTCGGTGATGCTGATTTGATATTCGGCACGAGCGGAATCGGTCGTGATGACCAGTTCGTTTTCCGCCAGCAGTTCGATTTGGCTGACATCCGATTCAATTTCTTCGCCGTTGAAGGTGATGGAAGTGCCTTCGAACGTAAAGGAGGGAATGACGCTTCTGCCGACCAAATTCGGGTGATCTTTCGCCGTTACCCAAACGCGGTCGTCGCACTCGCGATTAAATGCAACGTTCCACAACAGCCACGGGTTCAGGTCTTGGGAAAATTGCCAGGAAGTCAGTCGACAGCCGTCCTGTCCGCTGTAAACAACGTATTGATCGAAAGCCAATACACTTGTCGGGATCGTGCAACAAAGCAGTGAAACGGTCAGCAAAATTGCAAAGATTTTTTTCATAAGTACCTCCTTTTCGGTGTTTACCGATTTGGTTCTATTATAACACAGTTTATCATAATAAAGAATTGACAAAACGGCCAATGATTTCAAAAAATATTTGTATAATATCAATTATAATTTTAGAGAAATGTTGAAAAATATGTGTAAAATGAGGAAAATTCAACCGCAGACTTGCGAAACTTAAAGTTTATGATATACTTTATGGTATTAAAGGGTTAAAGAGGTGAAAGGCTGTGGATCAAACCAAAATTGACCGTATCAATGCGTTGGCACGTAAGGCAAAAGCCGAAGGATTGACCCCCGAAGAAGAAGCGGAACGCACGCAACTTCGTGCGGAATATATCGCGGCATATCGCGAGTCGCTACGAGGACAGTTGGATGCGATCGTGGTGCAAACACCTGACGGCAAAAAGCGTTCTTTGAACAAGAAAACGCCGCTCAGTTGAAAAATCGGCAAAATTTCGTAAAATTCTTTAGAAAATCGTATTTCAATGATTGACAAAGCTAAAAAATGAGAGTACAATAACCATAT
>JAZTZV010000077.1:0-7359 GCA_045637645.1 Acutalibacteraceae bacterium | reverse complement strand
GAGATGCCGATCTCCGCGCCCATGCCGAACTCCGCGCCGTCGGTGAAGCGGGTCGACGCGTTGACATAGACAGCGGCGCTGTCCACCTGCAGGGTGAAGCTTTCCGCCGCTTGGTGGCTGTCGGTGAGGATGCATTCGCTGTGACCCGTGCCGTAACGCGCGATGTGCGCGGTGGCGTCGTCGAGCGAATCGACCACTTTGACCGCCATGATATAATCGCCGTATTCGGTCGCCCAGTCCTCTTCGGTCGCGGCGATCGCACCGTCGCACAGCGGGAGCGAACGCTCACAGCAACGAAGCGCAACGCCCGCCTCTTTGAGTGCCGCGCTCAACAGCGGCAACGCCTTGTCGGCGATGTCCGCATGCACAAGCAAGGTTTCCGCGGCGTTGCACACCGACGGACGCGAGGCTTTCGCGTTGACGACGACCCTCGCCGCCATTTCGAGATCCGCCGCCTTGTCCACATAGACATGGCAGTTGCCGACACCCGTTTGGATGACGGGGACGGTGGCGTTTTCCACCACCGAGCGGATGAGTCCCGCGCCGCCGCGCGGAATCAGCACATCGATATAGTCATTCAGCCGCATCATTTGCGCGGCGGTTTCGCGATCGGTTTTGTCAAGCAGTTGCACGCAATCGGCAGGAAGTCCCGCCTCCTCCAAACCGCGACGGATGGACGCCGCCACCGCCGTGTTGGATGAAAACGCTTCTTTGCCGCCGCGCAAAATCACGGCGTTGCCCGATTTCAGGCACAACGCCGCCGCGTCGGAGGTGACGTTGGGGCGCGCTTCGTAAATGATGCCCACGACGCCGAGCGGCACACGCGTTTTTTGGATGCGCAAGCCGTTGGGGCGGCAATAGCCGTCCATGATCTCGCCGACGGGATCGGCAAGCGCCGCCACTTGAGAGACACCGTCCGCCATGGCGGCAATGCGCTCGGCGGTCAGCGTCAAACGGTCGATGAGCGATTCGCGCATGCCGTTTTCGCGCGCACGCGTCAAATCCTCGGCATTTGCCGCCAAAATTGCATCGGTGTCGGCGATCAAACGCGCCGCAACGGCGGTCAGCGCCGCATTTTTCTGCGCGGTCGATGCCGTACGAAGCGCCGCCGCCGCTTGTTTGGCGCACGCGCCCATTTCGATTAAAGTCATATGTAAGACTCCTTTTTACAGGATTGCGGTAGAATTGCGGTAAATCTTGCCTCCCCTTGAAGCAAGGGGAGGGGGATTTTGGCGAAGCAAAAAGACGGAAGGGATTTGTCGCGCACCGCGCGACACCTTTTCCCTCTTCACTTTTCACTCTTCACTGCCCTTAAGACCGCCCTCTCCGTCAAAACCCGCGGTTTTGCCACCTCTCCCAAAGGGAGAGGCAAGAGGTTTGTTCGCTACCGCAAGATCGCGACACCTCTTCACTTTTCACTCTTCGCTCTCAAACAGCGTGCCGCAGGATTTGCCTTCGATCACGTCGTAGAGCTTCGACGGAAAACTGCCGTTCATCACGATGGTGGGGATGCCCGCGTCCATCGCGATTTGCGCGGCATGGAGCTTTGTGAGCATGCCGCCCGTGCCGCGGGACGAACCCGCACCGCCCGCCGTCGCGAGCAGTTCGTCGTCGATTTCGGTCACACGGGACACGAGCGTCGCCGACGGATCCTTGTGCGGATCGGCGGTGTACAGTCCGTCGATGTCCGTCAACAGGATCAAGCCGTCCGCTTTCGCCAGCACGGCAACGAGCGCCGACAGCGTGTCGTTGTCGCCGAATTCGATTTCTTCGGTCGAGACGGTGTCGTTTTCGTTGATGATGGGCAGGGCTTTATACTGCAACAGGGTTTCGAGCGTGTTGATGATGTTCTGCCGACGCTGTGTGTCCTCGACACCGTCGCGGGTCAACAGCACCTGCGCGGTGACATGACCGTACTCGGCAAATTCTTTATCGTACATGTACATCAGCGCGCATTGACCGACCGCCGCCGCGGCTTGCTTGCCGCCGAGGTCGGTCGGACGCTCGCGCAATCCGAGCGCGCCGACACCCACGCCCACGGCACCCGACGACACGAGCAAAATTTCGATGCCCGCGTTTTTGAGGTCGGACAGCACCTTGACGAGTTCGTCGATGCGACGCAAATTGATATGACCGCTGGCGTGGGTCAAGGTCGAAGTGCCGACCTTGACCACCAGACGTTTACAATGTTCAAAAGACATAGCTTCTCATTCCTTTATACACCGTGAAAGCCAAAAAATCCTTACACTTTTTTAAAAAATTTATACGGTGGCGGCTTCCGGCGGTGCGGTGGTCGTGGTGATGTTGGGATCCGTTTGTTCGGGTGCGGTGGTGGTATCCTCGCCGCCTTCACCCTCGGGAGCGGTTGTTGTGCTGTCGCCTTCACCTTCCGGCAAGGTCGTCACATCCTCTTCCATCGGATCGGTCGTTGTGGTTTCCTCGGTGGGGACGGTTTCCACCGTTGTGGTGGTTTCCTCTTCCTCTTCCTCGGTAGTCGTCGTGGTCTTCTTGGTCTTCTTGGTGGTCTTCTTTGCCTTGGTGGTGGTATCCTCGGTGGTCGTGGTGGTCGGCTCGTACGCGATATCACCGAAGGTGTTCTCGCCGTACGGCACATTGTCCGCCTTGTAATAGCCCCACATATTCTTCTTGTCGCCGCTTTCGCTTTCGTCGGTCACAACGCCGGTCTCGGGATCGTAATAGTGACCCTCGACGTCGCCCCATTCTTCAAACGAAGCGGAGTCAAGACCCTCGTGCGCGGCGAGCATGCACAAGCTGAACAATTCCTTCGAGCTCATGCGTTGATCGTACGACAGGGAGATTTGGTTGCTGTCATAGCCCATCCACAGCGCGCCGACATAATAAGGCGTGCCGCCTGCGAAGTAGGCGTCTTTGTTGTTATCGGTGGTACCGGTCTTGGCGAACAATTGGATATCCGTCCAGTCGTCGGAAACCTCCATCGCCGTACCGCGCGAGGTAACGGTTTGCAGGATCTTGTTCATGACGGTGGCGGTATCCTCGTTGATGACTTGATCGTTTTCAAGAACATGCTCAAGCAGGATCTGACCGTCTTCGGTCTCGACGCGATGATAGGTGTGCGGCGAATTGTAAATACCGCCGTTGCCGAAAATTTGATAACCGGCGCACATCTCACGCACCGTGACGCCGTAGGTCATGCCGCCCAGCGCGAGCGGTGCATACGCATAGTCGTTGTCATCGAGCGACGTAAAGCGCAATTTTTCTTTGAGGAAATTGTAACTCGTTTCAAAGCCCATTTCGTCCAAAATGCGAACGGGCACGGTGTTTTTGGATTCTTGAAGCGCATATTGCACCGTCATCCAACCGTTGTCGAATGCATTGGTATAGCCGTAGTTGGGAGGCCACGACGTGCCGTCGGGCAGCGTGATGGGCGCATCGCGCACGATGGTGGAGTAGTTGATCAAATCTTGATCGAGCGCGGGTGCAAACACGCCAAGCGGTTTCATCGTCGAGCCGGGCTGACGTTGCGACTCCGTCGCGTTGTTGAGAACACGGTTGCCCGTCTTTTCGCCGCGACCGCCGACAACGGCAACCACGCGTCCTTCATAGTCCATGATGAACACGGCGGCGTTGGGGTTTTCGTCCTCGTCCTCATAATCGATGAAGTTGGCATTATCCCGCATGACCGCTTCCACGGCGAGCTGGGTTTCCACATTTTCATACGAATAAATGCGCAAGCCGCCGAAGAACACGAGCTGTTCGGCGTAGGTGTAGTTGTAGCCGTGCTGATCCATCAAATCGTGAATAACATCTTCGATGAGCGTGTCGACATAGTAGTCTTGAATCTCGACGTAGCGCGCACTGCTTTGATACACGAGTTCCTCATTGTAGGCTTGGATATATTCGTCGTCGGTGATATATCCAAGCTCGTGCATTTTGTAAAGAATGGTTTCCTGACGCTTTTTCGCGTGGTCGGGATGCTCATAGGGATCGTAATATTCGGGCAGGTTCGTCACGCCCGCGATGATCGCACACTCCGCCAGCGACAGGTCTTCCACGTCCTTGCCGAAATAATAGTTCGCCGCCGCACCGACACCGACAACACCGTCCGAGAGCGGCAGGATGTTCAGATAGGCTTCGAGGATTTCGTCTTTGGTGTAGTGATCGCGTTCCATTTCGAGCGCTTTGAAAATCTCGCGGATCTTACGCTCGATCGTGCCTTCGTTGTCACCCGACACGACCTTGATCAACTGTTGGGTGATGGTCGAGCCGCCGAACGAGCCGTCGCCGAAGAACTGCTCCACGACCGCCGCGGCGGTACGCTTCCAGTCGACGCCGTGATGCTTGTAGAAGCGTTCGTCCTCAATGGCGACCACCGCTTTTTGGAGATAGTCGGGGATCTCGGGCAAGTTTTTCCAAATGCGGTTGATGCCTTCGAGTCGTTGACTCTCCACCCACTCGCCCTCGCTGTTTTGCGTATAGATAATGCTGGTGCCGTTATCCATAATCTGCGAGATGTCGGGGATGTCCTGCGACTGCGAGAAGGTATCCACCACATACGTCGCCATGTTGCAACCGACGATCGTGGTCGTGAAGGCCGCAACAAGCGCCAGCGTGCCGACCGTGCGGCCGACCCACGCCATCGTTTTTCCGAAGACACGCATGGGCTTGGAATGGATAAACTCCGAGAAGCTTTGTGCAGCGTTGGTTTTTGACGTCTTTTTGTTGTTTTGCGTCATGATTGATCGCCCCTCCTTTGAGAGAACAGGAAAATATAAATCGGGATGTCCGAAAAGGACATTCTACAAACAAGTATACACGATAATAGTATCGCATTTTCATAGAAAAGTCAATCAATCCGCCGTAAATTCACAGTTTTTACATATATTGTACGCCTATCGCATAAAAAAGAGGCATTGCGACACACTACCATGGAAAGGAGTGTGGCACAATGCCTCGAAAATGGCTTTGGATCGCAACGATCGCCTTTTGCACCGCCGCTCTTTTGACGGCGGCGATTTTGTGCGAAGCGGTGCGAAAAACCGACTCGCAAACCCCAAACGACATACAGGATCAAGCCTATCGCATCATCGGCGTTTGGAACGGACGGGTCGCGGTGTATGTCCCGCAGACCGACACGCCCGAAACGGTGTATGACACGGCGGTGGCGTCATTGCCCGAAGACGAACAGCAGCGGTTGTATGACGGCATCGCCGTCCGCGACCGCGCCGTTTTGGCGCGCTATCTTGAAGATTATCGGTCTTAAAACACGAAACGAATCAGCATCGTCACACCGATGATGATCGGTTGATGCACCAAATAGACCCACAGGCTGTGGCGGCCGAGGAAGGCAAGCGGCTTAACGTGCGGCTTTTTGCACCAATCGGGCAACAGATCGCGTTTTTTTCCGATGAAGGTGCCGCCCAAGAAGCAAAACACCCACGGAATGAGCGGGAAATAATCCGCGCTGTAAACGCGTCCGAAACCGAACGGGAACAGCCATTTGCATTCAAGCAATGCTTCGGGGAGCGGCATCCCCAAGAATGTACCGCCGAACACGGTCGGCATGTTGAACGTCAGACCGAACAACAACGCGCACGCGACCACACCGACCAACGTCGGCACGCGATCCAGAAGCGGACGCGTCGCGGCAAACAGCAAAATACACACCGCCAGACAATGCAATACACCGAACCAAATCGGCGAAAAGAACATCAAAACAAGCGACATGCCCAGAGCGACCGCCGCGAGCAACAACCCGCGTTTCCAATTGTTTTTGGACAGGCGGCACGAAAAGCCGCAAAGCGCAATGAACACGCCCGCAAAAATCGGTTCGAGCGGATAACACGCTTTAAACAGCGTCAACGCCCACGGCATCGCAAACATCGCCGCCAAGGTGTACAGCGCATGGTACACCACCATCAGCACCACGCAAAATCCGCGCAGTTCATCCAGTATATGAATCCGTTGTTTCATACGATTTCCTCATATTTCGCGGTCAACTCCAACAACACCGGACCGAGGGTGACGGTCATGCGTAACCCTTCGGGTACATATTCTTCATACTCCACCGCGCCTTCCTTGCGGCAACGCTCGGCAAGCGCGCCCTCGGAAAACGGGAATAAGAGCGTCACGCGGCGACGGTCGGGCGGCAACGCTTCGACGATGCCGCCAAGAAGCTCTTCGAGTCCCCAACCGTGCAAGGCGCTGATATAAAACGTGTTGCCGACGCGCTCGTGCGGCTCGTTGGAGACGGTATCCCATTTGTTGAGCACCGACAGCACGGGCGTTTCGCCGCAACCGAGCTCAGCAAGCAACTTGCGCGATACATCCAAATGCTCGTCCGCTTCGGGCGACCCTGCGTCGCACAAATTGAGAATCACATCCGCTTCCACCGCTTCTTCGAGCGTCGAGCGGAAGGCGTTGACCAAATGGTGCGGCAAGCGGCGCACAAATCCAACCGTGTCGATGAGCAACACGGTTTGCCCGTCGGGCAACGTCAGCGCACGCGCGGTCGTGTCGAGTGTTGCGAACAATTTGTTTTCCGCGAGCACCCCCGCATCCGTCAAGCGATTGAGAAGCGTCGATTTGCCCGCATTCGTGTAGCCGACAAGCGCCACCGAGCGCACGCCGTCCTTTCGGCGACGCGCGCGAAGTCCCTCGCGATGACGTTTGACTTCTTCGAGTTTTTCTTTGAGAGCCGACACGCGACGGTGAATGTGACGGCGATCGGATTCCAGCTTCGTTTCACCGGGACCTCTCGTGCCGATGCCGCCGCCGAGTCGCGACAGCGATTTGCCCATGCCGGCAAGACGCGGCAAGCGATATTGCAACTGCGCGAGTTCCACCTGCAAGCGACCTTCCGCCGAACGCGCACGTGCGGCAAAAATATCCAAAATCAGCATCGTGCGGTCAATGATGCGGCACGGGATCGCATCCTCCAAATTGCGCAATTGCGTCGGAGACAATTCGCAATCGAAGATCACCAGATCCGCGTCCTGTGCCGCGCAAAGCTCGGCGAGTTCCAACACGCGACCGCTGCCGAGATAGGTTGCTTTTTTCGGTGCTTCGCGCTTTTGCGTCAACACCGCGATGACCTCAGCACCCGCCGTCGCCGTCAGTTCTTTGAGCTCGGCAAGTGAGCTTTCGATGTCATATTCCTCCGTGTCGAGTGCCACCAATATCGCGCGCTCGGGCTGTTCCTCGTCGAGGTTGTTGTAGAGTTCTTGTGACATGGTATTCCTCCTTAATTGTGATCATGACCCCCTTGCCTAAAGGGGGTCGACGGCGAAGCCGTCGGGGGGATAGCATTTGCATCGCAAATGCATCATCCGTCAAGGATGATCGTTTTCACAAGATGATCAATATACTCACAAACGCCGC
>JAZTZV010000076.1:0-5280 GCA_045637645.1 Acutalibacteraceae bacterium | reverse complement strand
GGTACCCGCCTTCGGGGTGGGCATCAAGCCACGGGGGCCGAGGACCTTACCGAGACGACCGACAACGCCCATCATGTCGGGGCTGGCGATAACCACGTCAAAATCCAACCAACCGCCGTTGATCTTGGCGATCATGTCGTCGTCACCGACAAACTCGGCGCCGGCTTCGGTCGCGGCAGTCGCCTTGTCGCCCTTCGCGAACACGAGGACGCGGACTTCTTTACCGGTACCGTTGGGGAGAACGATCGCGCCGCGGACTTGTTGGTCAGCGTGACGGCCGTCAACACCCAGTTTGACGTGCACTTCGACGGTCTCGTCGAACTTCGCCTTGCCGGTTTTCACCGCGAGGTCGAGAGCTTCCGAGACATCATAAAGGTTTTGCGAATCGACAAGCTTTGCGCTGTCGACATATTTCTTACCATGTTTCATTGTGTTTCCTCCCTGTTGAGTCCGCAATCGACCGCTTATTCAAAAGCGGGTGCGGCTGAGTGGTAAATCGGAATGTTGAGGGGTTCCTCCCACCCGAAAAATCAGTCGACGACTTCGATGCCCATGCTGCGCGCAGTACCGGCGATCATGCTCATAGCACTCTCGATCGATGCGGCATTCAGGTCCTTCATCTTCGTCTCAGCGATTTTCTTCACTTGCTCGGTCGTGATCTTGGCAACCTTGTTCTTGTTCGGAACACCAGAGCCCGACTCAATGCCGCAAGCCTTCTTGATGAGGACTGCCGCAGGGGGAGTCTTGGTGATGAACGTGAACGAACGATCCGCATACACGGTGATGACGACGGGAATGATCAGACCCACATCGTTCTTCGTACGCTCGTTGAATTCCTTGGTGAACGCCATGATGTTGACACCATGTTGACCGAGAGCCGGGCCGACAGGGGGCGCCGGCGTGGCTTTGCCAGCCGGAATTTGCAGTTTGATGTAACCGGTGATTTTCTGAGCCATTTTTACTTGCACCTCCAAAGTTCGTGGTCAATGGCGGAACGATTTCACACACACCGTTTCGGTGCGGACCGTTCCTCCCACAGCCGGAAAAGTGTCCGGCACACAGGTAATACGCGAATTCCGCGTAAAACGTCTTAGCTTACAGAGCTTGCTCAATCATCGAGCAGCTCGACTTGATCGGCCTCCAATTCGGCGGACGTTTCGCGTCCGAACATCGAAATGGTGACTTTGATCTTGTTTTTGTCCGCATCGATTTCATCGACACGACCCGTGAAGTTTTCAAGCGGACCGTCGATAATGCGGATCATGTCGCCGACGGCGTAGTTGATAACGATCTCGTGTTTCTCAACACCGAGTGCTTCCACTTCTTTTTCCGTCAACGGAGTCGGTTCTCCTCCCGGTCCGACAAAACCGGTGCAACCGCGAGTGTTGCGCACGATGAACCACGAGTCATCACTCATGACCATCTTCACCAGCACATAGCCCGGGAAGATTTTACGCTCAACTTCGCGTTTTTTGCCGTCCTTAACTTCGGTCACGGTTTCCGTAGGCACGCGGATCTCTTGGATCCAATCGCGCAAACCACGGTTTTCCACGATCGTCTCAAGGTTGGTGGCAACTTTGTTTTCGTAACCCGAATAGGTATGTACGATATACCATTTTGCGTCGTCCATCCGTCAACCCTCCTTGCAAATCAGCCGCACAGGATCAAGCCTTGAACGACAGGACCAATTCAATCAGTCCGCCCAAGCCGGTGTCAACCGCGAAAACCAACAAGCCGAGAATCACGCAAACCGCGAGCGTAACAAGTGTGTTGCGCACGACGCTGGGGAAAGTCGGCCAAATGATTTTTTTGAACTCGCTCTTCGTATCGCGCAGATACTTGCCGATCCGACGGAAGATTCCGGGTTTCTTGCTCTTTTCGGATTTTTCCGACTTTTTCTTGCCGGACTCCGCTTTGCTCACGATTTTTTCGTCAGCCATCGAGACCCTTCCTTTCTGTTTTCAAGTCGAATGATCAGTATCTTACTTCGTTTCGCGATGAACAGTATGCTTCTTGCAGAAACGGCAGTACTTGTTCATTTCCAGTCTGTCCGGATCGTTCTTCTTGTTTTTCATGGTGTTGTAGTTGCGTTGCTTACACTCCATGCAAGCCAGTGTGATCTTAACTCTCATCTTAACGGCACCTCCATATTTCGGATATTGATAAGCCTCCCTCGTGAAAGGGACCGCGCAAAAATGCGCGCAAAAAAATAACCCCTTTTTGAGGTATAGCAATTATAACACAGTGTTTCATCAAGGTCAAGCACTTTTTCGAATTTTTTTTATTTTTATTAGATTTAAAAATTTTTTTATAAAAAACACTTTACTTTTGTGATTCAGCGTGTTAAAATTTTAAAGCGTGAAATACACTCGTAAAGGAGCTTTCGCTATGAATTCCAAAATCAAAGACGATAATGCCGACTTTTTGTTTCAGGCGATTCTGCAATTGGAGTCGATCGAAGAATGTTATCAATTCTTCGAGGATCTTTGCACGGTATCCGAAATCAAAGCGCTGTCGCAACGTATTGTGGTTGCCAAGATGCTCAGCGACAAACGTGTTTACAGCGATATTGTCGCCGCAACCGGTGCATCGACCGCGACGATCAGCCGCGTGAACCGTTCGCTGATCTACGGCTGTGATGCTTATGACATGGTGTTCGGTCGCATGAAAGAAAAAAACATCGCCCTTCCCTACACCGAGGATAACCAATGAACGGCTATCATGCGCTTGCCGAATGCTACGACCGTTTGATGACTACCGATTATCACGAACGTGCGGCGTATTTGCTGTCGTTGTTTGAAAAGCACGGCAATCTCCCACGCACATTGTTGGATCTTGCTTGCGGCAGCGGCAGTTTGACCGCCGCCCTGTGCGAACGCGGCGTCGATATGATCGGTGTGGATCTGTCGCGTGATATGTTGGCTCTCGCCGCTGAAAAATGCCCCGACAGCTTGCTGTTGTGCCAAGATATGCGGGAGCTTGATTTATACGATGTAGTGGACGGTGCGGTTTGTACGCTTGACAGTTTCAACCACCTTTTGAAAACTCGCGACATCGCCGCGGTGCTTGGGCGCTTGCGCTTATTCATCGCGCCCGACGGTTTGCTGATTTTTGATGTCAACACACCGTACAAGCATCGCCATATCCTCGGCGACAACACGTTTGTGCTTGAGGACGATGAGGTGATGTGCGTGTGGCAAAACGCGTTCAACGAAACCACCTGCACGGTGGATATGGCGCTTGATTTCTTTTGGGAAGACGAGGACGGTCGTTATGATCGCACGAGTGATACCGTGCGTGAGCGTGCTTATACGTTGAAGACGTGGCAAAAGCTACTCGTCGAAAACGGATTTGAACTGCTCGCGGTGTACGATGACATGACCGACGACGCGCCGTGCGACACCAGCGAGCGTTGGGTGATCGTAGCCAAAAACACGCGACCTGCACAAGACTATACATAATTGTATATATAGGAGAATATCTATATCATGGGTAAACTGATTCGTTGTATCGATTCCTCTGCCTGCGTCATGGCGATGGTGCTGGATTCCACCGACATCGTGGCACGTGCCGAGCAAATTCATCAACCGTCGGCGGTCGTCACCGCCGCTCTCGGTCGACTTTTGACCGCTTCGTCGATGATGGGCGTGATGCTCAAGGGCAAAGACGATACGATTACATTGAAAATTAACGGCGGCGGTCCTGCCGGCGTTGTGATGGCGGTTTCCGACAGTGAGGGTTTTGTGCGCGGCTATGCACAACAACCGATCGTGGAAATTCCCTTGAAACCGAACGGCAAATTGGATGTCAGCGGTGCGTTGGGTACGGATGGTTTCTTATATGTATTAAAAGACACGGGTGCCACCGAGCCGTATGTCGGTTGCGTGCCGCTTGTCACGGGCGAAATCGCCGAGGACATCACCACCTATTACGCACAAAGCGAGCAAACGCCGACCGTGTGTGCGCTCGGTGTGCTGGTCAATCCCGATCTCACTGTGAAAGCGGCGGGCGGTCTGCTTCTTCAGCTCCTCCCCTTCTGCCCCGAATCGGTGATCGATCAAATCGAAAAGAACATCGCCGCTTTGCCGCCGATGACCACCATGCTCAGCGAAGGCTTAACACCCGAGGAGATCGCACGCAAAGCACTCGAAGGCTTTGATGTCGAGATTTTGGACGAATACGAGCCGACCTATCGTTGCAACTGCTCGAAGGAACGCGTCGAGCGCGCACTCATCACCCTCAAGCCCGAGGAACTGATGGAACTGCCCGACGAAAACGGCATGGTGGAAACCACTTGCCAGTTCTGCGACGCGGTCTATCGCTTCACGGAAGCCGATCTGCAAAAACTTCTCAAAAAAAATTAAAAAAATCTCAAAATAAGTGTTGACATTTTGAAAAGGATATAGTATCATATAGGACGTCGCGAGAAACACGACACCTTCGGGAGCATAGCTCAGCTGGTAGAGCACCTGCCTTACAAGCAGGGGGTCACAGGTTCGAGCCCTGTTGTTTCCACCACATTTGGATTTGGCCCGGTAGTTCAGCTGGTTAGAACGCTAGCCTGTCACGCTAGAGGTCGACGGTTCGAGCCCGTTCCGGGTCGCCACATTTGCCTCTGTAGCTCAGTTGGTAGAGCAGGGGACTGAAAATCCCCGTGTCATTGGTTCGATTCCGATCGGAGGCACCATTTTTGCGGCTTTAGCTCATCTGGTAGAGCGCCACCTTGCCAAGGTGGAGGTAGCGAGTTCGAGCCTCGTAAGCCGCTCCAAACAAAAAGGCGTCAATAGACGCCTTTTTTACACGGTGGCATAGCCAAGTGGTAAGGCGTGGGTCTGCAAAACCCTGATTCCCCGGTTCAAATCCGGGTGCCACCTCCAAAAATCCCGTTCACGTAAGTGGGCGGGATTTTTACTTCTTACTTCTTACTTCTTACCTCTTCACTCTTACCTCAGCCAAAAACCTTGCGGGATTTTTTGGAAGTAATAAGTAAGAAGTAATAGGTAATAAGTATTTTTTGCAAGGCTTTGCCTTGCTTTTTTGTTTTATAGTGGTATAATGATAATAAGAAAGGCGGTAATATTATGGCTGATAGTCCGTTGATTACAAAATCCAAAGAATTTGCTTTGCAGATAATTAAAGTTTGTAACTATGTAAAACAAACTAAAAAAGAAAGTGTGCTAACAAACCAACTTATCCGTAGTGGTACAAGCGTTGGTGCAAATATTCGAGAAGCGTTTTACGGACACGGAACTGCCGATTTTATTGGTAAACTTCAAATAG
>JAZTZV010000075.1:0-13896 GCA_045637645.1 Acutalibacteraceae bacterium | reverse complement strand
ATTCGTTTAATAGGTATGCCGTTATAATCATCGGGAATCGTAATTTCTAAGTTTTCAGTATATTCCGTACAGTTATATCCGCCAACAAAGCAACAGTTTGCAGTTTTATTTACGGCAATATAAAACCCGTCTATTTCTGTATAATCAGAGTAAAGCAAGGAAGTTTCTTCCAAAACGCAACCCGAAAAACAAAGCGTTAAACAAATCGTTAATATCATAGCTAAAAATTTTCTCACTGTCATTAACCCCCTTTGTCTTTAATTATAGCATAAACCCAAGAATTAAGCAAGATATCATATGTTTCGGTCGTTCGAATCCATTTTGACGGAGATTTATATATCCGTCTGCGAAGCTGACACCGAACTTCTTCACTATTCACTATTACTTATTACTTTCCAAAAATCCTCGTATTTAAGAGAAAAGAGAAAAGTGAAGAGTGAAGAAGTAATAGTGAAAAAGTAAAAATCCCCGTACTATCGTACGAGGATTTTTGGTGGGAGAAGGTGGATTCGAACCACCGAAGTCAGAGACAACAGATTTACAGTCTGCCCCCTTTGGCCGCTCGGGAATTCTCCCATGTGAATCAGCAAGTGATACTATACCACAGCTATCGGCATTTGTCAATAACAAAATGAAGAAATTTTTCGTTTTTTGCATTTTATTTTTTATATTGTTCATTTGACATTTTTTGTGCAATCCTCTATACTTGAATATACGACGACGGCACTTTGAGAGGGGGGCACATCCATGCGCATTCGTGTCCGTTCTTTATGCATCACGGCGTTATTCACGACATTGCTGACGGTCGGCGCGTGGATCACCATTCCGATCACGATGCCGCCGTATACCATGCAAAGTTTTGTGTTGTATTGTGCGCTGTGGCTCTTAAAACCGAAGCAGAGTTTGGGTGCGGTGGCGCTGTATCTGCTGATGGGTGCGATCGGACTTCCCGTGTTTGCGGGATTTCAAAACGGCTTCGGCGTGCTTCTCGGCCCAACAAGCGGCTATTTGTTCGGCTTTTTGCTGATGCCGCTTGTGATGATGTTGCTCCCGAAGAAAACGACCGCCTACCGCATCGCTTTTTGCGCACTCGGTACACTTTGTTGTTACACACTCGGTACCGTATGGTACATGGTCGGATATGCAGGGGTGTCTTGGGGCGGATTTACCGCAGCAATGGTGCAATGTGTGCTTCCGTTCATTCTTCCCGACGCCGCGAAGCTATCGCTGGCGACGCTCGTTTGCAAACGGATGGAACCACTGATGCAACGGTTCGAGAAATAAAAAGGATGTGAATCGCAATGATCCGTCACGTAATATTCGATTTCGGCAACGTGCTGGCAAGATTTGAACCGTGCGAGATGGTCGCACAATTTACAGATGATCCGTCCGACATCAAGTTGCTGACCGAAACGGTGTTTGATCGGCTGTATTGGGATAAGGCCGACGCGGGCACCATCACCGACGAAGAAACAAAAGCGGGGTTTTGTGCAAGACTTCCCGAACGGTTGCACAAAACGGCATGCGCTGTTTACGACGCGTGGCCGACATTGTTGCCGCCGATCGAAGGTATGGTTAAGTTGGTGCAGGAACTGAAATCGCGCGGTTACTCGCTGTATCTGCTTTCGAACATCAGCACCAAATTCGCCGCAGAATACACGAATATCCCGTGGTTGGCGGCGTTGTTCTCACAGTTCGACGGACTTGTCTTCTCCGCGGAAATCGGACTCACAAAACCGCATCACGACATTTTCGAATACGTCCTGCAAACATATGGACTTTCGGCAGAGAATTGCCTCTTCATCGACGACAGCCCGATCAACATTGCCGGCGCACGAGCCGTCGGCATTCAAGGGTGGTTATTTGACGGCGACATTGCGCCGCTTCGCGCTACGATATCAGATTTGTAAAATAAGGAGTTGCCATTTGTGATTCGACGATTTTTAGAAGAAGCGTCCGTTAAATTGCAAGTATTTATGATCGGACGATACGGCGGCGATGAGCTGAACCATTTGATTCTCATCGCAACACTTCCGTTTGTTGTGTTATCCATCTTTTGGTGGTATTTTTACATTCCGGTCGTGTTGTTGCTGGGTCTTGCCGTGTTTCGCGCGCTTTCCAAAAACATTTCGAAACGCCAAAAAGAGCGTGAAGCTTTTTTGAAACTGATCGGCAAGATTCGCTCAAAATATCGCCTGACGATCCGAAAATGGCGTGAGCGCAAAACGCATTGCTATTTCAAATGCAAGCAATGCAAAGCCGTGATTCGCATTCCGAAAGGTCTCGGCGAGGTCAATGTCGGTTGTCCGCATTGCGGCAACCGCACTAAGCGTAAGAGTTAATCGCTTGCCTTTTTGGATCAAGCATGCTATACTTTTCTATATTTTAAAAAAGGGGATGAAAACCCGTGTTCGGTAAAATCAAGGTGTTTTTCCGCCGTGTCGCGTCGGGCAGTTTAAAACGCTTTTTCCGCAATTTGGAACTGGTGCACAAGGAGTCGGGCAAAAACCGTGTGTGGCTGTTTTTTGATATGGTCCTCAGTATGTTCCGCTACGGCGTCGGCTATCTCGATTACATGACGTTCGGTTATGCGTTCATCAAAAAGGACAAGCGCCTGACCTATATGAACATGGACGACAACATCGCCATGGTGCGCCGTTTGAACGCACGCGAAGCCTACGAAGTGTTTGACGACAAGGCGGTTTTTTACCGCACATTCAAAGACCTGCTCGGCAGACCGTATGTCGACCTGCGCGACGGTTTTGAAGGCTTTGCGGCATTTTGTGAAGGTCGCGACAATTTCTTTGCCAAAGAGCCTGTCTCGTTCGGCGGTCTCGGCGTGAAAAAGGTCACACTCGGCGAACGCGATATCCGCGAGGTTTACGCCGAGTTGATGGAAGAAAAACTGTTTCTTGCCGAGGAAACCATCGTGCAACATCCCGAGATGAACAAGCTTTGCTCCCGCTCGGTCAACACCATTCGCGTGTGTACCGTGCTGTCCGATAACGGCAATCCGCATGTTGTGTACGTCCTCATTCGCATCGGCAGCGGTAACAACGATGTTGACAACGTGTCAAGCGGCGGCATGTACACTCTGCTTTCGGACGACGGTGTCATCACCCACCCCGCCTTCTGCGACAAAACGGTGACCTATTACACCGCGCACCCCGCCAACGGCTTTGAACTCATTGGCTTTAAAGTTCCGTTTTTCAATGAAGCCGTTGAACTGTGCCGAAAAGCCGCTCTCGTCGAGCCGCGCATGCGCTACATCGGCTGGGACATCGCCATCACCGAGCAAGGCCCCGTCATCGTCGAGGGCAACAACCTCCCCGGCTACGATATGCCGCAAAACCATCGTTTCCACGACGACAACTGCGGCATCAAAGCGAAGTTTGAATGGGCAATTGAGAACTGAAAAAAGGCTGTCTTTTCGAAATTCGGAAAGACAGCCTTTTTGTTTTGTATTTAGGTGTAATGATTTGCATGTTCCTTTAAAAACTGTTGAATATCTTTCAACAATTGCATATCTTTTGCCGAGACTAAAGCAAACTCATCTAATTCCAACAAATAACGAGGATCCAGTTTTAATATTTCGCAAATGCGCTTAAGTTGAATCATATTCGGCTCTTGGATTCCACGTTCAATTTTAGAGTAATTTGACTGATTCATTGGAATCAATCTTGCCATATCATTTTGAAGTAAATCTTGATCTTCTCGTGCATTTCGAATTTTCTCTCCAATATTCACTGCATCCCCTCCTTCGTATTCATTATATCTTTTTTAACTATTGGTATTGACAAAATATTCAAAATAAACTATACTATCAATCACAGTTTATTTTTAACTAAAGTGCAAAGGATGGGTACCATGTCAATCAACGATATTCTTGACTTAGAAATATTTACTCCCGAGCTTTTTTTAATTCTGTTTTTTGTATTCATTATCGCAACTCCCATCGGTTTAATCATAGGATACATGATGAAATCCAATAGAAACAGCAGTCAAATGTCCGCCGATTGCACCAAACAATGTGCCGCAACTTTGATTGCCAAAAACAATCTCCCTCACCCGTTTAATCATAATTCATCGTTCTACACAGTAGTATTTGAAACAGACGAACAAAAACACATTGAACTTATTATTCACGATAAATATGATTTTGATCTTTTGATTGAAGGGGACTACGGCATTTTATATTATCAAGGAAATTGTTTTTTAGACTTCGAAAGGGATTGATAGAATGAAAAAATTAGTATGGATTATAGCAACACTTCTAATCATAGGGATATTCTCTTCATGCGCATCCGAGAATTCTATAGCCGTTCCGTGTGCACAATGTGGGAAAGCCTCAACACGCTCTATGACAGGAGGCATCGATTTTTTTATAGGATATGGTATTCCTAAAGATCAATGTAAAAAAATAGCCGAAAATGTATATACTGTTCGTTTGTGTGATTCCTGTCTAAACATAGATATTGTTGAGCCTTAATCTGAACCGTTTTTTTACATTTCCATAGCAATGCCAAAAAGTCTGCTTAGGTACATCAGGCTATCGCCGTCCCTTTTATCCAAATTCCAATTTAACAAAAACTCCATCCTGGCAACGAGATAAACAACATCCTCCGGCATTACAACAAAAAAGCAAGTTCTCTTGAAAGAGAACTTGCTTTTTTTATTCCTCAAAAAATGCAACGATTTGTTCTTTGGTCGCGGTCAGTTTGCCTTGGGCATAATGCGGTTTGCCGCCGCCTTTGCCCGCAAACGTCGCGTTCATCGCTTTGACGGTGTCGCGGATGTCGCCGCCTTCGGGAACATACAGGAAATAGCTCATGTTGCCGTCGCCCGCGTCGCTGAACATTGCGCACAGCTTGCCGTCTTCACTGTGTTGCTCGGCGAAGGTGCGAAGCGCATCGAAGGAGGCATCCTTTGTGAAGCCGCACGTGGAAGTCACGGTTTGCACGACGTCCAACTGAGCCGCCGCCAACTGTTCGGACAGCGCTTTGATCTCCGCACGAAGTGCCGTGATCGTATCATGGTCGCGCGCGACAAACTCCGCGACTTTGTCACGCGGAGCGGACAACAGGCGCATATTAGCGCGGTTATCCTCATGAAGCATGACGTAATCTCGAAACGCGGGCAATCCGCACAGCATGGAAATGCGTGTGCCGCCTTTGTAGGGGATCGCTTCGAGAATTTTAACAAGTCCGATCTCGCCCGTACGTTTTACGTGCGGCGCACAGCACGCGCACACGTCATAGCCGTCGATAGTGATCAGACGCACACCTTCGGTAAGATCCAGTTTGCTGCGATAGTCGATCGCGCCGATCTCATCGGGCGACGGATAGGTCGCGAAAATCTCGCGGTTTTCATACACCGCGCGGTTGGCGTTCAACTCAAGAGACGCCAACTCTTCGGCAGTCAAAGGGCCGCTGACATCCAGCGTGACAAGTGTGTCGTTGAGATGAAAACCGACGTTGTCGTAGCCGTGCGCCGCATGAATAAGACCCGAAAGCAAATGCTCGCCCGTGTGATTTTGCATGCGGGCGTAACGAACATTCCAATCGAGCGCACCACTCACCGTCTCCCCCACCGCAAGCGCTTTGTCCACCGTGTGGGTGATGATCTCATTCTTCACCTGCACGTCAAGAACAGTCGCGCCGCCGAGTGCGCCGAGGTCGGCGGGTTGTCCGCCGCCTTCGGGGAAAAACGCGGTTTGATCGAGCACCACCGCATAGCCTTTTTTGGTTTCTTCACAAGACAACACCGTTGCCGTGAACTCGCGGCAATAGGCATCTTGTTCGTAAAGTTTGATGGTCATAGCTCCACCTCATTTGATAAGCATGTAAAAAGCCTTCCTGTCAAAAGGAAGGCTTTTGTAACAACATATTCTTGCCTCTCCTTGTCAGGGGAGGTGGCACGCGAAGCGTGACAGAGGGGGAGCAAAAATCTCTCCCCAGTCACGGCAATCGCCGTGACAGCCCCCTCATCAGAGGGGGCCAAGACAACGATCAGCCTTTCATTTTTTGCTCGAGGAGCGCTTTGATGACCTGCGGGTCACCGTTGCCGCGCAATTCCTTCATGCACGCACCGAAAATCGCCATCAAGGCTTTTTCTTTGCCTGCGCGGAAATCCTCAACCGCTTGCGGATTCGACGCGATCGCTTTGTCGATGACCGACGCGATGAGACCTTCGTCCGCTTGCACGGTGAATCCGTTTTCCTCGCAATAAGCAACAGGGTCCACACCGTCTTCGATCACGGCAATGAGCACCTTTTTGCCCGCGCCGCGGTTGATCTTGCCCTCGGCGACCATTTTGATGATGGCGGCGAGTTGCTCGGCGGTGATGGTCAATTCTTTGAGGGTTTGACCGTTTTTACGCAGAATACCCGCACAGTCGGTCAAGATCCACGACGCGGCGTCCTTGCCGTCCGCGCCGAGCGCGATCGTGTTGTCAAGAAGCGACGCGATCTTGTGATCGGTCATGATGACGGCGATTTCCTTCTCGGAAATGCCCATCAGGCTGTATTCCTCCGCTTTTTCGTCCACGGCGGCAGGTTTGTTGGCTTTGATTTGCTCGAGCCATTCGTCGTCAATGACGATGGGCATCAGGTTCGGGTCGGGGAAATAACGATAGTCCGCTTCGGTTTCCTTGTTGCGCATCGCAAAGGTCTTACCCGCGGCATCGTCCCAACGACGGGTCTCCTGCACGAGTTCTTCGGTTTCAAAGTCCAGCGCGTTCATGTGGCGTTGCGCTTCGTAACGAATGGCACGGTCGATCGCTTCGAACGACGCCATGTTCTTGATCTCGGTGCGGACGCCGTATTCTTCGCTGCCCTCGGGGCGCACGGAGATGTTGACGTCACAGCGCATCGCGCCTTCTTCGCATTCGGAAATGCCGCTCGAGCGGAACATATTCTTAAGTTTGTTGAGGTACGCAATGACTTCCTCGGGGCTGCGGAAATCGGGTTGCGTGACGATTTCGATGAGCGGTACGCTGGTACGGTTGAAATCGACAAACGACGAGTTACCGCTGTGCACGAGCTTGCCCGCGTCTTCTTCCATGTGGATCTGCTTGATGCGGATCTCACGCTCGCCGTCGGCGGTCTTCACCTTCACAAGGCCGTTGGTGCAGATCGGGTGGTTGAGCTGGGTGATTTGATACGCGCAGGGCAGGTCGGGATAATAATAATTCTTTTTGTCAAACGTGGTGTAGCGGCTGATCTCGCAGTTGAGCATCAAGCCCGCCGTCGCGGCAAGCTCCACCACGCGTTTGTTCATCACAGGGAGCATGCCGGGCATACCGCTGCACGCGGGGCAGACGCAATCGTTGGGTTCTTTCGGAGAGGAATGACCGCCGCAGGAGCAGAAGATCTTGGAGTTGGTATTCAACTCCACGTGGGTTTCCAAACCCATTACAAGTTCGTATTTCATGTTACTTGCCCTCCTTTTCGACGGATGCCGCAAGGCTGAGAAGCGTGGATTCAGCGAAATGATCGCCCATGAATTGCACGCCGCCGCTTACGAGCGCGGGCGTACCGATCAGGTTCGCCGCCGCCGTGAACGGGAGCTCAGCAAACACCTTGCCGAACGCTTCGTGGATGTCGTAGGCTTCGAACGCCGTCTTGGAGCAGGCAGGCATGAGAAGCGCGTCATAGGACGCGAAGAGCGACTTGATGCCGTCCGCCACCACGCGGCGCACGCGCAGGGATTTGTCGTAGCAATCGGCGTAGCGCGCTTTCGAAAGCATCTCCGAACCATAGAGGATGGTCGCCTTCGTGAGGAAGTTGAAGCCTTCCGTGCGGGAATTGACATACAGTTCGTCGATGTTTTTATAGGTTGCGGAGCGGTGACCGTATT
Source organism: Acutalibacteraceae bacterium (assembly GCA_045637645.1). Classification (GTDB taxonomy): domain Bacteria; phylum Bacillota; class Clostridia; order Oscillospirales; family Acutalibacteraceae; genus RGIG1959. The sequence goes on along the minus strand of JAZTZV010000075.1, from coordinate 6,040 downwards.
TCACGCCGTCATAGCGCGACACGTTGTTGCAGGTTTCCGCCGCCATCAAAATCTGCCACGCGGTCGCGGCAGGAGCAAACAAGTCGCAGGAGATCTCTTCGACCGTCACGCCATTGGCGCGAAGCGCTTCGGCGGTCGCGGCGATGCGCGCTTTGGTCGCGTCGTCGGCAAGGTCAACAAGATCTTTCACGATCGCCACGCGTTTGCCCGACACGGAAACGGCGGTGTCATATTCATAGGACGCGGTGCGCAGACTGGTGCCGTCTTTGTCGTCGTGACCCGCGATGACGGTCATCACCTTGGCGACATCGGCGGTGTTCTTCGCGTAGACACCGACTTGCTCGCCCGAGCAAGCGCACGCCATCACGCCGTAGCGCGAGACGGTGCCGTAAGTCGGTTTCATAAAGCACACATCCGACAACGCCGCCGCACGGCGCGTCGCACCGTTCAAGTCAACGCCGAGAGCCGCTTTGACAGCACCGTCAGCGACCGCTTGAGCCGCGGCGCCCTTGAGGGTGCCTTCGGTTTGCGGCGCATAGTACGAAAATTCGCCGACAAGATCGAGGCCGAATTCACCGACATGGGTCTTGCCCGCGACGGTGTAACCCGCATTTTCCAAACGGGTCACGGCTTCCGCCGAGAAGAGCGGCTTGAAGCCTTCGAGGATACGCGAACCGGCGGTCGCTTCCGTATCTTTCACAAGCAAGGTGTCATCGACAGCGATGGTACCCTCCGTATTCAGTTCTACAGCATAGTATTTCATCGTCATCCACCTCACTTCACAAGTCTGGGCACTTGCCAGCTATCGTCGCTCGCCTCGGGAGCGCCTGCCAGCAGGCTTTCGCGCGAGAACGGTTGCTCGCGCACGTCGTCACGAAGCACGTTGGTCATCGGCATCACAAACACCATCGGCTCCACGTCGGCGGTGTCCATGGCGGCGAGCGCGCTTTCGGGCGCTTTCATCGCTTCGAAAATACCTTGCATCACGGGTTCTTCCTCGTCGGTCAGCGACAGTTGGTTGAGCTGTTGGGCATTGCTGAACGTTGAGCGCTTGCCCATAGCGGATTTAGCGCCGCCCTTGCCGCTCGCGGCACGAACCGCCACGGCGCTGTTTTCGCCCCACAGATGCACATCTTCGAGTTGTTGTTGGGTGACCTCACTCGGCGCGCCGAGCAAGAGGTCTTGCGCGTTACCGTTCAAGGGGAACGCGATGACGTCAAGGATCTTCTCCTCGTCGGTCAACAGCATCACCATACGGTCGATGCCGGGCGCCATACCGGCGTGAGGCGGTGCGCCGTATTGGAACGCGGTGTAAAGCGCGTTGAAGCGCTTTTTGAGTTCGCTCTCGTCGTAGCCGGCGATGGCGAACGCTTTTTTCATGATCTCGTTGTCATGGTTACGCACAGCGCCGGAAGCCAATTCGATGCCGTTGCAAACGAGGTCGTATTGATACGCCAGCACGTCGCAGGGATCTTTGGTCAAAAGCGCTTCCATACCGCCTTGCGGCATGGAGAACGGGTTGTGGGTGAAGATCGTCTCGCCCGTTTCTTCGTCGTTTTCGTACATCGGGAAATCGACCACGAAGCAAAACTCAAACGCGTCGTCGCGGATGAGATCGAGTTGCTCTTTCTTGGCAAGCCAAGTGCGGATATGACCCGCTTTTTTCTCGGTGTCGTTCTTCTTCTCGTCGCAGATGAAGAACAGCGTCTCACCTTCCTTGACACCCGTCAAAGCGGTGATCTCCGCTTTCTTTTCGTCGGTGAGGAACTTGGCGATCGGGCCCGCAAACACGCCTTCTTTGAGTGTGATGTAGCCAAGGCCGCCGAGCCCCACCTCGGGCGAGGTCGCAAACTTCAAGGAATCCTCGAAGAATTTCTTCGATTTGCCCGCGCAGTTGGCGACGATGCCGCGCACGGGCTTGCCCTTGAACGCGGGGAAATCCACCTCGGCAAAGAACGCCGTCAGGTCGCAAATGAGAAGCGGGTTGCGAAGGTCGGGTTTATCCGAGCCGTAGGTCATCATCGCATCGGCATAGGTGATGCGGCGGAAGGGCTTCGGGGTGACCTTCTTGTCGGAGAATTTCACAAACGTGCCGTGCACAAGGTCTTCGCAGACATCGAGCACTTCTTCTTGCGTCGCGAACGCCATTTCGAAGTCGAGCTGATAGAACTCGCCGGGCGAACGGTCGGCACGCGCATCTTCGTCACGGAAGCAGGGCGCCACTTGGAAATAGCGATCAAAGCCCGACACCATCAGCAATTGCTTGAATTGTTGGGGAGCTTGCGGGAGCGCGTAGAACTTGCCGGGGTGCTTACGGCTGGGGACAAGGAAGTCACGCGCGCCCTCGGGCGAGGATGCCGTCAGGATCGGGGTTTGCATATCGAGGAAGCCTTTTTCTTCCATCGTGTTACGCAGATAACGAATGATCTGCGAGCGTTTGACAAGGTTGTCGTGGTTTTTGGGGTTGCGCAGATCGAGGTAACGGAATTTCAGGCGCAACTCGTCCTTGCTTTGACGGGAGTTGCTCACCTCGAAAGGCAACATGTTTTGGCTTTTGCCGAGAACTTTGAGCGTGTCGGCGACCAATTCCACCTCGCCCGTCGCGATCTTATCGTTGACCGTTTCGGGGTCACGTTGACGCACGGTGCCGCAAACGGTGATGACCGTTTCGCGGTTGACACCGTTCAAAAAGCTCTCGTCATGGACAACCACTTGCGTGATGCCCGTGTAGTCGCGCAAATCGACGAAGATAACGCCGCCGTGATCGCGCACGACATCGACCCAACCCGCAAGCTCCACCGTCTGACCGACGTGTGCAGGACGGATGTCGTTACAATAATGCGTTCTGTACATACATTCAACCTCCTGAAAGGATAATGACAAAAATAAAAACGTCCCGAGAATAGGATTCCTATTCTCGGGACGAGTTAAACAAAAACCCGCGGTGCCACCCGTTTTGACGCGACAAATTCGCATCCTCTTTTTCATATGCAATTCGGACAACGCACGGAGTGTTCCCACGCTTACTACTCACCTCAAACGCGCTTTCAGTCGGTGACGCGTTCTCCCTGACAGGCTTTCCGAAAAAGCGGAGTCTCCGCTATTTATTATAACAAAAACTTCGCCGTTGTCAACAGGAAATTTTTATAGTATACTGTTAAAAAGAGGTGACCGACATGAATATACAAGTGTTGCTTTCCGAAATGACCTTCGAAGAAAAAGTCGGACAACTTATACAATACAATACCAATCTGCTGACCGACAGCGATGCTCAAATCACAGGCCCACTGACCGAGCTCGGCCTTGACAAAGACATGCTTCCGTTTATCGGCAGTGTTCTCAACTTCAAAGACGCCGCCGAGATGATCGCTATTCAAAAAGCACATCTCGAACATGACCGCCTCAAAATCCCGATGCTGTTTATGATGGATGTTATTCACGGGCATCGCACCGTCTTCCCCATTCCGCTTGCCATGAGTGGATCGTTTGATCCCGCCCTCGTCGAGGACTGTGCGGCGGTCGCGGCAAAAGAAGCCGCGGCAAGCGGCGTGCACGTCACGTTCACGCCGATGGTGGATGTGTCGCGCGATGCGCGCTGGGGACGCGTGATGGAAAGCGGCGGCGAAGATACACTCGTAAACGCTGTGATGGGGGCAGCGCAAGTGCGCGGTTTCCAAGGCGAAAGCTTGCGTGATCCCGATCGCGTCGCGACATGCGTCAAGCATTTTGCCGCTTACGGTGTCGCGACGGCAGGCAGGGATTACAGCGACGCCGACATTTCCGAACGCACCCTGCGCGAGCGGCATTTCCCCGCATACAAAGCCTGTCTCGACGCAGGCGCACCGATGGTGATGGCGGCATTCAACGCTCTCAACGGCGTTCCCGCCGTCGGCAACGAGTGGTTGATGAACGATATCTTGCGCGGCGAATGGAACTTTGACGGTGTGGTGATCAGCGATTACAACGCCGTTGAGGAATTGTGCGTTCACGGTGTTGCCGCCGACAAAAAGCAAGCGGCATACAACGCAATGCAATGCGGATGCGACATTGAAATGTGCTCCGCCGCTTACGCCTCCTATCTCAAAGAATTGATCGACGAAGGCCTGTTGACGATGGCGCAATTCGACGCCGCCGTGCTTCGCGTGTTGCGTTTAAAAGAACGTCTCGGATTGTTTGATGATCCCTATCGCGGCGTGACGCCCGAAAAAGAGCAGGCAGTTTGCCTCTCGTCCGCTCACCGCGCGCTCGCGCGCAAAGCCGCCCAAGACAGCGCCGTTCTTTTAAAAAACAACGGTGTATTGCCGTTTGCGGACAATATGAAGCGCCTCGCGCTCATCGGTCCGTTCGCCGATGAACACGACATTCTCGGCGCATGGTCGCTTCGCGGCGATGTCGCGCAAAGTGTCACGGTCAAGGACGGTGTAACAACACGTCTGCCCGACGCCGCTATCACGACTGTGCGCGGTTGTTCGTGTCGGTTCGACGAGGATGCGCAAACCGATCTTGATGCGGCGGTCGCCGCCGCCAAAGACGCCCAAGCGGTGATCCTTTGTCTGGGTGAGCCGTCGGATTACAGCGGCGAAGGCAGTTCCCGCGCAACGCTTGAGCTTCCCGGTGACCAACTCGCGCTTGCGCGCGCCGTCATCTCCGTCAATCCCAACACCGCCGTTGTCCTGTTTGGCGGCAGACCGCTTGTGCTGACGGAGCTTGACGCGATCGCTCCCGCAATCTTGCACATGTGGTTTCCCGGTCACGAGGGCGGTCACGCGGCGACCGATCTTCTCTTCGGCGACGTCAATCCGTCAGGCAAACTTACGATGTCGTTGCCGAAATCGGTTGGGCAATACCCGTTCTCGTACGACCGCTTAAACACCGGTCGCCCGATCGCGGCGAACGCCGACGGACAGTACATCAAATACCGTTCCAATTATATCGATTGCGGCAATTTGCCGCTGTATCCGTTCGGCTACGGCTTATCATACAGCCGTTTTGTGTACGACTCACTGACGCTCGACAAAACGGCAATGACCGCCGACGACACAATTACAGTGTCGGTCACGGTGCGCAACGACAGCGATCGCGCGGGAAAAGAGGTCGTGCAGTTGTACATCCGCGATGTTGTCGCGTCGGTGGCGCGACCCGTGCAACAATTGATCGCGTTTGAGAAAATCGAGTTAGCACCGCAAGAACGTCGCACCGTAACGTTTGACATTTGTGAGCCGATGTTGCGCTTTTATGATTTCCGTTGCCGCGAGATCTCGGAAAACGGCGAATTCCAAGTGTCGACAGGTCACGCAGATCGACTGTTGCTGACCTCGTCTTTTGAATTGGTGTGAAAAAAGCCTTCCGTCAAGCGGGTGCGCCACAGCGACTAAACCGTAACAATATTTGTACGGCACCTTCAAGTGGCAACAAAAGCAGAAAAGACCACACAATTGGCTTAGGCCTTTTGTGTGGTCTTTTTGTTTGTTATAGTTTTCGTATCTTCTGTTCTATCTGCTGTATAGCCCCGATAAATTCTTCATCACTCTGCCCCGTAGGATCGGACAACCCCCAATTGTCATCGAAATCTCTGCCGATGAAGGGACACCCCACATCGCACCCCATAGAGATAGCAATATCGGGGGATGGAATTTTATCAAAGGTTTTGCTGTACTGTGTCAGCTCCATATCGATGCCGTAGAGCTGTTTCATCAGCCGTACTGTATCTTGGTTGATTTGTGGTTTTGTTTCCGTGCCTGCTGAGTGAAAATCAAACTCATCACCTCGCAGATGTTTACCAAGTGCTTCGGCAATTTGGCTACGGCAGGAATTGTGTACGCAGATAAATGCTACTTTTTTCTTCATATCAGAACCCCAATTTGTGCAGGAGCTTTTCAACATCAGCTGCTTTTAACACTTTTCCCATAGATACAACATTCTCGTTTACAACGAGAGCTGGCATACTCATAACACCGTATCCCATAACCTTTGCCATATCGGTGATGTATTCAACCTCAACGGTCAGCCCCATATTCTTCACGGCTTCTTTTGCGTACTC
>JAZTZV010000074.1:0-8634 GCA_045637645.1 Acutalibacteraceae bacterium | reverse complement strand
GGTTCGCTTTTTATCTTCGACTTCTTAAAAAATCTTCCAAGATGATGACCGCCGAAACGGTGTCGATGACCGCTTTGCGCTTTTTACCGCGCGTGTCGGTTTGGTTCAAAAACCCGATCGCCGACACGGTCGTCAAGCGTTCGTCCCAAAACTTGACGGGCAAACCCGTCATTTCACCGAGTTGCTCGCCTAAGCTTTGACAGCGCTGTGCACTTTCGCCGCAAGAGCCGTCCATGTTACGCGGCAAGCCGACAACCAACAATTCGGCACGTTTTTCACGCGCGGTCGCGGCGAGTTTTTCGACAAGCACCTCGTCCTTGCGTTCGGTGATCGTGCCGACGGGCGACGCGATCATTTCCATCGGGTCGCTGACCGCCACGCCTGTGCGGACGTGACCGAGGTCGATCGCCATGATGATCATGTTACCACTCCTCGACCGTGCCCGTCAATTCTGTCACAGACGCGAGTCCTTGCTCTTCGCAGAAGGCTTTCAGACCGTCGATGATCTTGATCGGTGCATAAGGATCGCGGAACAGCGCCGCGCCGACCTGAATCGCCGATGCACCCGCCATCATCATTTCCGCGGCATCCTCCCACGTCGAGACACCGCCCATACCGATGATCGGCACGTTGACGCTCTTGTACACTTGGCGCACCATGCGCACCGCAACAGGGAACACCGCGGGACCCGACAGACCGCCGATGTTGTTCTTTAAAATCGGGCGACGGGTGCGAATATCGATGCGCATGCCCGTCAACGTATTGATGAGCGACACGGCATCCGCACCTGCGGCTTCCGCCGCTTTGGCGATCTCGCCGATGTCGGTGACGTTCGGGGTGAGTTTGACGATCAAGGGGCGATTGCACACCTTGCGCACTTCGGACACCACGTTCTCCACGCTTTCGCAGGATGTGCCGAAGCTCATGCCGCCTTCTTTGACGTTGGGGCAGGAAATGTTGAGCTCCACCATGTCGACGTTCGCGTCGGACACGCGGCGCACGATTTCCACATATTCGTCCATGCTGTGACCCGCGACATTGGCGATGACGGTGATGTCACGCTGACGCAACCACGGCAAATAGGTGTTGATGAACGCTTCCGAGCCGGGGTTTTGAAGTCCGACGCTGTTAAGCATGCCAGACGGCGTCTCCGCGATGCGAGGACCGGGGTTGCCTTGACGCTCGAGGACGGTCGTACCCTTACAAGAGATACCGCCGAGAAGCGAGATGTCATAAAACTCGTTGTATTCCATGCCGTAGCCAAAGGCGCCCGACGCGGTGATCACGGGGTTTTTCAGTTCCACACCCGCAATTTTGACTTTCATATCCGTCATGTGAGATCCACCTCCGATGCTTCAAACACAGGGCCGTTGACGCACACGCGCTTCATCGCCGTGGAGCCGTCCTCTTCTTTGGTTTTGCACGCGCAACCGAGGCAAGCGCCGACGCCGCACGCCATGCGCTCTTCCATCGAGACATAACACAGAATGCCGTATTTCGCGGCAAGCTCCGCAACTTTGCGCATCATCACTTTCGGGCCGCAGGTGTACACAACATCGAACGTGCCGTTGGCAAGTTCCGCTTCGAGTGCCTGCGTGGTAAAGCCCGCAAAGCCGTAGGAACCGTCGTCGGTGCAGACAACGGTTTTCGCGCCGTAGGCTTTCGCGTCATCCTCCAAGATAACCGCCGAAGCGTTGCGGAAACCGCTGATGATGGTGGCGTTCGCGCCGTAGTGACGGCAAAGAGGCAAAAGCGGAGGCGTGCCGATGCCGCCGCCGATCATCACCGCGCGCTTGTACGCATCAAGAAGCGGGAAACCGTGACCGAGAGGACCGAGCAGGTCGAGCATATCGCCCTCGTTGCGAGCGGCAAGCCAATCGGTGCCTTTGCCGCGAATCTCAAACACGAGGCGCAAGATACCCGTTTTCGCGTCAAAACCGCCGATGGAGATCGGGCGGCGAAGCTCAAACGGATCGCACAAAATGTTGACGAATTGTCCGCAGGTCGCCTTTGCGGCGATTTGCGGGGCTTTCAAGGTAAACGAGAAGATGCCGTTTGCGATCTCCTCTTTATAAATCAGTTCGCATTGTTCTTGCAAATAGCGCATTGCACATGCCTCCTAACATCGACGGGATCATCCCGCCGCATTTTTGAAAAATTCCACGATTGACAGAATGAACTGCCAAATGCTGTTGAAAAAGGCGGCGATTGCATTGCCGCTTTGAGCAGGTTCTTCGGCAATCTCCAACGTAGGGATCACATTTTCCTGCAAAAACGCTGTCAACGCTTGTGCCGTCTCGGCGTGTTCATCCAAGTTCGGATGACCCGCGCCGCCGCTTGTGCCTTCGGGAAGCACAACGAAGTAGAACCCGTTTTCAGCGCCGCCGAGTTCTTCCACCGCGTCGGCAAGCTGCTTTTCAAACTTGAGATAGGTCTCGCCCGTCGCCCACACGATCGCCGCATCGGGATTGTGCGCACGCACGGTTTGAAGAAACGCTTTCGCGCCCTCCGACATTTCTTCATAGGTCGTGCCGCGATCCGAATCGTTGGCACCGAGGTGAATCACGACAATGTTTGCTTGGCGTTCAAATGCCCATTTGCCCGCTTCGGTATTGTCGTGATAATAACCGGCGTATTCGTACATCATCGGCACCGTCACGCCGTCGTAGTTATACCCTTTGACAACACCGTAGCCGCTCGCACACACCGATTGAAAATCCGCACCGAGTTCTTGTGCGGTCAAATAGGCATACGTTTTCACGCCCGCTTCGAGCGCGGGATGTTCCACGTTCATGCCCTTGGTTTCCTCGCTTCGGGGATAGGACGCATAACCCGCGGTGATGGAATCGCCGACGAATTCAATCAACATCGGCGCGTTTTCCACAGGTGTCATGGTTCCGTTGAGCGCGATGGATTCCCACACATAACTGCCGTAAGTTTCTTCGGTTTCGCGCACGATTTCGATTTTGTGCTTGCCGTTCGGAAGATCCTCGGCAATCACAAGTTCCTGCGTCGCGCTGACGTTGACAGGGCTTTTAAATTCCACGCGATTCAACTCACCGTCGACGAAAATCGCCAAATACAACGAATTGAACTTCGTGGGTTTGCCCGTCATGGTTAACAGGATATCGCCGCTGCATTCGCTGTAAAATGCGATGCCCGTACCCGTCGAATGCGGCTCGATGCCGTTGTCGCCGACCGTTGTGCGACCAAGCAGCTTCACTTGATCCGCCGACGCGGCAAGATCAACAGCTTCGGCGGCAAATGCCGTATTCATCGGCAGCATACCGAGTGTCATAATCATCACCGCCAACCACGCCGCTGTTTTTATCAATCGTTTCATAAAAGAAATCTCCTGTTTCAGCACCATTACCAAACGGAGGTGAGGTCTTCCTTCATGCGCAGGGCTTCACGACGAGCCGCACCCGCGAAATCGGCGGGATCGCAACCCTCTTTTTTCCACGCGCAGAGGATGCCGCGGGAAGAATTGACGATCGCACCCATGCCGTCTTTATCAAATGCGGGAGCAACATCCGCCGCACCGCCGCCTTGCGCGCCGTAGCCGGGCACGAGGAAGTAGGTGTGCGGCAGGCGAGCACGGAGTTCGCCGAGTTGCGCAGGATAGGTCGCACCGACCACCGCGCCGACCGCGGAATAGCCGCTTTCGTCGACGGTGTCCGCGCCCCACGCTTCGCACAAGTCACCCATGCGCGCGTACAGTGCTTCGCCGTCGAGCAATTTGTCTTGCAACTCGCCCGACGAGGGGTTCGAGGTTTTGCACAGAACGAAGATGCCGCGGTCGCGTTCTTTGCAAATCGGGAGGAGCGGTTTGATGCCGTCCGCGCCGAGATAACCGTTGACCGTCAAGGCATCGCCGTCAAACGGCGCGTAGCTTTCGCCGTCGACATCGACAAGACCGAGGTGCGCCGCCGCATAGGCTTCCATTGTGGTACCGATGTCGTTGCGCTTGCCGTCGGTGATGACGTACATGCCTTTTTCTTTCGCATAGGCGATCGTCTCGGCAAGGGTTTTCACGCCCGCCCAGCCGTAGAGTTCATAATACGCCGCTTGCGGTTTGATCGCGGGAACAATGTCATACATCGCGTCGATGAGTGCTTTGTTGTATTCCAACACCGCTGCCGCCGCGCCTTGAAGCGTTTTGCCGTACTCGGCATAGGCTTTCTCTTTCAAAAATTCGGGCAAATAGTCCAGACGGGGATCAAGACCCGCCACCGTGGGGTTTTGCATCGCTTTGACAGCGTCGACCAATCGTTTCATACCCATAATGTTTGTCCTCCTTAAAAATATCAGTCGGCGTCGTAAACCAAACGACCGCCGCAGAATGTCTTTTTCACGCGTCCTTTCAGGGTCATACCCTTAAACGGACAGTTTTTCGATTTGCCGTGCAACTTGTCGACATCCACCGTCCATTCCTCCTCGGGATCGAACAGCACCATGTCCGCAGGCGCACCGACCGCGAGCGTGCCCGCAGGGATGCCCGTCAGCTTCGCGGGAGTCGTCGACATCGCCGCGATCAACTGCATCAAGCTCAAATGTCCCGCATGCACAAGGTAGGTCAAGCTCGCGGCAAGCGAGGTTTCCATGCCGATCGAGCCGTTGGGCGCTTTTTCGAACACGGATTTTTCTTCAACGCTGTGGGGCGCGTGATCGGTCGCGATCGCACACAACGTGCCGTCTTGTAACCCTTTGATCAGCGCCGCTTGATCGTCCGCCGTGCGAAGCGGCGGGCTCATGCGGTAATCCGCGTCTTTGGCACGAAGCGCTTCATCGGTGAGTGCCACATAGTGCGGAGCGGTTTCGCCCGTCACCTTGATACCGTGTTTTTGTGCGTCGCGAATCAAGTCAACGCTGTACGCCGTGCTGACGTGGCAAATGTGAACGGGGCAACCCGTTCCCGCCGCCAGCGCGATCTCGCGCGCCGTGCCGACTTCTTCCGCCGAACGCGTCACACCCGGTACACCGAGTTCACGCGACACGTCGCCTTCGTTCATCAAGCCGCCGCGCACCAGCGACAATTCCTCGCAATGCGCCATCAACAGCGCACCCGCGGCGTTCGCCGCTTTGAGGGATTTTTCCACTTGATCGGCGGTCATGATCGGACGACCGTCATCCGAAAACGCCGCCGCACCCGCCGCTTTCAGCGCGGGAATATCGGTCATGTCTTCGCCCTTGAGTCCTTTGGTGACCGCGCCGACGGGATAGACATGCGCGTCGGCCGTTTTCGCTTTTTCAAGCAATTCGCGAATCACCTCGGGAGAATCGAGCGCAGGCGAGGTGTTGGGCATCGCGAACACCGATGTGACGCCGCCTGCCGCCGCCGCACGACAACCCGAAAAGACATCTTCCTTATGTGTTTGACCGGGATCACGCAAATGCACATGCAGATCCACAAGACCCGGCGCGGCAACCAAGCCGTCCGCATCGATCACGACTGCGTCCGTTGCCGACAGGCTCTCGCCCACCGCGGCGATGACGCCGTTTTCGACCAAAACATCCGCCGTTGCGTCCAACCCGCTCGACGGGTCGATCACACGCGCACCGCGAATGAGATACGTTTTCATGCACATCCCTCCTTGGGGCATATATAACTATTATACCATTTATTCACCAAATTGCAATGGGTTCCACCGATAAAAGGAAGAGGGATTTTGGAAATATGGTTTAAGGCAAGGCGGCGGGAGCAAGCCCCCGCCCTACGATGTTGCAAGAAGATTGCGTGAACCTCTTGACCCCCTTGTCAAAGGTGGCGACGGCAAAGCCGTCGGGGGGATTTCGTTGCGAACGGCGGGAATGTCTACACAAAAAACGACTCCGTTTTTTCAAAAAAACGAAGTCGTTTTGTTCTTGTTTATCCGAGCGAATCCAACACGCCGTTGGCATGTCGCAAAATCATCAACGCGTCAAACGCCGTGACCTCTCCGTCACCGTTGACATCCGCCGCTTTCCGTTGATCCTCGGTCGTGATCGTGGGTTGTCCGTTCGAGTCTCGGAGCACATTCAACGCATCAAACGCCGTGACCTCTCCGTCACCGTTGACATCGCCCGGTACACTTTCTTCGGGATCGATTTCCAAAATAAAGCCTATTTTATCTGCGTTAGATTCATGATGAATATCGTTCCATTCTCCCGAAGTCATAAGATGTACGTAATGTTCATTAGACACAGCATTATCGGGTTGATTGTTCGCCCACGCAGTGTAGTTCCACGCTTCGCCTGTGACCCATTCCCATTGACCTTCTTCTTTTTCGTCCGTTGCGCCGATCCAATACCCTTTTCCCTCTGCATGGTTTTGCAAAAAGGCTTGTTCTTCGGCGGACGTGATGGTCGCGAGATGTCCGCCGAGTTGTTCGCACATGTCTTTGGCGGTCGTCCACGAACGATAGGTTTCATAAAACGCATAAATATGTCCGTTCCACGTCACCGTTTTGATCGGTGCCGACAAGGCGGTGACATAGACCCATACCCAATCGCTGGTCACACGGTTTCCGCTCGCATCATACACATACACATCCGTAATATATGTGCCAAGCTCATGGTTATGGTCAGCAACGTTCACGCGGAAGGTTGCCGTGTTTCCGTCAATGACGGCGTCTTTCCAAAGAAGATCATCTTGTCCGTTTGCTTCCGTCCAAGAAGGACACGCCACACGAGTCACACCGACGTTGTCACTAAACGTGACTTTAATCGAATAACCCGTTTCATCTACATCGTAAAACGAGAGTTTCGTAATCGTCGGCGGGGTTGTGTCGGGAGCGGGTACATTAACCTCCACGTGATAATACACGCGATTTCCTGATGTGTCATAGACATAAATATCCGTGAAATACAATCCCGTTTCATCGTTATGATCGAACGTATTCATACGAAATGTCACCGTCGAACCGGAAACCGTTCCTTTAAACCATGCGATATCATCTTGATCATTATACGCTGTCCATGTGGGAAAATAAACTTCTTCGACCCCAATATCATCCCAAATCTCGGCGGTAATCAAATATCCGGTTTCGTCCAAATCGAATATCGTAACATTAGAGATCGTCGGCGGGGTTGTATCGGCGACGTTTACAGTAATCGTTTTCGTATCCGTCAAACTACCCTCGCCGGACACGGAGCCGGTTGGAGTCGCAAATAGTTTCACCGAATATGTTCCGACACCGGGAGTTGCGAAACTATAAGTAGACTGTGATTTATCTATTTTTCCGCCAAAGCATTCATTTCCATCGGGGTCGTATACAACGATCCAATAATGCGATAAATTAGAGTCGGATGGTGATAGTGCCCACGAAACCGTGATGGTATCACCCATTGTATAGGAGGATTTGTCGAACGAAATTGTAGGAGTTGTCAACGGGGAACCTGTACCTTTCAACGTACTACCATTCATCCGAACAACATATGAAACTTTTCCTTTAAGTGTTTGAGTTGTGGTTACATTATCCCAGTTAATTTGGCAAGGACCGGAAGCATTGCAATCCACATAATAAACCGTGTCACCAACTACTTTAAAAATAAAAATAGAGTGTCTGTAATTGTTAATTCGAACGACATCACCGGCAAAAAACTCACTTACACTGGTATATGCTTTCCAACCTCCAGCCGTATTTGTACCACTTGTATTCAGATGAGTTGTTGTCGCATATGACCCCATCGTTTTATAAGCCATAAGATTCGCGAATCCAAAGCATTGATGCCCTACATAGTAACCGCAAGCACATGTGCAACCATCTGAGTTTATCTCATTACCACCACAATAGCGTATTTGGGTACAAGGTGTTCCTTTATAATTACCCGGACAAATATTATTTCCCGCTTTGGAAATCCCTTCCGAGTCTCGACCGTTATAATCATTCCAATACTTGCCGTCAGGATATTGCTGCTTCAAAGAGTTTATTTTTGATAAAAAAGTCTCCTCGCTAGGAACTGCCGCGCTTGCTGTGATACCGCCGACGCAGAACAATCCCGCCAAAAGCGACAAAACCAACGTCAACGAGACAATTGCTTTGCAGATTCTTCTCATTTCTACCAACTCCTAATATCATGTTCTAATTTAGTATACTCAATCTTTGAGTAAAAGTCAATACTCAAAGATTGAGTGTGATAGACTAATGCTACTGTGAAATGTTTACGAGGAGGTGGCAAGCATGGATTATCGCACGCGATTGCGACACATACGCGAGGATCGCGATTTGACGCAAGCCGAGGTCGGCAAGGTGATTGAAAAATCCCAACAGGGCTACAACCACATCGAAACCGGTCGCGCCGAACTCAAAATTGATGATTTGATCCGGTTATGCCGCTTTTACAACCTGTCTTCCGACTATATAATCGGTTTGTCGGACAATCCTTGTTCTTTCGACGGCGATTGACCGCACGATCGTAATAAAAAATGATTTGGCTCCCTGAAAGAGGGAGCTTTTTGTATGCCTTTTTTCGGGTTTTTGGGGGATTCCGTCGCGTTCCACGCGCCCGCGTCCAAAGGACGCATCTTGCCTCTCCCTTTGGGAGAGGTGGCTTCGGCGAAGCCGAAGACGGAGAGGGCTGTCGTCCTTAAGGACAACCGTTGCCTGCGGCAACACACCTCATCCACCGCCGTTCGGCGGTCCCCCTTCCCCT
>JAZTZV010000073.1:0-14728 GCA_045637645.1 Acutalibacteraceae bacterium | reverse complement strand
GGCGCGAAATACCATTGATAGGTCAGTCCTTCACCTGTCGCCTCCACCGTTGTCGACACGGTTTCGCCGAGCGGTGCCGTGGCGTTTGTCGGTTGCTTGGTAATTTTGGGTGCGGCGATTTTTTTGAGCGTGACGGTCTCGGTTTTTACCTGCTGACCGTAGGCGTCCGTGATGACGCAATAGACTTTGCGTCCCGATTTGGCGTTCGTCATTTCGTAGGAATAGGTCGCGGTTTTCACCGACGATTTGTAAAACGTCGAGGTGCCGGGAGGCGCGAAATACCATTGATAGCGAAGCCCCGCGCCCGTTGCTTCCACCGTTGTCGACACGGTTTCGCCGAGCGGTGCGGAGGCATTCGTCGGTTGCTTTTGAATTTTCGGTTTTGCAACCGTCAGCGTCACCGTGTCGGATTGCACCGTTTGTCCGTACGCATCGGTCACGATGCAGTACACTTGTCGACCCGCTTTGGCTTCGGTCATGACGTAGGAATAGTTCACCGATTTCACCGAGGATTTTTTGAATGTGTCGCTTCCGACGTCCTTGACGTACCATTGATAGCGAAGACCTTCACCCGTGGCTTTCAGGAAGGTGGTGACGGTTTCGCCGATCGCCGCGGAGGCATCTTGCGGTTGCGTCACGATCGACGGGCCGTTTGCGCGCATCGTCACCGTATTGGTTTGGATCGTGTCGCCGTAAACGTCGGTGATGATGCAATACACCTGCCGTCCCGATTTTTCGGCGGTCATGGTGAACGCATAATTCTTCGATTTGACCGAGGATTTTTTGAAGCTGTCACTGCCGACGTCCTTGACGTACCATTGATAGCGAAGCCCTTCGCCGACGGCTTCGACTTGGGTCGAGGCGGTTTTGCCAATCGCCGCAACGGCGTCTTGCGGTTGCGCCGTGATGCGCACCGAGCGCATGGTGGCGGTGACGGTGTCGGTTTGAAGTGTCTTGCCGCGCGAATCGGTGATGATGCAATAGACGCGTCGTCCGTCCGCCGCGTCGGACATCACCGCGGAATATTTCCGACCCGTGACGGCGGATTTTTTGAAGGTGTCGCTGCCTTTTGCGGCGACATACCATTGATATTTCAATCCGCTGCCCATGGCTTTGGTCGTAACGGTGAAGGTCGCGCCGCGCGAAACGGACACATCCTGCGGTTGTTCGGTGATGCAAAAATCATCCGTTATGCGAATCGTGATTGTCTCGGTTTGCACCTTCACGCCGTATGCGTCGGTGATCACGCAGTACAAACGCCGTCCGTCGCGAGCGCTGTTCATCGTCACGGTGTAGGTCGGGGATGTGATGGACGAGCGGGAAAATTTGCTCGAGCCTTTGTCGCAAAGCCACCAGGTGTATTTCAAGTTTTTGCCCGTCGCCTTGACGGTGACGGCGAGATCTTGTCCGTCGTAAGCGTAGGCGTTCGACGGTTGCTTTGTGATGTTGAGCGGCACGGGCGGCGTCACACGCAGGGTGTAATCGAGCGGTACGCCCGCATAGTGCGAGAAATAGACGGTGTTTTCGCCGACGGTCGAAGGCAGGTCAAAGCATTCGTCGCCGTTGACGTCGGTCATGAGGTCATCGTCGGTCAGCATGCGTTTGATGCCGTTGCTGTCAACGTGATAGATGTAACATTCGCGACCGTCGCCGTGAATGTCGTCCAGACCCGAAAAATACAGCTGACGTTCGTCACCGTCTGCGACGGTGTACGTCCAGTAATCGTAATCGTGTTCAAGCTCGTTCATCGAGCCGTGATAGGTCGTGCCGACCGTCATGGAAGTGGCGGTGTTCGGTGAATCATTCGGCTCACATTCCGTTGCCGCGGCGCGAAACGAGAGCGTGTAGGTGTAGTCGACAAATCCTTCGACAACGCGAAAATCCGGCAACGCCTCCAAGCGGTAGTCGCCCGCCGCCAGTCCGACGTTCAGCGAAAAGCTCGATGCGCTTTTGTCGCAATTATACGATTCTGCGTCCCAAATGAGTTCGTCGGAGTCGGCACGATACAGGGCGTAGCGAACGTCGCCGATGTCGCCCTCGTCGTCGCGCGGCCACGTCACCTCAACGCTCACAACGCCGCTTTCAGCGACCGAAAACGCGGTAACGTGCGGTTGCAGGTAATCGTCCGTCGACCACGCGTGGGTATACGTTTCGTCAAAAACGACCGTTTGCGCGGTGGTGCTGTCTGCCGCCGATGCTGTGAGCGGCCATGCCGTCAGCATCAGCGAAACCACCGCCAAACAAGCCAACATTCGTGTGATCTTCATCGTTCGTCACACCGCCTTACAAAAAATTCTACTCTTATATTATACAGGGATTTGCGACAAAATACAATATGAATCGACAGGGAAATTTTACGGTGCGTTGACAACGAATCGTGGATTTGATATAGTGATGTCAGAGAGAGCGGTGAGGAGGGAACGGCGATGATTTTGGTCACGGGAGCGAGCGGCTTTGTCGGCGGCAAGCTGATGCAGGTGTGTCAGCATGTGACGGCGTGTCCGTCGCTTCGCACGTTAACGGAGGAGGAGATTCGCCGCGTGGTGGCGGAAAGCGGTGCCGACGTCATCGTTCACACTGCCGCCATCGCAGACATCGGTGTGTGCGAGCGCGATCCCGACGCCTCGTTTCATGCGAATGTGCAGATCCCGCTGTGGCTGGCAAAAGCCGCCGAAAACCGTAAACTGATTTGTTTCAGCTCCGATCAAGTCTATGGCGGCACGGACGCTGACGGCCCTTACACGGAGGATCAAGCTCATCCGCACAACGTGTACGCCGCGCATAAACTGGAAATGGAACAGCGTGTGCTGGATATCCGCCCCGATGCGGTGATGCTCCGCGCCGAGTGGATGTACGATCAGGTTTCCAAAAAACCGAACTATTTTATCAACATCCGCAACGCTGTCGACAAGGTCGGTTTCAGCTCGCGGCAATATCGCGGCATCACCTACGTGCAAGAGGTGGCGGACAATCTGGACGCGATCGTCCGTTTGCCGGGCGGCGCGTACAATTTCGGAAGCGAAACCACAAAATCAATGCACGAGATCACAAAAGAATTTCTGACATTTCTCGGCAAAGACATCGTGCTTGAGGATGCGCCGCCGATGCATAATTTGTGGATGAATTGCGGCAAAGCCGCACGCCACGGCGTGGTGTTCAAAAGTGTGGAAGACGGCCTCAAGCAATGCGCGAAAGACTACGGTTTGGTGTAACAATGCGCGGCAAGAAATTTATAAAAAAAGACACCCTGTCGGGTGTCTTTTTTGTTGCAGAAAACGGTATTATCCTGAAATCGTCTTTTTCAAAATCGAACGCACGTCAACGGTGTTGTTCTCGCCGTCACCGTTGTAATCGCACGCCGCAATTTGAAGAGTGGTCAAGGAACTGCTGTTCGGACGAAGCATTTGGATCAGCATCATACGTGCGTCAACCGAGGAAATGTTACCGTCCATATTCACATCGCCGGGGGTGTACGGCGGCTCTTCATAACCGTCGTCGAGCGGGGCGGAGCCGAAGTACAGATAGCTGATCTGCGCTTGCTTGCTGCCGGCTGCATATACGCTCACGTTGTTGATGAGCATCGTGGTGTTGGAGGAATCTTTCAGCATCGAACGCATATCGACGCAACCTGTCACGCTGCCTGTGAAGTATTGCGAGGCGTTGCTGTAAGATTCCCAGTTGTCGGTGTCTTTGTTGATGCTGTTATAGTTGGCGTCGAGGAAGGTGAACCACGGTGCCGTGTTGCTGTCGTTGTTGAAACCGATGGTGCATTTGGAGTCGATCGGTTGCACGATGGAGTAGTACAAATACGGCGTTTTCGCGAGATCCACCGTCAAGTGCATTTTTTGGTTGCCGTAGGAGGTGTAAGCGGAGAACACGTCGTGCTTGTCAATGCCGCTTGCCGCAAGAACGTCAACCTTTTGACCGACGTTCGGGCCGTTGGCGGCGGCGTGGTAGATGAACGGGTTGCTCGGGGTCGCGCCCGCGCCGAAATCCGCCACCGTGTAGTTGAACACATGACCGCAATACGGCGTGATCTTGAAGTAGTTGATCGTTACGGCGTTGGAACCGACAGCGCCGACCGACCACACGCGGATACCGCTGATCACAGCGGTGGTGTTGCCTGCCATCGTCGCCATTTTGGTCAGCGGGATCTTCAGCTTGTATGTGCCCGCGTTCATATCTTCGCCGGTGAGTTTGTCGGTCAGATCGGCGGAGATGGATTTCCATTCGTCGTTGATGCACAAGAGGATGTTGGCGTTACCCGCAATCGTCATGTCCACTTCAAGTTGATAGCGATCGAGGCGCACGCGACGATCGTTGGCGAACACATATTGTGCGTTGTCCCAAGAGCCGTTGGTGTTGGTGATAACGGTGGCGTTGCCGCTGTATTTCGCCGACACGTTGTTGCCCGTCCAAGAACCGATGTCGTTCGGGAGGACACTGCCCGTCGGTTGTTTGTAAGTGGTCAGCACAAGACCTTCGATTGCGTTCTCCAAGCGATTCTTGGCAAGGTTGACCTCGGGTTGTTTCAAGCCGCTGGTGGCGGATGCCGTTTTCGCTTTTGACAAAGCGGACGACAGTGTCGACCACGATGCCGAGGTGTACATCGACGAATTCAGCGCGGTGGCGCGCTTGATGGCCTCGTTGAGGTAATAGTAGCTTGTAGAGGTCGACGAACCCGTGAGGAATTCAATGTGCTTGAAGGTGTTCCAGTCGCGGTTGTTACCGATTGCCAAAATCGACAGACCCGACACCGTGAACGGAGCGGTGGCATCAAAGCCGTATGCTTCGAAGGCTTCCGAAACGTCATACACGTTTTGGTAGGTGCCGAAGTAGTTGTCACCGTCGTAGTTGTGGAACGAGTTGACGATGCCCGAGTTGAGGTCGACGCCCTTCGTGACGCCGTCTTGTGTCACGGTCAGTTTGATCGACCATGCGGTCTTGGCGACCAGATCCAGTTTCAGATAGAAGCCGCCGTAGGGTGTGACGCTGAACGATTTTGCGGAGCCCGTATACACGATGCCCGGCCAACTATGGGTGCAGTTGGCGTTACGCGCCATGCGAATGCCGCCGCTGACCGCTTCAATATCAATATACTTGGAGTCGGCAATCGCCGCTTTTGTATCGTTGCAGATCCATTTGGATGTATCCATCGTGAATGTCACGAGCGATTTGAGGCCCGATGTGCTCACTTCCGTCGAGGTCGTCGCTTTCAGCGCGCCCATCGCTTCGCTGAGTGCGAAGTAGGCGTTTGCAGTGGCGTTGACGTCGGTGCGATCGACATACACGGCAAGGTTTTTCGCGGCTTTGAACGCATTCACGGTGGCGGTGGTCATGCCGTCGGTCGAAACGGTGTTCGCCTTTTCGATCAAGCGATCGAGTGCGGCGGAGTCTGCCGAAACGCCGTCGTCGCCGCCCGGCGCCGCCGAGCCGAAGAACAGGTAGTTCACTTGCACCGCCGCTTTATCGGGGCTGTAGAAATTGACTTGGTTGACCGTCCAGGTTTGCTTGTTTTGGTCATAGAGGAACTGGCGCATGTCGATGCAACCGGTCATGCTCGTGGTGAAATATTGCGCACCGTTGCACGCGTTCCAGTTGTCGGCGCCTTTATCCATCGCGCCGCCGCCCAAGCGGGTGTCCAAGTAAACCAGCCACGGGCAGTTGGAGTTTTCGTTGATCAAACCGAAGGTGAAACGCGAGTAGTCACCTTGACTGAACGAATAGTAGAGGTACGGCGTTTTGGCCAAATCGACCTTCAGACCGAGCTTGTTGCTGCCGTAGTTGATGGTCTCGTAGATGATCGCGTTATCGTTGAGATTCACGGCACCCAGTACGTTGACTTTCTCTTCGACATACGGTGCGTCGATGCTCGCGTGCGCCGACGCGGGATCGGCGGGCGTTGCCGCATCGCCGTAGACAGAACCGATCGTTTGAATGGGTTCCGAACCGAAGTACAGATACGACATGACAATATCTTGACCGGTGGAACTGTACACGTTGAGTTGTTCCACGATCCATTCGGTCGCGGAGCTGTTTTTGAGCAGGGTACGCATGTCGATGCAGCCTGTCATACTCTTGGTGAAATATTGTGCGCCGGCGGCAGCGTTCCAGTTTTCGATGCCGCTTGTCATGGTCGCGCCGCCTTTGGCTGTGTCAAGATAGGTGATCCACGGCGCGTTGGCGGTGTCGTTGATCAGTGCAAAGGTGGCTTTGGCGCCGTTGGGAATGGCGAACGAGTAGTAGAGATACGGCGTTTTGTTCAGGTTCACTTTGAGCTTCAAAGCGTAGTCGCCGAAGTTCATCACGCCGCTGTTCAACACGGGATGCTTGCCGAGTCCGCAGGCTTCGAGCACGTCCACTTTGAACGCCACGTTGGGGCCCGTTTTGGCGGCGTGGCTGTAGCTCGTGTTCGTGGGGGTTGCCGCCGCGCCGTAAGTGGTTTGCGGCCACGGTGTCGCGTCAGCCTTCGCGGGAGCGGCGGGAACGGACGCGTAGGTGATCGCTTCGTTGACGCCGTTCGTGACCGTCATGCGGTCAACGTTGGCGGCGGTGGTGCTGCTGCCGAGGATCGCCGCCGAGAAGCGGTTCGTCGACATGTGGCGATCGGGCGTGCCGCAGTCGAGATCAAGGGTGAGGTTTTCAATGTCGCCGTAGGGATTGTAGCGACCTGTCACGGGCGAATAGGTAATGCTTCTGAGCGTGTCGCCCTCCACCGTCATCAGACGGATGTAGCCGTCGCCGCAGCAGGAGGAAACCTTGCCGATCCAGTGCTCGTTGGCGTAGAAATCGGGATCTTCTGCTTCCACGAATTGATAGTCGGCGAGAATTTCATACACAATGCGGCCGTCGGAAGCTTTCACTTCGCGGCAAACAGAGCCGTCGTCGTGACCGCAGACGACCATCTTGACGTTGGGATTCGGATCCACAATCGTGTTGTAGATCAGCTTGCCGCGGTTGGCGTAGGTCGCGTCCAATGCGTCGAGGTATTGGTGCGTTGCCACGACCGCGGTGCGGTGCGAATAGGTTTTGAGCACATCGTTTGCCCAAGCGATCGTCTCGTCGGTGGCTTCCACGCCGTAGCCGAGGAACAGGAAAATGAAGTCCACGTTACCGATGGTGACGAGGTCATAGTGCGAGACGTTGTTGTTCAAGCTGCCGCCGTACCAACGCTCGTTTTCGTAGCGCGAGGCAGGGAAGGTCTCCCAAAAACGCGAATAGTCCGCATTCGGAGAGGTGTTGGTGTAATCGGTCGCGTTGAGCGTGCCGACGTCGTGGTTACCCGACACGATGCCGTTGGGCATACCGACCGCTTCGACATAACTCATCGCTCGATCTGCCACCGCCCATTGATAGGGGGTAATGGCTTCTTGGGGTTGGTCATCAACCAAGTCGCCCGTGGTGAGAATGTAACCCGCTTTGCCCGCCGTGTATTGCTCCGCGGCGTATTGGTAGATGGTGTAGTAATATTCGTGAAGATCCTCAAATTTGGTGTAGTGTTGAGGGTCGGTCGACCAAATCATCGTGTTCGAGCCGTTGGTGACGTAGTCGAGCACCGCGGCGACATGGATCACGCCGCCGTCGTTGTAGGTCATAATATCCACATTCGCCGACACACTTCCTGTGCCCTTGAAGGTACCGAGTGTATCCCATGCTTTGGTGCGCACGTTGTAGGCGCGAAGCGCGATGCGTTCGCCTTCTTTGGTCGCGCCGCTGTAATGTACAGCGACGGTACCGCTTGTTTTGCCGTTAAGATCCACATCGAACACCTGATACGGAATGCCCGATGCCGACGACAATGCGGTGTTGTCGTCCAGATATTTGAGGTTGTATTGCTCGTAAGCGTCATAGGTTTTGACCGCCGTCAAGTCGAGCGTGCCGTCCTCGGTCGACGCATAGCCGGCCTCAAAGGACAGGGCTTCGACGGCGAAAGTGCCGTTGGCGGCGGCGCTGACGGTGACAAGCGTCATGCCGCTCAGGGGCATGACCAGCATTGCCGCGCACAGAACAGCCGCGATCCATTTTTTGATCATAAAAAGTGCCTCCTTGTCAAACGCAAGTATTTACCATTATAGTATATAATATTATTATAAAAAGCGCAACCCTCCATCGTCTTTTTTGTGAAACAAAACGGAGACAACTTCCGATCGAAGTTGTCTCCGTTTTACATGTAGGATTCAGCAAAGCAACAGCGAATACACGGTTTCGCCGCCGTTGACGAAAATCTCCAAGATATAATCGTCTCGTAAAATTTGAAGTTCCTTGACTTCGCCTTGGTGCACAAGCGACGGACGTGCTGTGCGTTCGACAGTAAAACCGTCTTCGGTTACGGTCACGCTCGGATCGCTGTCTTTGAGCAAGTGTGCAACTTCTTTGGCGGGTCGACCGCAAATATGTCCGTTTTGTGCGACGATCTCGCGCGGGATCGACAAGCATCCCACATCCGTTCCCGGCACAAAGCCCGAGAACTTCCAGCCGGGGATCCATGTCATCAAAAGCGGCGTGTTATCCGCGCTTAAAAACACTTGACCTGCGTATTGATCGGGGCCTTTGTCAAAACGGTCGGACAACTCGCAGTGAAACACGCCGTCCTCAAGTGTGCCGATCATGATTTGGAAAAAGTGCGTTTCGTCCAAGTTGCAAACCGACGTGGCAAGCAAGCATTTGCCGTCACCGTACGGCAAGAACGACGGGCATTCCGCGTATTTGGCGTTGGGCCATTCGCCGAGAACCGATTGGAATTCCCAGTTGAACAGATCCTCGCTGCGATACAGAAGCAGACGTGCCGTTTGCGTCTGCGGATGTCCCGATGCCACGACACAGTAGTATACACCGTTCATGCAACACACGGCAGGGTCGCGGAAATCGGGGCCGCCTTCGGGCGGATACGTCGCGATCACGGGGTTGCCCGCATATTTTTCGAAATGAACGCCGTCTTCCGACACCGCCACGGCGACGGTGGATTCGGCGGCAATACCCGCATAAAACAAATACAGTTTATCGTCTTTGACGATGGCTGTGCCCGACCAGCATCCGCCGCCGTCATACGGAAAACTCGGTGTCAACGCAACGGGCAATTCTTCCCATGTGAGGAAATCCTTCGTGCGGGCGTGTCCCCAGCACATCGGCTCTTGCCACGGGATGGGATGATGCGGCGCGTGTTGATAAAACGCATGATAGTAGCCTTTGAAATAGACCAGTCCGTTGGGATCGTTCATCCATCCCTGTTGCGGCTGATAATGATACTGAAGCGATTTGCTGTACGTCATGTTACGAGCCTCCTGTATTGAGTTGTGCGGTGTTTATAACGAAGATGATCATGTTTATTATAAAGATTGCCGCTCGCTTTGTCAATGCTTGTCGAGCATTCCGTCGCCTGCGGCGAAATCGTAGGACAGGCAGACTTTTGCCCGCCGCATCGGGAGTTTTTGGAATCGCCCCCTTGCCTCTCCCGTTGGGAGAGGTGGCACGAGCGTTCAGCGAGTGACGGAGAGGGCTGTCGCTCTTGCGGACAATGTTTCGATGAATTCGCGTCAAACCAAAAACAAAAAAGACACCCGCTTGGGTGTCTTTCCATGGGTCGTCGGTGGTAAATAGATGCGGATTCAGTTTTCGTTATACGGATTATATGCGCATTGATTCAGGCATTCCCCGCAATTCGTGCACGTAGCATCTACGATCGCCGTGGGTACTCCATACGCATTCTTTTTAAAAGAAATATGCTCACAAAAGGAACATTCGCCGCAACCGACACACATTCCTACATCTGTAATTTTTGAAATATTGTTCATTAGAAAGTCCTCATTTCATTCTTCTGTAGCAATATAACTATCGTAATACTGCTCTTGAAAATGCACCGCATCGGCGATTTCTTCTTTCGTATACTTCACGCCGATGGGAGCGGCAACAAGCTTATCTTCCACATCATTGCGACGATACACAATGCCGATGATTTGAGCGGTATAGGTTTCCTGTGGCGTATCTACGCCAAGCAAATATACATCCAGTTCTTCACCGTCGCCGCCGAGCACACCGGGAATATAGCCGTAGTTGATTGGATAAACGAGATCAGAAAGCTTCGGGTGAATGGTGCCAATCGGGCGGTCAATTTCGATGGTGACGATTTTGCCTAAATACGATGTCGCTAATTGTTCGCGTTCTTGCTGTGTCATTTTGAGATGAAATTGATTGATAAACTCCTGCTTTATTTTCCTTATCTCAACCGTTTCGGCTGGAGGCTCTTTTCCGGTCAATTTACCGTTGTAATATTCAAAGCATTTATGATGGATCTTGTCAAACTTCGGCGTTACCGATAATTGATGTATGATTACAGGCTTGTCTGCATCTTTCGTGATCAGTGTAAAATCCATGAAATAAAGGCTCTTTTTAGGCGATTTTATTAAATAAATTATATCGATAATATCCGAGTACGACACCGCGATATTCAGCAACGAAAATGATACCAACCAAAGCCTTAAAGGAGTAATAAAAATAGCTAATATTGCAGGAATGATGGACAACATAATGATAGGAAACGAGAAAAACAAAACAATCTGATGTTTCTTCCACACATCGAAAGCAGGTTTTACATACGCCGTTATATTAGATAGCACCTGTTTGTATGGAAAAAAGTGTATTCTCTCAACCTTTCTTCCAGATATCCAACAAAAAAGAGCATGGCAAAATTCATGAATCGGAAGACACAAAAGCGATGATATAAGGAGCAACAGCCATTTGCTTGTCAATCCCTGACCATATACAATAACAAACACAACGAAAGGAATGGCAAGCATCCACATAAAAAATCTCTTTAAATTTGGGGATTTAGAACCCAACTCAACTTTTTCTGCATTTTCCCAAACATAAGATACACGCGGGTGAAAATGTGCTTCGTTTTTGAAGAAAACAATTTTCATCCGTATCACCGCCTTTTTTCACATTATACCACCGCATACGGCTACTCGTCAATCAACAGATGGTTGCCGGGGGACACAAACAATTAACAAATATTTTTTTTGAAAGAAAGCAAAAAAGCCCCGAATTTGAACAGTAAATCTCTCAAATACGGGGCTTGAATTGTTATGCAACGGTTCGAGTTCCTGCAAGGGAACGTAATTTTGCTCTATCGAGTGCCATTCAGGGAGGCAGTGGCATCTCGTCTTTTGGTACATGTAAAAACGGTAGCAGGGATCAACTCCACGGCGGGAAAACAGTCCACCGGACTGTTTTCTGATCCGCCTTTCGAGTCCGTACTCCACATAGCAAAAAAGAGAGACACCTCTTTGAGGTGTCTCTCTTTTTTGGTGCGCGTAAACGGACTCGACCCGCTGACCTCCTGCGTGTGAAGCAGGCGCTCTAACCAGCTGAGCTATACGCGCGGGTTTGCCCCGCCGGGGCGATTGCCGCGAAAGCGCGATGTGGTGACCCGAACGGGAATCGAACCCGTGTTACCGCCGTGAAAGGGCGGTGTCTTAACCGCTTGACCATCGGGCCATACTGTGGTAGCGGTAGTCGGATTCGAACCAACGACACTGCGGGTATGAACCGCATGCTCTAGCCAACTGAGCTATACCGCCATATGGCGTTCCTTTGGGGAACGCTGATTATTATACAGAAAAGCATGTCTCTTGTCAAGAGGTTTATGAAAATTTTTTTAAAACATTATTCGGCGAGCAACGCCGCGCCGAGAATGCCTGCGTCGCCGCCCAATTGGGACAGACGCACATCCGCTTCGGGGAGCAAATGCGGCGTGATAACGTCGAGCAACACATCGCCCGCTTTGGTGATCCCGCCCGCCAGTACCATGCATTGCGGCATGAAAATTTTGACAAAACTATTGAGTCCCATCGCCATGTAGCGACCGTATTGACAAAGCACGTCTTTTGCCGTGGGGCACCCTTTTTCGATTGCGGCAAACACCGCTTTGCCGCTCATGCCTTGTTCGCGTGCGAGCGTTGCGAGCAAGCTGTCGGGCGCGGCGTTTGCGGCAGTGGCGGCTTGAGTGCACAGCGCCGACGCGGAAGCATATTGCTCAAAGCATCCGTGCAATCCGCAAGGGCAAGGTGCGCCGTCGAGATCGAGAATGAAATGCCCGAGTTCGCCCGCGCGGAAATTATGTCCGCGGTAGAGTTGATCGTCAATGATGATCGCGCCGCCGATGCCTGTGCCGATGGTGATCATCAACGCGTCGCGCACATCCGCACAAGCGCCGATGTTGTGTTCGGCGATCATGGCGCAGTTGGCGTCGTTGTCGATGAACGCGGGGAGCTTGAGCGCGCCGCCGAGAATGTCGCGCACAGGGGTGTTGTCGAATGGCAAATGCCCTGCACGAAGCACGAGTCCGCGTACAGGATCGACGCGTCCGGGCGATCCGATGCCCACGGCACGCGGATGATAGGTCTCGCAAAGCGGGGTTGCCGCGTCGATGATATCTTTCAAAATCTCGCAAACGGGGCGTTCGGCACCCGTTGGGATGGCGCGTTGTTCGACAACACAACCGTTGTCGTCGACGATGCCGAGTTTGACGGCGGTGCCGCCGATGTCGATGCCGAGACGCATGACGTTCGCTCCTTTCATTTGTCGCTGACAAACACGGCGTGGATGTTAAAATCGCCGTCAATGACGATGACGTCGGCGGCCTTGCCGATATCGATTGAGCCCAGACGGTCAAATACGCCGAGTGTTTTGGCGGGGTTATAGGATGCCATGACGGCGATCTCTTCGAGCGGGATGCCGAGTGAGCGCAGGTTTTGCGCACCCTTGAGCATCGAGAAGCAGCTGCCGCAAATCACACCGTCATCGGTCAAAGTAAGACCGTCGCGCACGTGGCGCACGCGTCCGCCCACAACATAGTCGCCGTTGGGGAGTCCCGATTGTGCGCCCGCGTCGCTGATGAGCGTGATGCGCTCGGCACCTTTGGCGCGATAGACCAGTTTGACGGCGGCGGGGTCGAGGTGCACAAAATCTGCGATCATCTCACATCCTACGCGATCGTCTGTCAATGCCGCGCCGAGAATGCCCGTTTGGCGATGTGACAGCGGTCGCATCGCGTTGAACACGTGCGTCGCACGATGCGCGCCCGCGTCGATTCCTGCGGTTGCTTCCTCGAACGTTGCGTCGGTGTGACCCATGGTGGCTTGAACGCCGTTTTGGGTGAAATGCGCGATCATGTCAAGCGCGCCCTCGCGCTCGGGTGCGATCGTGACGAGTTTCAAAAAGCCTTCGCCCGCGTCGATCATTGCCGCCGCGGCGTCGACGGAACAGTCGATTTGCGGCGGTTGCATCGCACCGGTGCGTTTGTATGAAACGAAGGGGCCTTCGTTGTGAATGCCGAGCACCTTGGCACCGCCTGCGGGGAGGCGCGCTTGCTTTGCCGCGTTGCGGTCGCAGGCGAGCATGTCCTCAAATTCCATGCAACGCACCGTCGCGGCAAAGCCTGTGGTACCTTCCGCCGCGAGTGCTTCTTGCGCCTTTTCAAAGCTGCCGTCATGCTGTGCGAATTCGACACCGATGTAGCCGTGGATATGCGTGTCGATCATGCCGGGGAGCACATACAGTCCCTCAGCGTCATAAATTTCGTCATCCTCGACTTGACCGCCGAAGCCGGCAATGATGCCGTCTTTGATGACCAGATCGGTTTTTTCAAAGGTATTGGTTGTGCCGTGGAGCACGAAGCCGTTTCGGATGATCATATGGCTCACCTCAAAGAATGTGTTTGATTTGTATATAGCACAATCCGCGCGGAAAGTCAACGGATTCGCGAACAAACTGTGAAAACTCGTGCATGTTGTTGACAAGTTGACGGTACGCATTATATAATTGGTAGTATTATGATAAATTCCCCTAAACCAAACGGAGAGGATGTACACAATATGGCAGAACAACAGATTTCGGTGGCGGCCGCCGCCCAAAAAACGCTCGCGCAGGTCAACCGTGTGATCGTCGGCAAGGAAGAAGCTCTTGCGTGGGTGATGGCGGTCATGCTCGCCAAAGGTCACATTTTGCTCGAAGATATCCCCGGTGTCGGCAAAACCACGATGGCACTCGCGTTTTCCAAAGTGATGGATCTCGAATACAGCCGCGTGCAGTTTACCCCCGACGTGTTGCCGTCGGACGTGACGGGTTATTCGGTGCTTGACCAAAAAACGGGCGAGCTGAATTATCAAAAAGGTGCGGTGCTGTGCAATCTGTTCTTGGCGGATGAGCTCAACCGCGCCACCTCGCGCACGCAATCCGCGCTTCTTGAAGCGATGGAGGAAGGTCAAGTGACCGTCGACGGCGTGACGCATAAACTGCCGAGTCCCTTTATCGTGCTGGCAACGCAAAACCCGACGGGCGCGGCAGGTACCTCGCTCCTGCCCGACAGCCAGATGGACCGTTTCACGGTGCGTCTGTCGCTCGGTTATCCCGATGCGGAGCATGAAGTGGCGATGGTGCTCGACCGTCGTGACGGCAACCCGTTGCAAGCACTTGCGGCGTTGATGAGCCATGAGGATTTGGTTACGCTGCAAAATGAGGTCGCAAAAACGCACGTCAGCGAAGAAGTCGTGACCTATATCGTGTCGCTCATTAATGCGACCCGCACGAGCGAGCAATTGTTGCGCGGTGCGTCGCCGCGCGCGACACTTGCCGTGACGGCCATGTCCAAAGCGTTCGCACAACTGAAAGGTCGCGACTACGTCGTGCCCGAAGACGTGCGCGACGTGTTTGTCAAAACGGTGGCACACCG
>JAZTZV010000072.1:0-7137 GCA_045637645.1 Acutalibacteraceae bacterium | reverse complement strand
AAGAACAGGTGATGAACGCCGTTTCTCAACCGAAACGTCAATCGGCCGTTCGATTGATACCTATGATCGGTACGATCGCCGCATGTGTGGCTTTGATTGTGTTCGGCACTGTGTATTTTCAGCCCGATCAACCGACACCGATCATTTCAAGCGATTGGTCACTTGACTCTAACGTAAATCAAGAAGCACTTCCCGCAACCGCTTTTGCCCGCACGGGTGACAGCTACTTCGCAACCTTCACCGTCGCGTTTGACGGCGAGATCCAAGTGGAAACCGATGACTCGATCTTTGTAAAAAACAACGACGGTGCGTTGGAATCCTCGTTCCCCTACAAAACATCGGACTTTGTGGTGCTGTACTGGTACGTCACCGCCCCCGATGCTACCGTGATCATCAACGGCGACACATACACCTTGACCGCCGACGAAGAAAACGGCTCATTTACCATTGTGCAAGATTAAATTCATATAAAAAAGGAGAAACTAACCATGAAAAAAGTACTTGCTATTGCTCTGTCCGCTCTGATGCTTCTGTCCCTCGCCGCTTGCGGCACCACCAACAGCGGTGACGCGACCGTGAAACTCGAAGGCGTGTCGGCTCCCCTCGACATTTTGACCACTGTTGCTAACAGCTACAGCGAAGACGAGAGAATCCCCGGCGATCCGATGGAACTCGATGTTGCTGACAAAGAATCCCTTCAAGGTCTGTTGGTTTGCCCCTCTGACGCGGCTGACATGATCGACGGCGCTGCTCACTACATCCACATGATGATGGCGAACAACTTCACCGCCGGTGCTTACCACATCGCAGAAGGCGCGGATCAAGCGGCTTTCGTGTCGGCGATGCAAGACGCGATCAAGAACAACCACTGGATGTGCGGTTTCCCCGAGAAGCTCGTCATCGCGACCCTCGCTGACGACTATGTGGTTGTGGCGTTCGGTGCCGGCGACCTCATCGACAACTTCAAAACGAAGCTTTCCGCTTCCTACGACGTGACTGTGTACGCTGTGGAAGAAGCGCTTGCGTAAACCAAACACTCAATCTTGCAACCGAAAGGGGTGTTGCTAGCAATAGCAACAGCCCTTTTCTCAAGGAGATGATCACCCTATGTTGTTTTCGTCCATTCCCTTTCTGTACTACTTTTTGCCCATCACGTTGCTTGTCTATTTTCTTGTACCGCGCATGTTCAAAAACGCTGTCTTGATGACGGCGAGCTTGGTGTTTTACGGTTGGGGCGAACCGCGTTACTTAATCTTAATGGTAATCTCCATTTTGGTCGGATACGGCGGCGGTTTGCTGATTGAGCGTTTTCGCGGCAAGAAAACGTCGCTTTGGATCACATGGGCCACGGTCGGCATTTTGCTGTCCTTCCTTGTGTATTTTAAATACGCCAACTTCTTTATCGACAATTTCAACGCCGCAACTGGTCTTTCCATCGCGTTTTTGAAAATCGCACTTCCCGTCGGCATCAGCTTTTACACCTTCCAAATCCTCAGTTATGACGTGGATGTCTATCGCGGCGATGTCAAGGCACAACGCAATTTGATCGATTTGGCGGCATACGTCACCATGTTCCCGCAGTTGATCGCGGGCCCGATCGTGCGTTACAGCGACATTGCCATCCAACTTCGTGAACGCCGTCACACGTTTGACAAAATCTGGAGCGGTATTCAACGCTTTGTGATGGGTCTCGGCAAAAAAATCCTGGTTGCCGATGTATTGGCGGCACTGTGCGACGCGTTTCGCGCAAGCGACGAGAAATCGGTGCTGTTCTACTGGATCTACGGCATCGCCTTTTCGCTGTATATTTACTTTGATTTCTCGGGTTACAGCGATATGGCCATCGGACTCGGACGCATCTTCGGATTTGATTTTCTCGAAAACTTCAATTACCCGTATATTTCCAAATCCGCCACGGAATTTTGGCGTCGCTGGCACATGTCGCTCGGTTCATGGTTCCGCGACTATGTTTATATCCCCCTCGGCGGCAATCGCGTTTCAAAACCGCGTTGGTTTTTTAACATCTTTGTTGTGTGGATGTTAACGGGTTTTTGGCACGGTGCGGCGTGGAACTTCATTTTGTGGGGCTTATTGTTTGCGGTTTTGCTTGTCGTGGAAAAGCTGTGGCTGTTGAAACCGCTCGGCAAATCCAAGGTGCTGTCGCGCGTGTATATTCTCTTCTTTGTTATGATCAGCTTCATTTTGTTCAACGCCGAGGATTTGCCGCAGGCATACAGCGATGTTGTATCGTTGTTCGGTGTCGGCAACGTGCCGCTTGTGTCCGGCGAAACACTTTATTATTTGCGTAGCTACGCCGTAATCCTCGTTGCAGCGATCATCGGCGCAACGCCATTGCCGAAAAAGCTCGCAACCGTTTGCTTCGGCACGCGTGCAGGCGAAGCAGTCGGTACCGTGGTGAAACCGCTCTTTGTGATCGGTTTGCTGATTTTGATGACCGCTTATCTCGTGGACGGCTCGTTCAGTCCGTTCCTGTATTTCCGCTTTTAAAGGAGGTGTCGATCAATGAAAAACAAAAAATCGGTTTTCCAAACCATTCTTGTGGGCACGTTTGCGCTTGTGTTGGCGGTGACCTGCTGGTTCAAGCCCGCAAGTGCCTATTCCGTCAAGGAACGCAGTCCGCTTGACCAATTCCCGAAATTCAACATCGACACCGTTTTCAACGCCAAAGACGGCGAATCCTTTATGGTGAAATTCGAGGATTACACTCTTGACCAATTCCCCCTTCGCGACGCGTTTCGCACATTGAAAGCCATGTCAGCATATTACCTGTACGGTTTGAGCGACAACAACGGCTATTATATCGAAGACGGCTATATCAGTAAAATGGATCACGAGATTTCAAACGAATCCATCGAGTATGCCTGCGGACGCTTGCAACAGCTTTATACCGAAAAGCTTGAAGGCAAAGTGAGCAATGTGTACGTTTCGATCATCCCCGACAAGAACAGCTTGATTGCCCCGCAAAGCGGACATTTGTCGTTTGACAACGACGCGTTTGTGCAACAAGTTTGCGAAAAAATGCCGTACGCGACGTATATTGACATCATGCCGCTTCTCTCGGCAGACGATTATTATGCCACCGACACGCACTGGCGACAAGAAGCCATCGTTGATGTGGCACAAACACTCACCGATGCGATGGGCACATCCATCCCCGACGAGTACACCACGCAAACAAGCGAAAACCCGTTTTACGGCGTATACTACGGTCACGCTTCGATGCCCGTTGACCCCGACACGTTGCAGTGGTTGACAAACGACACCATTGACAGTTTGACCGCTTTTAACCACGGCACGAACGCGGCAAACGCGATCTATGATCTCGAAAAACTCGAGGGCATCGATCCTTACGAAGTGTTCTTGTCAGGAGGTAAAACCGCCCCCATCACGATCACCAATCCGAACGCGACCACCGACAAGGAATTGATCGTCTACCGCGATTCGTTCGGAAGCAGCATCGCACCGCTTCTGGCACAAGGCTACAAAACCATCACCGTCATTGATTTGCGCGAAACGTTCTATTTCTCGCTCGATCAAATCACAGATGCGGAAGGCAAAGACGTCCTGTTCCTGTACAGCACGTTGGTGCTCAACAACAACGTCGAAGGCGGCGAACGCTTCAAATAAGCAATAAAAAAAGAGAGTCTCAGCAGAGACTCTCTTTTTTTCATTTATCCAAGCAATACGTCGCTTGCGAGCATCACACAAAAACCAACCAACAACGCATATGTCGCACCGCGCTCATTGCCGTGAGCATGCGTTTCGGGGATCATTTCATCACTGACCACATACAGCATAGTACCGCCCGCAAACGCCAATGCAAACGGCAATATTGTCGAAGCGACCGACACCGCGAAATACCCGATCAACGTGCCGACGACTTCGACAAGTCCGGTCATCATCGCGCAAATAAACGTTTTGCGCGGCGAGACACCCGCCGCAAGCATCGGTGCAATAATGACCATGCCTTCGGGAATGTTTTGAAGAGCAATGCCACCCGCAATCAGCAAGCCTTGCGTCGGATCGTCACCACCAAAGCCCACACCCGCGGCGATGCCTTCGGGCAAATTGTGGATCGCGATCGCCATCACAAACAACAGCACTTTGCTTAAATCGGCGTTCGGATGCGGTTCGGCATCGACACCGACAAAACGGTGTAAGTGCGGCACCAAACGGTCAATGAGATTCAGCGACAACGCGCCGACAAACACACCGACGATCGTCACGGGCAGTCCGTATGTTCCGCCTGTTTCCACAGCAGGCAAGATCAATCCGAGAACAGCCGCCGCAAGCATCACGCCTGCCGCAAACGACAACACGATGTCGGAAAATTTATGCGACACGGATTTGAACACAAATCCGATGATTGAACCGATGATCGTCGCGCCGCCGACACCGAGAGCCGTCAGCAAAACAAGTTCCATAGTTCACACCCTTCACAAGAAATTCCCACACGGAATCCGTGTGGGAATCGCATTTTTACAGCACGAGCGAGGGCGCGCTGTACACGCGCGCGGCAAGCTCTTGGTTCAGCATATACAAGCCTTTGGCATCGGAACCGAAAAGTTCCATTTTGGTGATCAAATCGTTGGCGTTGGTTTCTTCTTCGCCTTGCTCTTTGACAAACCAGTCAAGGAATTGCATGGTGCGGAAATCACGCGCATCGTATGCCGCCGCGTAGATGTTGTTAATAAGAGACGTAACATACAACTCGTGCTCCAAGCCGGCCTTCAACACCGCCATGTGAGACGTGAGTTCTTTATCGGGTTTTGCAATCGCTTCGAGCGTCACGGGCATATTTTCGTTTTGAAGATAGGTGTAAAACAGCATCGCATGATCGCGCTCTTCCTGCGCTTGAATCATGTACCAATTGGCAAAGCCATCAAGTCCCGCCGCTTTAAAATAGTTGGAAAAATCCAGATACAAATACGCTGAATACAGTTCCTTGTTGATTTGATCGTTGAGCAATTGACGCACATTTTCGTTTACCATAAATCGAATCCTCCTTAAATTGAATTTCGTTTATTATAGCATAAACCTTCATAAATTGCAACCGTTTTACACATAGCCTTATACGTTTAAAATCGGATCAAGATTTCGCTTTGCATACGCGATGATTTGTTGATGAATGTCACCGTCTTCATAAAAACGATCATCAAAGCTGTCAAAATCAAATCGCTTGGTTTGTGCTTCGTATTCCTCCACAGATTGAATTTTAAACGACGACAAATCGGCAGGATCGATATGATTGTTTTCAATGAAGCTGTCGTATAACGCTTTCAATTTCTCGGCACCAACCGTGGCAAGCGCGTCGCTGATATACGGTGCACATTCACCGCTGGAATTGACAAAAAACTGGCACAATCCGCCGTTGTTCACTTCCGCTTCGAATTCCATCAGCGCATAAACCGTACGTTGCTCTTCGGTGATTTCTTGATCGTGTACATCGCAAACGATATCATGACAAATACATTCCACCGCATTGTACAAAGCCTCATCGTCCAAAGCAAGCAAGCCTTCTTTTCCCATCGCGCGATATTTTTTAGCTTTTCTTGCTGTATGCAAACAGTATAAAAAAGCAGAAATCAGTCCCATACACATCACTCTTCCTTTTTTAGGTTTACTCTTTTCCGTCTTCTAACATATACCGTAACATTTTGTCGGGGTTTTCCAGAAAATGTTTGGTGACTTGAAAATGATCGGTATCTTGATAGTTCACGCGTTTCATGCCGTTTTGCGAAAATTCCCACACGTCGGCATGCGGAAACGCCATCAAGATCGGCGAGTGAGTCGCAATGATGAATTGAGAGTTTTTCTTAACAAGTTCGTGCATTTCCACCATCAGCGTCAACAACCGCATCGGCGAGAGCGCGGCTTCGGGTTCGTCAAGAATATAAAGTCCATTTCCGAAAAATCGGTTTTGCACGATAGAGAGAAAACTCTCGCCGTGAGATTGGTTATGGAGCGACACGCCGCCGTAACCACCGATGATCGGGGCATCAAACGACGGCAATTTATCCAAATCGTCAATGTTGGTGGCAACATTGTACAGACTCTCGGCACGCAGGAAAAAACCGTCTTTGGCGAAGCCTTTTTTACCGAGATTGATGTGTTTGTACAACTCCGAGTGCGTGGCATTGGTCGAGAAAGTAAAATTCTTTGATCCACCCTCGGCGTTAAATCCGTAGGCGACCGCAATCGCTTCGAGCAACGTTGATTTGCCCGTGCCGTTTTCTCCGACAAAAAACGTCACATCCGAAGAAAAGTCCAAGCCATCCATTGTTCGAAGATGTTGAATCACGGGAAGATCGTTCAGATAGGACGATTTATCAAGCGTATCGTGAAACGAAAGATCACAGATATACCTCGTTGCCATGCTCTCACCTCCTAACCGTTATTATACCATCTCAAGGAAAAAACACAAGCGGTAATGAAAAGATTCGCTCAAAAGCTCATAACCCTCGGTCGGTTGAGTCAATCTTCGAAAACAAGAAAAACCTCAAACTGCTAATGCTTTGGATTTTATCATTAACGGACTTTCTTTCATCGTTTTCATCTCTTAAATTTATTTTACCCCCTAAAAGTAAAAAGTGCAAGGCAAAGCCTTGCAAAATACTTCTTCACTATTCACTATTACTTATTACTTCCAAAAAATTCCCTTGCAGAGATTAGTGAAGAGTGAAAAGTGAAGAGTGAAGAGGTAAAAAAATATCCCAAGCCTTACGACTTGGGAATTTTTTTGGTTGCGGAGGATAGATTCGAACTACCGACCTTCCTTTGCGGTGCCCGAAATTCGCTCATCTCCCTTTCGCTCGGCGAATTTCGACCGCGGCAGTTTCTTATGCCGCGCTGTATCCCGCACTGCGGGCGCGCGGCAACGAAGCAGGTTATTCGCCCAAGGGCTCATAACCCTCGGTCGGTGATTCCATCTGTCTTCATAACGAAAAAAACTCAAATCGCTGTTGCGATTTGAGTTTTCTTTGGTTGCGGAGGATAGATTCGAACTACCGACCTTCGGGTTATGAGCCCGACGAGCTACCCCTGCTCCATCCCGCGATATACGGTCCTCTTGAGGACAGTTAAAGTATACCATACGCACCACGGGGCTGTCAAGGG
>JAZTZV010000071.1:0-8080 GCA_045637645.1 Acutalibacteraceae bacterium | reverse complement strand
GTTGACGCGCCAGCCGTAGCCGTAGCCCTTGTTGACGGTGTTGTTGCAGGTGTTGTACACATGGCTGATTGCCACGGGCATGGAGCCTCCATCCACCGCCAAGTCACCGTGTGAAAACACAAGATTGCCCGAACTGAGCTGAACAGAGCCTACGCCTGCTGTACCCGCCGATGCCGAGGTGTAGGAATAAGCACCTTCCACACCCGCCTTGCTGCGGTATTGCACAAAGATGCGCGGTTGATAATCGCGTTCACCCGCATAGTCCGCCATCATCCATACATCGGAAAGATATTCTGCGGCAAAGCTGTGATCACCCTCGTTGTTCAGTTTAAACAGCACGCCGTTGTTGGCGCCGCCGTTGTACCACGATTTGGCGACCTCGGACACGTTGACCGCCGTCCAATGCGGGGCTTGCCCATAGATCGAATGATTCGGTGTCAGCGTTACCGCATCCATGACCGTCGTGCTGAACGTAGGCGCGTTATCCCACGTGACGGTGCTCTCACTCCACGCACTTGTAATCTTGTGTGCTTCCAGCACCATGGAACCGTTCAGGTAGTTGTCGTTCCACGATCGCCAATCACTTGCTATGCCTTCGCTTTCGTTCGCGGGGCACAGCTTGATGTATGCGCCTGTGACATAATCGGATGCTTTGATTTCAGGCAGATCAAACTGCAACAAGCCGCGGCAGGATTGCCCGTTGGTATTGTTGCCGATCCACATATACGATTCGCCGCCGTATTTGCCGGTGGGATCGGATTCTTTAATAAATGCGCCGTGAATGTTGGCAGGATCGGTATCGCTTGAAATTTGGGGATCGATCGTGATCGGATATACACGCGCAGGATCGCTTGTCCACACCGCAGAAGGAACCACGGTATACAGATAACCTGTGCTCGTTTGCGAGAGACCTACCGCAATGTCATCGCAGTAGGCACCGTCCGCATCGCTCATAAACGGCGCAGGAATCGTGTACACGGTGTTGCCGTCGGCATCCTGCAACAGCACGCTGTTGTCCTCTTGCAAAACGGCAACGATATTTTGGCAATGCAACGCAAAGGTGATCGCTTGCATAGCATCGGCGGTTTTGACGATGATATTTTCTTTGAGCGTAGCACCGTTTAAGACATACTCAATATCAATGTCGTTGTACACGTTTTCGAAAATACCGGCTGCAGAAAGCGTGTCGAGCGCAAACAATTCCTGCGACGGTACTTGCTCCGTAACGGTCAGCGCCGTTTCATTGGTGCTGTACAGAGACATGCTTACCTGTGCATCGGTGTGTACATTCTCCACCGTGACCAAACGACCGTTTTGGTCATCCGCGGCAAAGGAGACACGCATCGTCTGCGCGCCGCTTTGCAGAACGGCATTGCCGTCGGCGTCTATTGCTTCGGTCAAAGTATTGTCGATCTCGATCCATTTACCGTCCACTTGTTCATGCACAGCAACAGGATAGGACACCGCCAACATCGAACCGTCTACAAGCTGAAAGTGCTTGGTGCTCGCATCGCGAAGCGAGGTGATTTCTCCAAGGATGTCCGAAGCGGAAAGGTTTTCAATATCGACCGTCTGCGTCAAGGATGAGGTGTCAAGCAACGTTTCGGAATTGAGCGGTTGTGCCGTTTCAGATATTGCGCTTGCCAAAACCGTGCTCGGCACAAGGCACAGAATCAGTGAGATCGTGCAAAGCAGCGCAATACTTCTTTTCAATACGTTCATCGTATCCCTCCATTAATCAATGTATTCGTTGTGTCTTTCGCTTTGTGATTGATTGCGGGCGGTGATCGCGCGTAAAAGAACACCCGTTCGATATAGAATTTATTGTAATACATAATATATTTCATCTCCGTATATTATTAAACGAACAGATGTTCTTTATGGTATACGCCTTATTTCGTTTTGTCAAGTGACTTTTTGCCAAAAAAAATAAGGTGTCGCAAAAATGCGACACCTCCATCTTGAAAACAGCCTTGTTCACAGGATCCATCCAATCTGCAGACAGCGTTATGTTCGTTTTATTCCGAAATAAAACACCCGCAGACCATCCAACCGCAGGCTTGTAGCGTGTACGCAGGCCGCAAGACGTTACCGCGAAATACCGTGGCAACATACCCCTTACGGACGTTTTTTACATTTCTGAAATAAATGTTGAATAATCGCGCGAAAAATGCTATACTGTTTTATTATTATGGATAAGTGTTTTTTGATTGAATACGTTTCAAAAGCATTTTGATCGGAAACGGAGAGAAGAACATGAGTTTTCGGCGCTGGACCTTTGCGCCTTTGGACAAATCCGCCGCGGCACAAATTGCCTCCGCGTGCGAGATTGACTCCTTTGCGGCGTTGTTGCTCGCGGCGCGCGGGATCACCGATCCCGACGAAGCGGCGGCGTTGTTGCAAGGAGACGAGGTGCTCGGAGATCCCTTTGCGTTCGCGGACATGGATGTGGCCGCGGAACGCGTGCAACGCGCGATTGATGACGGCGAAACGATCGCCGTGTTCGGCGATTATGACGCCGACGGTATCACCGCCACCGCTCTGCTTGTCACCTATCTGCGCGAAAAAGGCGCACATGTATACTACCGCTTGCCCCGCCGTGAGGACGAGGGCTACGGCTTGCATCCGTCCACGATCGACGACATCGCCAAAGGCGGTGCGACGTTGCTCGTGACCGTTGACAACGGCATTTCCGCCGTCGACGAAGTCGCCTACGCAATGAGCAAGGGGATTGACGTCGTCGTGACCGACCACCACCAACCGCAAGGCGCGCTTCCCGCCGCCGTCGCGGTCGTCGATCCGCATCGCGAGGATTGCGACAGCGAATTTAAAATGTATGCGGGTGTCGGCGTCGCTTTTAAGCTGGTGTGTGCGCTCGAGGGCGACGAGGATTGGGCGCTGTCGCGCTATGCCGATTTGGTGGCGCTGGGTACGCTTGCCGACGTGATGCCGCTTGAGGGCGAGAACCGCCGTTTGGTGCGTGAGGGTCTTGCGATGATCAATCGCGCCGCCCGCCCCGGCATTGCCGCCTTGGCGCGCGAAGCGGGCGCGGACAACCGCCGTCAAACCGCCGGCACCGCCGTTTTCACGCTTGCGCCGCGCATCAACGCCGCCGGTCGCATGGGCGACCCCGACGCGGCACTGAAGCTGTTGCTCAGCGACAACGACGAGGACGCCGCCACGTTCGCCTCACTCATCGGCGGTTACAACACCGAACGTCAACAAAAAGAGACCGCCATCATGCAGGAGGTCTATGAATACATCGATTCTCATCCCGAGGTGATGGCGCAGCGTGTCATCGTGCTGTCGGGAAGTGACTGGTACGCGGGCGTCGTGGGCATCATCGCCGCGCGCGTACTGGATAAATACGGCAAGCCGTGCATCCTTTTGTCTGTCAGCGACGGTGTTGCCAAAGGCTCGGGTCGCAGTTTGCCGGGATTTTCGCTGTTCGACGCGATCGCGTCGTGCGCGGATATGCTTCTCAACTACGGCGGACACCAACTCGCCGCAGGTCTCGGGATGGACGCTTCGCGCGTCGACGAATTCCGCGAGCGTATCAACGCGTATGCCGCCGAGCATTACCCCGAGATGCCCGTTGCGGAGCTGACGATGGATTTCCGTTTGATGCCGTCGCAAATCAACGTCGACAAGCTCGACGCCATGGAACAGCTTGAGCCGTTCGGCGCGGGCAACCCCGCTCCGCAATTCGGACTTTTCAAAATGACGGTCGAAAGCGTGTCGCTCGTCGGCACGCGCCACACGCGCCTGTCGCTTTCGCGCGACGGCGTGGTCGTCAACGCGATCCGCTTCGGCACGCCGCCGAACGTGCTGGGACTCGAGGCAGGCGACACGGTGCATCTCGCCGTGTCTCTCGACCGCAACGAATATCGCGGCACGGTATCGGTGTCCGTGATCATCAAAGATTTACGCTTTGCGGACACGGTGCAAGAGGATGTGATCGCGGCGGAGCGATTGTTTGACCGCTTGATGTGCGGCGAAGCACTTTCCGCCGACGAACACGACGCCGTCACTCCGACGCGCGACGCGCATTTGGTGCCGCTTTACCGTTATCTCAAGGAACACGGCGAATTCGAAGGCTCCTTCGAACGCCTGCATCATATTTTCCGCGACACGATCCCGTGCGCGAAGCTTCGTCCGACGGTCGAGGTGATGCGCCAAGCGGGACTCATCACGCTCACCAACGGCGGCGACAGCATCCGCATCGAGCTTGCCGCCGTCAGCGGCAAAGCCGACATCCGCGATACCCCGCTGATGAAGCGGCTGCAAGGGTGAACACCTCCCTTGTTAAAGGGAAGGCAACAGGCGACAAGAATTGACTTCTTCACTTTTCACTTTTACTTATTACTTGCTCTTCTAAGGGGTGGTTTTTATGATTCGAGACGCATTTGAATTGATTCGAATCTTAAAAGACAAACTGGAAAAAAGCGATCGCCCGTACGACCACGAGGGCATCGACCGCGCCATTCAACTGGCGGTGGACTGCCACAACGGTCAACGCCGTCGTTCGGGTGAGGAATACGTCTGCCACCCGCTCCACGTCGCGATCATTTTGGTGGATCTCGGCATGGACACCGAAACCATCGAAGCGGGCTTGCTCCACGATGTGGTCGAGGACACCGCGCTCGAAACCGCCGACATCGAACGCCAATTCGGCAAAGACGTCGCGCTTCTCGTTGACGGCGTGACCAAAATCACCAAAATCGACTTTTTCTCCAAAGAAGAACAACAAGCGGAAAACGTACGCAAGATGTTCATGGCGATGGGTAAGGACGTCCGCGTCATCATCATCAAACTCGCCGACCGCCTGCATAACATGCGCACCAGCGACGGCTGGGATCCGCAAAAACGCCGCGACAAGGCGAAAGAAACGATGGATATCTATGCGCCGCTCGCGCACCGACTCGGTATCCGCAGTGTCAAGGAAGAACTCGAGGACTTGAGTTTGCGCATTTTGGACTCCATCGCGTACGCCGAGATCGAGGAAGCACTTGAAAAACGCCGCGCGACCCGCGCCGATCTACTCGAATCGGTGCAAGACCGCATTCGTGAACGTCTTGCCGAGCATGACATCCAATGCCATTTGTCGGGTCGCATCAAGAGCATCCCCGGCATCCACCGCAAGATGTTCCTGCAACAAAAATCCTTCGACGAAATTTACGACGTGTACGCGGTGCGCGTGATCGTGGAAACGGTCAACGATTGCTACAACGTGCTCGGTCACATCCACGAGATGTTCCGCCCGCTCCCCAACCGCTTCAAGGATTACACCTCCCCCCCCAAGGCGAATATGTATCAATCCCTCCACACGACGGTGCTCGGCAAGGAAAAGATCCCCTTCGAAGTGCAGATCCGCACATGGGAGATGCATTACACCGCCGAATACGGCATCGCCGCGCACTGGAAATATAAACTCGGCATCCACAAAAAGGACAAGCTCGAAGAGCGCGTTGCGTGGATCCGTCAATTCATCGAAACGCAACAAGACGCCGACGACAAAGCGGAAATCGTGCAAAGCATCCGCACCGACCTCGCCGAGGACGACGTGTTTGTCTTCACCCCGAAAGGCGACGTCATCTCGCTCCCGACGGGCAGTACGGTCATCGACTTCGCCTACGCGATCCACTCGGCGGTCGGCAACCGCATGGTCGGCGCGAAGATCGACCGCCGCATCGTGGCGCTCGACACGGTCGTCCAAACAGGTCAGATTGTCGAGATCGTCACCACGCAAGCGGCGGGTCACGGCCCGAGCCGCGACTGGATGAAGATCGTCAAAACGGCGGACGCGCGAAGCAAGATTCGCGCATGGTTCAAGAAAGAACGCCGCGAGGAAAACATCGAGGAAGGTCGCAACGCCTTCGAAGCGGAACTCGCGCGCAACTACATTCGCCTCAATTCCGAGCAATATGACAAGGTGCTCGAAGCCGAGATCCGCCGTCAGCATTGCTCGAGCGCGGACGATTTCTTCGCCGCGATCGGCTACGGCGGCATCCTGCTGTCTCGCATCGTGCCGCGCATCCGCGACGAATACGCGCGCGCCGCACGCGAAGAAGCCGCCGCCAAAAAACTGCTCGAAAAACCCGCCAAGCACAAGCCGCATGCGGGCGGCGTCATCATCGAGAATATGGACAACTGCCTTGTCAAATTTGCGCGATGCTGTGACCCCGTTCCCGGTGATGAGATCATCGGCTTCATCACGCGCGGTTTCGGCGTGTCGATCCATAAATGCGACTGCCCGAACGTCCCCAAAGATCCCGCGCATTGCTCGCAAC
Source organism: Acutalibacteraceae bacterium (assembly GCA_045637645.1). GTDB lineage: Bacteria > Bacillota > Clostridia > Oscillospirales > Acutalibacteraceae > RGIG1959. Next base: position 1,790 of record JAZTZV010000071.1, on the reverse strand, counting down.
CCGAACGCTGGGTCAAGGCCGCTTGGGAAAACGCCGTTCCGACGGGTAGCTTCAAAGCCGGTTTGTTCCTCGAGACCAAAGACCGCGATCGCCTGATCGCGGACGTGACGACGCAACTCGCCTTGATGCACGTGAGCATCTACGCGATCAACGCGCGCGAACCCAAAGACGATCACGGCGAGATGCAGATCACGATCGGCGTCAACAGCGTCGAACACCTCGACATGGTCATCGCCAAGCTGTCGCGCATCAGCGGCATTGTGCGCGTGACCCGTACGGGCGCGCACCGTTAATTTCGGATATTCATAAAAGGAGTTTGATTGATATGACGATTCGTTCTTTTCTTCGCCGTGCGGCGATCCTGTTGACCTTGTGCGCGTTGGCGCTGTCGATGACCGCGTGCTTCACCGCGCCCGACGTGGTCGAACCCACCGACGACACGACCGCTTCCACCGACGCTCCCGTCGAGGATACACCCGAGGAAACCACCCCCACCGTGGCGGTTCCGAAAGGCCAACTGTCGCTGTCGCTGCTGATGGGCGTGATGTCGAAAGACATGACGTGGAGCGAGCTGTCGGTGTTTGACCACACGGTCACCGACGACACCCACGCGGTTTTTGAGGTCGCCGACGGCTTCGGCAAAACCTGCCAACTCACCGCCACGTTTGATGCCGCCGCCGACACCGTCTCCGAAGCGACGCTGTCCTACAACGGTACTTCCGTCAACGTCCTCACCGACGACACGCTGGTCATCCGCACCATCATGATCGCGATGAACGCCGACTGATCCCGACCACGATAGAAAAAGGAGTAATTGACCTATGAAATCTCGTTTTCGTTTGCTCGCCGCCGTGCTGACCTTGACGGTCGCGGTGTGTGCGATGACCGTTTGCTTGACCTCTTGCTTTGAAGCCCCCGGCGTGACGGTGGAACCCGCCGACGACGCGAACGACACCCCCACCTCGGCAACGTATGTGACCCGCCCGACGGTCGCGACCCCCGAGGGTCAAGCCACGCTGATGGACTTGATGCGCTTATACGGCACGGATATGTACTGGAGTGACCTCGAATCCTTCACACACGAAATGGTCGACGAGGACACCGCCCGTTTTGTTGTGGCGGACACCTACGGCAAGGAATGCATGCTCGATGTAACCATCGATTTCGAAAGCGGCATGCTGACCGAGGCGACGCTCTATTCGGGCGACGTTTCCACCAGCATCCTCTCCGATTCCGCCACCTGCTTCTTGCCCGTCGTGTACGCGATGAACGGCAAGACGATGGGAGAATAAGACGATGAAAGTGGTGTTTCAACGCGTGTCGCGCGCAAGCGTGACCGCCGACGGCGTGCTGACGGGCAGCATCGGCAAGGGTATGCTGTTGCTCCTCGGTGTCGGCCCCGATGACACCGCCGACGACGCCGCGCTTCTCGCCAAAAAAGCCGTCGGATTACGCGTCTATGAAGACGAAAACGGTCGCATGAATCAATCGGTCGAGGACATCGGCGGCGCGATTTTGTGCGTCTCGAATTTCACGCTGTACGGCAATTGTCGACGCGGTCGCCGCCCCGATTTCACGGGCGCGGGCGCACCCGATAAAGCCAAAGCACTGTATGACCGGTTCCTCAAGGAACTCGAAGCCCTTCTCCCCGCTCGCGTGCAAAGCGGTGTGTTCGGTGCCGACATGGCGATCGATATGGTCGCGGACGGCCCTGTGACCCTGCTGCTTGACAGCGACGAACTCAAAGCAAGTCGGAGGCCAAGCGGTCTTAGGAAGACAAATCCTTGATG
>JAZTZV010000070.1:0-10069 GCA_045637645.1 Acutalibacteraceae bacterium | reverse complement strand
TGGACATTTCCATAAGCTTGCCAACGCCGTTCTGGTCAAGCTTTGCAAAGGGATCGTTTTCGTAAATCTTCTTGTCGTAATAAGCGTTAAGGAACTTGCCTGCGTCATCACGCGAGAAGCCGAAGGTCATCTGAGTCAGGTCGTTGGTACCGCAGCAGAAGAAGTCGGTTTCTTTCGCCACTTCGTCCGCGGTCAAGCAAGCACGCGGGACCTCGATCATGGTGCCGACCTCGTACTCGAGCTCGACGCCCGCCGCCGCGATTTCCGCGTCAGCCGTCACCACAACGACGTCTTTGACGAACTTGAGCTCTTTGACTTCGCCCGTCAAGGGGATCATGATTTCGGGCTTCACCTTGAAGTCGTTCGCCGCGTTGACAGCGATCGCCGCACGGATGACAGCCTTGGTTTGCATCTTCGCGATTTCGGGATAGGTGACAGCCAGACGGCAGCCGCGGTGACCCATCATCGGGTTGAACTCATGCAAGGAAGCGATGATCGCTTTGATGTCAGCAACGGACTTGCCTTGCGAGTTGGCAAGGAGTTCGATGTCGGCTTCCTCGGCGGGAACGAACTCGTGGAGAGGCGGATCGAGGAAACGAATGGTAACAGGGTTGCCCTTCAGGGTCTCGAACAGCGCCGTGAAGTCGCCTTGTTGATAGGGGAGGATCTTCTCGAGAGCCGCTTCGCGCTCCTCGAGGGTATCCGCGCAGATCATCTCACGGAACGCCGCGATACGATCGGCTTCGAAGAACATGTGCTCGGTACGGCACAGGCCGATGCCTTCTGCGCCAAGCTCAACCGCCTTCGCCGCATCGGCGGGGGTGTCGGCGTTGGTGCGCACTTTGAGGGTACGGAACTCGTCCGCCCAGTTCATGATGGTCTCGAACTCGCCCACGATTTGAGCGTCCACGGTCGGGATGATGCCGTCGTAGATCGCGCCGGTGGAGCCGTCGATGGAGATGAAGTCGCCCTCGTTGTACACTTTACCCGCGAGCTCCAACTTCTTGTTCTCTTCGTCCATTTTGATCTCGCCGCAGCCGGAGACACAGCAGGTGCCCATGCCGCGCGCGACGACCGCCGCGTGCGAGGTCATGCCGCCGCGGACGGTGAGGATACCTTGCGAAGCCTTCATGCCCGCGATGTCCTCGGGAGAGGTCTCGAGACGGACAAGGATGACTTTCTCGCCCCGGTTGTTCCACGCCTCAGCGTCTTCCGCGGTGAACACCACTTTACCGCAAGCAGCACCGGGCGAAGCGCCGAGGCCTTTGCCCGCGGGAGTAGCCGCTTTGAGCGCTTTCGCGTCGAATTGCGGGTGGAGGAGGGTGTCGAGGTTACGGGGATCGATCATCGCAACCGCTTGCTTCTTGTCGATCATGCCTTCCTCAACGAGGTCGCACGCGATCTTCAGAGCCGCTTTCGCGGTACGCTTGCCGTTACGGGTTTGGAGCATGAAGAGCTTGCCGTGCTCGACGGTGAACTCCATGTCCTGCATGTCACGATAGTGATCTTCGAGGATGCCGCAGACCTTGTTGAACTCCGCGAACGCCTCGGGGAATTTCTCAGCCATCTCCGCGATGGGCATGGGAGTACGGACACCGGCAACGACGTCTTCGCCTTGCGCGTTGGTGAGGAACTCGCCCATCAGGCCCTTGTCGCCGGTCGCGGGGTCACGGGTGAACGCAACACCGGTGCCGCAATCGTCGCCCATGTTACCGAACGCCATCATTTGCACGTTGACAGCGGTACCCCAAGAATAGGGGATGTCGTTGTCGCGGCGATAGATGTTCGCGCGGGGGTTGTCCCAAGAACGGAACACCGCCTCGACAGCGCCCATCAATTGCTCGACGGGATCGGTCGGGAAGTCTTTGCCGATCTTGTTCTTGTATTCGGCCTTGAATTGCTCAGCGAGGACTTTCAGATCGTCGGCGGTGAGGTCGACGTCTTGGGTCACGCCTTTTTCTTCCTTCATCTTGTCGATGAGTTCTTCGAAGTACTTCTTACCGACTTCCATAACGACGTCGGAGTACATTTGAATGAAACGGCGATAGCAGTCATACGCCCAGCGAGCGTTGCCGGACATCGTCGCCATGGTCTCCACGACTTCCTCGTTCAAACCGAGGTTGAGGATGGTGTCCATCATGCCGGGCATCGAAGCGCGAGCGCCCGAACGCACGGAAACGAGCAGGGGGTTCTCTTTGTCACCGAATTTTTTGCCGGTGATCTCTTCCATCTTGGTGATGTTCTCGAGGATCTCCGCTTTGATCGCGTCGTCGATCTTGCGGCCGTCATCGTAGTAACGGGTGCAAGCCTCGGTGGTGACGGTGAAGCCTTGGGGAACGGGAAGACCGATCGCGGTCATTTCCGCCAAGTTCGCGCCTTTGCCGCCGAGCAGCTCACGCATGGTGGCGTTGCCTTCAGAGAACAGATAAACATACTTAGTAGACATTTATATAGCCTCCTTCTAAAGATTGACAGATTCAGCGCCGTGCTTTCCAAAAAAAGGATGCACTGCGTCACGCTTCATTATAGCATAAGGTTTCCCGATTTCACAAGTAATTTTTTGAAACTTTTCAAAAAAAGACGCGATTTTTTCACAATTCGCAGGGTTTTGTGCAAAATTCGCTTGCTTTTCAAGACGATTTATTCCATAATAAAGGCAACCTCATCCGTTATATAAAGGAATTTTACGTATGTTTTTTAAGAAATCCGCCTCGGGCCCCGTCGATTTTTTGATCGTCGGACTCGGCAATCCCGGTAAAAAATATGAAAATACCCGTCATAACGCGGGCTTTTTGAGCATCGACAAATTGGCAAAATCGCTCGGCGTGTCGGTTGACCGCGCGAAGTTTCACGCCCTTACGGCAACGGCGACGCTCGACGACGGCACCAAAGTGATGCTGATGAAACCGCAAACGATGATGAACGCGAGCGGTCTTGCCGTGCAGGAAGCGGCGATGTTTTACAAGCTCGACCCCACGCAGATCGTCGTGATTTCCGACGACATCAATCTTGACGTCGGCAAATTGCGCATCCGCCCGAACGGCAGTGCCGGCGGACAAAACGGTCTCAAAGACATCATTGCCTGTCTCGGAAGCGACAAGTTCGCGCGCGTGCGCGTCGGCGTCGGCATGAAGCCGCATCCCGAGTATGATCTCGCGGCATGGGTGCTGTCGCGCTTCACGGACGCAGACATGAAGGTGATGGATAAGGCGTTCGAAGACGCCGCCGATGCCGCCGCGTGGATCGCCAAAGGCGACATCACCAAAGCGATGAATTTGTACAGCAAGAAGTAAGAGCGTTTGTGTTTTTGAAAAGGGTGGGTGCGTGTGCGCCCGCCCGTTTGGGCGTTTGCGGAGTGAGGTTGCGACATGAAACACGAGAGGCTCACGCGACCTTTTGGGTTCTCAAAAATTCAGTGCCCTTTGAAAAGGGGATCAAGAAGGGACAGCCTGCATGAACTACAAGCATGAACCGATGTTAACACCGTATGCACAGGAGCTTCGGCGGAATATGACGCAAGAAGAACGCCGCTTGTGGTATACGTTTTTAAAAGACTATCCTGTGCGGTTTCTCAGGCAAAAAGTAATCGACAATTATATTGCGGATTTTTACTGTGCGAAAGCAAAATTGATCATCGAACTGGATGGATCACAGCATTTCAGTGAAGAAGGCCAGTGGAAAGACCGTATACGCACGGAACGTTTGGAAGAACGAGGGTTGAAGGTGGTTCATATTCCGAACAATGTGATAGATGCACATTTTCGGGATGTATGTGACTATATCGATCACTTGGTAAAACAGCAAATGCAACCTTGACCCCCTTGTCAAAGGGGGTCGACAACGCGATGCGTTGTCGGGGGGATTCACATGAAAAAGCCGAAAGAATCCCTCCACCGCGCGTGCGCGCGGTCCCCCTCCCTTTGACAAGGGAGGCAAGATGCTCGGCGCAGAAGGCAAGAAAGGCAGAGTTATCCATGACCAACATTCTTCATAAAACCATACTTGCCGAGCCGGCGGTGAAAACGTTGTTGCAGGCGGTCGCGGACAAACAAACGCCCGCGATGATCACGGGGCTTGGGCACATTCACCGCGCGATGCTCGGCGGTGCGTTATGCGCACAAGCAAAACCGCTCCTGATTTTGACGGGCGACGAAGCGGATGCGGCGAAGCTGATCGACGATTTGACGTTGATGGACGTTGAGGCGGTGCTGTATCCGGCGGCGGAATTGACGTTTGGTGTGATGCGTTCGTCGTCGCGCGAATACGAACAACAACGCTTGTCGGTGCTCGGTCGTTTGGCGAGCGGATGCCTCGATTGCGTGGTGGCGTCCGCCGAAGCGGCGACGCAACTCACGATCCCGCCCGATGTGTTGCTCGACAACACGCTCGACATCACCGCCGACCGACCGCTTCCCGTGGCGGATCTTGCCGCGACGTTGGTCACGGCGGGATATGAACGCGCCGACCGCGTGGAAAGCGCGGGTCAATTCGCGGTGCGCGGCGGCATCATCGACGTGTTCCCCGCCGCCGAAACCGCCCCGATCCGTCTCGAACTGTGGGGCGACACGGTGGATACCTTGTCCTATTTCGACCCCGAAACCCAACGTCGCACCGACCCGATCCGCGCGGTGAGCATTGCGCCTGCCGTGGAGCATATCTGCCCCGACCCTGCGGCACTCGCCGACAAAATCGAGGCACTTGCCGCGTCGCTTCGCGGCAAACAGGCGATCGCCAAGGACGGCTTGCTCGCCGATGCGGCGGCGCTTCGCGGCGGTGCGTCGGTGCCGCTTTCGAAATATGTCTCAATCGCGTACGATGAGCAAGCAACACTCTTTGATTATCTGCCCGACAGCACGGTGCTGGTGTGCGAATGGAGTCGCGTCAGCGAACAATTCCACGCCGCCAAATGGCGCACGGACGAAGAAGTCAAATCGCTCATGGAGCAAGGCAAGCTGTGCCGCGCGCTCGAAACCTATATGCTCGACGAAGGCGCGTGGCTGTCGGTTTTGGAAAAACATCCGCTCGTGTTGACGGAAAACTTCACGCGCGCGGTGAAGGATATCACGGTGCGCACGCTGTTCCACACCGACGTGCGGCAGTTGCCGCCGTTTTCAGGCGCGACGGAGCTTCTTGCCGATGACCTGCGCGATTTGATGGCGCGGGGTGCGGCGGCGATCGTGCTGGCGGGACCCGAAGAAAAAACCGCCAAAGTGCTCGCCGAAGATTTGCAAGCGGCGGGCTTGCCCGCGTTATATGCGCCGCATCCCGACGAGCCGCTCAAGGGGCGCGTGCTTGTGACGACGGGCGGTTTGTCGTCGGGCTTTGACCTGCCGTCGGCGGGGGTTGCCGTGCTGACGCACGGTCGTTCCGCACGTTCGAAGAAGCGCCGCCTGATGGCGAAGAAAAATCGCGGCGCACCCATCGGCAGTCTCGAAGAACTCAAAAAGGGCGACTATGTGGTGCATGCCGCACACGGCATCGGCGTCTATCTCGGCATTCAGCAAGTGACGATGCAAGGCGTCGTCAAGGATTATATCAAGCTCGAATTCGCCAAAGGGGATATGCTGTATGTCCCCGTCACGCAACTGGATATGGTGTCGAAATACATCGGCACGAAAGACGAAGTGACCGTCAAGCTCCATCGCCTGGGCGGTGTCGAATGGCAAAAAGCGAAAACCCGCGTACGCGCGGCGGTCAAGGATATCGCCAAGGAACTCATCGCGCTCTATTCCAAGCGCATGGCGACCAAAGGCTATGCGTTCTCGGAGGACGGCGAGTGGCAATACGATTTCGAGCGGCATTTTCCGTATGAGGAAACAGACGACCAACTGCGCTGTGCGGATGAGATCCGCCTCGATATGCAACGCGAGGTGCCGATGGATCGCTTGCTGTGCGGCGACGTCGGCTTCGGCAAAACGGAGATCGCGCTTCGCGCGGCGTTCCGTTGCATCGCCGAGGGCAAGCAATGCATCCTGCTTGTGCCGACGACGATTCTTGCCTATCAGCATTACAACACGGCGGTCGCGCGGTTTGACGGATTCCCCGTTGAGGTGGAGATGCTCTCCCGCTTCCGCACCCCGAAACAACAAAAAATCATTCTCGAGCGCGTGCAAAACGGGCAGGTCGATTTGCTCATCGGCACGCACCGTTTGCTCAGCGACGACGTGAAACTCAAAAACCTCGGACTGTTCATCATCGACGAGGAACAACGCTTCGGCGTCGCACAAAAAGAAAAAATCAAAGAAAAATTCCCGACGGTCGATGTACTGACGCTGTCGGCGACCCCGATCCCGCGTACGCTCAATATGGCGATGAGCGGCATCCGCGACATGTCCATCATCGAAGAAGCGCCGCAGGATCGCCATCCCGTGCAGACGTTTGTCCTCGAACACGACAAGCGGATTTTGACCGATGCCATTCAGCGCGAATTGCGCCGCGGCGGTCAAGTATATTATTTGCACAACCGCATCGAAGACATCGAGCGAGTCGCGGCGGGATGGCAGATGCGGTTGCCCGAGGCGCGCATCGCCGTCGCCCACGGCAAGATGACCGAGGAACAAATGTCGGATATTTGGCGACAGGTGCTCGATCGCGAGATCGACATGCTTGTTTGCACGACCATCATCGAAACGGGCGTCGACATCCCGAACGTCAACACACTCATCATCGAAAACGCCGATCGCTACGGTCTGTCGCAGTTGCATCAGCTTCGCGGACGCGTCGGCAGAAGTTCGCGCCGCGCGTTTGCCTATCTCACGTTCACGCCCGGTAAAGTGCTCGACGAAGTCGCGTCGAAGCGACTCGACGCGATGCGCGAATTCACCGAATTCGGCGCGGGCTTTAAGATTGCGCTTCGCGACATGGAGATCCGCGGCGCGGGCAACCTGCTCGGCGCGCAACAGCACGGACATATGGAAGCGGTCGGTTACGATATGTATTTGCGCCTGCTCGGTGACGCGGTGCGTGAGCAAAAGGGCGAAGCGGTCGTGATGAACGAGCAGGATTGCCTCATCGATTTGCAGGTCAGCGCCCACATCCCCGACAGTTACATCGCCGACCACGCGGGACGTCTGGAAGCCTATCGTCGCATCGCGGGCATCCGCACGCATGAGGACAGCCTCGATGTATACGATGAACTGATCGACCGTTTCGGCGAGCCGCCCGAGGCGGTGCAAGGTCTTGTCGAGGTCGCACTTTTGCGCAACATGGCGGTCGCGGCGGGTATCGCCGAAGTCAAGGAACAACGCGACGCGATCCTGCTCTATCCGCTCGCGCTCGACATGGAAAAAGCGATGGCGTGGTCGTCGGTGTTGAAACAGCGCATGATGATCAGCGCGGGCGCAAAACCGTATTACACCGTCAAGATCCCAAAAGGACTCACCGCCCTCGATACCCTGCGCGAGGTGTTGGAGATCGACGTCAACAAGGCATGACGGCGGCGTGAAACGCGACGCGTTGTCGGGGGGATTCACACGAAAAAATCGGATGAATCCGTTCCCTGCACCATGTATCTCTCATTTCATTCTCCCAAAGGAGGTTAGTTTTATGAAAAAACAACTGGCATATGTCCTCACGGTTTGCGTGATGTTGACGCTGTTTGCGGGAATGGTGGTTCCCGCCGCGGCGAGCGACGAATGGCGCTTTACCGTCGACGCAAACGGCGCAACCGTCACGGGTTATGACGGCGATGCCGCTGTTGCGACCGTTCCCGACACACTCGGCGGCAAACCCGTCGTCGCTGTCGGTGTCGGTGCATTTGAAGGCAACACCGCTCTCACGGCGGTGCATCTTCCCGCGTCGGTCACGCTCATCGACGAATGTGCGTTTTACGGCTGTGCCGCTCTTGCGGATGTAACGGTCGGCTTTGTCGACACAATCGGGTTTGATGCGTTCGCGGGTTGCACGGCGCTCAAAACCGTGACCTACTACGGCGGCTCACGCCAATGGAACGCGGTCGACATCGCGCGCGGCAACGACGCGCTCAGCACCGCCTCATTCACCTTTATCGGGATGATGAACGGCTTCTCGCTGTTGCCCGCCGACATCGGCGAATTCCGCACCCTGTCGGAAGGCGGCGGCGTCATTTCCGTCGAAGAACAGCTCGAGGGTTACAGCTTCACGGGTACGGGCGGCTGGCCGTCGGCATATACTCGCCGCTCGGACGATCAATTCGTGACGGTGGACGTGTTTTCCGACACGTATTTAAACTTTGACTTCACCGTCACAGGCGGCAAAACCAACATCATCCTCGCCTTCAACGGCATGGACATCGTCGACATGCGCACGGTCGGGCATTACGTCACCCTCAACCGCCTCGTCGACCCCGCGTATGTTGACGAAAACGGCATCATCTACGACTTGAACATCGGTACCTACACCGCGTCGGTTCACGTCGGTGCGCTCGGTTGCGATCCGTCGCTCGTCACAAACGGCAAATTCGACATTTCCGACATCAAGATCTATTCCGTCGAAGGCGCGACCGTCACAGTGCGCGATTTGTCGATCGGCGAAGCGAAATACGACATCATGCCGTTGCCGCAAACCTCCTATCACATCGCGTCGTCGCAATCGTTGTTGCCCGACAGCGCCGACGGCTTTATCAAGAACCACACCGCCTCCGGCACCGTCTATGTCAGCAAAGCCGACCAAGGCTATTCGTTCTATTCCACGGACAGTTGGCCCGACGTTTGCACCGCTCGCTACGAAAGCGGCGAGGGGTATGCCTACGCTTCGCTTGACGATTATATTTATTACGATTTCACGGTGTACAACCCCGCCGCCACCCACATTATTCTCCATTTCGGCGGCGCGTCGACATCCTCGGGAGGCTACGGCACCTACGCCTCGCTCAATCCGTTCATCCACCCGAACTATTCCTCGGGCGGCATCATCGTCGATCTGCCGCGCGGCGAATACAAAGGCTTTGTTCGCGTCGGCGATTTGAACCCCGACCCGACGCTGATGCAAGACGGCAAGATCGCCGTGTCGGATATCCGCATTTATGTGGTGCGCGGTTTTGTGGACGTGCGTGAGCTTGCCGTCGTGACGATCGAAACCTACGACACGCCCGACGTGCCGACCACCACCACAACCACGACGACCACCACGACCACCACGACCACCACCACGACTACAACTGCCACCGCGCCGCACGTCACGTTCACCGTGACACCGGGCGTGCAAGAGGTGGAACCCGGCGATATTGTGGAAGTGTTCTTTGACGTATCAGAGAATCACCATCTTGTCAACGGACAGTTGTGGATCGAATATGACCCGACAAAGCTTCGTCCCATCGATGTGTGGGAAGAAGGATATGTGGAAGAACTCAACCGCGCGATCTTTGACAGCAGTTATTACTTCTCGTTCGGCATCCCGACCCCCGGTCTTGCGAAACTGGCGTTCGCATCGGGTCGCTTCGATGGCCCGACCGAGGGCGGCACGATGTTCTCGTTCTATTTCACCGTGCTCGCCGATGTCGGCGAAAGCGCGACGATCTCGCTCTCGTCCCCCGAAATGTGCAGTGCAATCGACGGTGTCGATTATGACGTGACCCCGACGTTTGTCAGCGGAACCATCACCGCCGCCGCGATTCGCGAGAACATCATCGGCGACGTCAACGGCGACGGCACGGCGGATGTTCTCGACGCGCAAGAGGTGTTCGCTCATATCAACGGCACGAAGGAGCTCGACGACACGGCTTTTGCCCGTGCGGATCAAAATGGTGACGGCGAAATTTCGTTGCTCGACTTGGCTCGTGTGTTCTACATCGCCAACGGCGTTTCCTGAAAACGAAAAAGGACTGTCGCGTTAAGGGCAGTTTGTACAATGCACAAACAGCTTGGCTCCCCTTGTCAGGGGAGCTGGCACGGCAAAGCCGTGACTGAGGGGTAGTTTTCTCTCTCCCTCCGTCTTTCGGCTACGCCGAAATCCACCCGCTACGGCGGCGGTCCCCCCAGTCCCCTACGGCGCCAGCTCCCCTTGCTTCAAGGGGAGCCGCCCTACGACTCCGTCAAAATAGTATCAAAAAAAGCCTCCCGAATGGGTACTTCTCATAAGGATGATAAAAGCG
>JAZTZV010000069.1:0-11487 GCA_045637645.1 Acutalibacteraceae bacterium | reverse complement strand
CTGGTTCGATTCCAGCCATCCCAGCCAAAAAGAAAAGATCGCCTTGTAGGCGGTCTTTTCTTTTTTCGTTTCAGAAGGCCGGAATCGAAAGGGCGTTAAGAAAACAGTCCGGTGGACTGTTTTTAGCCCGTGGAGTTGATGTGACTGCCTCCTTCCAAACACGCCAAAAGACGAGATCTTTCTTCCGTATTACACAAACCAGCCATCCCAGCCAAAAAGAAAAGATCGCCTTGTAGGCGGTCTTTTCTTTTTTCGTTTCAGAAGGCCGGAATCGAAAGGGCGTTAAGAAAACATCATGATGTGACATTTTCATCCTGTGAAATAATCTTCAAAAACTCTTCGACTTGATCCATTTCTTCCTGAGAGATCATAAGTGATTCTTTTAACTCCGGAATACGACAAACTTCATCCATCAACAACGGAAGAGCTTCTTCCATCAAAAACGCTTCTCTTTCATCCTCCGGCAAGGATATGTATTGGTCTATAAGTTCATCTCTTCTATTCTTCAATGTTTCGTCAATCAAATCGCCGACAACCTGCACCTCATCCTCACGATTCGCTTTATCTTCACAATTCGAATATGCCGTCAGCGCAACGCACGACACACTAAAGGCAAGGCTTATTATCAATCCTAACGCAATTTTTTTCATAAACTGTTTCCCCTTTCATACTATCTAAACCGAATATCTCCTACATCGAAAGCACCGCTTTATATACATCTCAAATCATCCCTTCAAAAACGCGAACACCTCGCACCAAAGATCTTCGGGAACGCGATACACCCCGATATACGTATCCCAGTCGTGCTTTTCGGCGCGTACACAACCGCCGTCGTAAAATTCAAGAGACACATCATGAAATCGTAAGATCAGCAGACAGTCGCGGTTGTCTTCTCCTTGCGGCTCAACCGCCTCCCACTCTTCAAAACACAACCTTTCGCCCATGCCGTCGGGGACATATATCGTGTAGTACGATTGGCGATCCGTAGGATCGGGAACGACCGTCACAACATTGGCGTTGTCGATGTCTTGCACGATATGCTCCGCGGTATACTCCGCAACCTCGTCCCCAAAAAACGGGCGAATGCCGACAAACAGAAGCACGAAAAACGCAAGCGTACACAGCACAACCGACAGCGCGAGTATACCCGATATCCGTCTTGTGCGCTTGATCATAAGAGCGTCTCGGATTTTCTGCTCGTCCACCATGCCGATCGCATCCAACAGTTGATCCTTATTCATAACGGAATCCCTCCTTTTGAAGCGCATCGGCAAGCTTCTTTCGAAGTCGGTGAAGTATGGATTTGACTTTGGAATCGGAGAAACGCAATTGAACGGCGATCGTATGGATGCTTTCGAAATACCAATACCGTCTTAAAAACACCGCCTGTTCCACGGCGGGCAAGCTGTCCAAAAAACGATTGATGCATTGCGAAAGCGCGGTGGTTTCCGCTTCTTGTTCAACACAACCCTGTGCGGGGATACAGTCGGCGAGTTCCTCATAAATCAGAGGCAGTTCACCGCCGCCGCGTTTCAACGCGCGTTGGCCGCGACGCTTTTTGAGACTGATGTTGCGCGTGAGTTTTCCCAAAAAGGCTTGCAACACCGTCGGGCGGTGCGGCGGTATGGAACGCCACGCGGCAAGCCATACATCGTTGACACTTTCCTTGGCATCCTCGGCATCGCCCAAAATGTTATAGGCGATTTGAAAGCAGTACGCACCGTAGGCATCTTCGCTGATTTTCAACGCCGTTTCGTCGCGTTGCCAATAGAGTTCTACTAACGCGGAATCGTCCATGCCGTCACCCCCTCATCTATAATACTACCCGACAACACCGTTCGGTTGCAAATATTTTAAAAATTGCATCAAAACAGATAAACCAAAAGGGACTGTCACGGCAAAACATGATGCAATGTCTTACCGCGACAGCCCCTTTACAATTCCGTTTATTCCCCGTCATCGGGTTGAATCTTCAGCGTACAATAGTCGTCGTTGGTATAATATACAATTGTGGTATACCACGTATCGCGCAACGCGTCGTCTTCCAGTTCATACACCGCATCAAAAAATGCCTGTTCTTCAACCCAATACATGCAAGCTTCCGCGTACACATCGGGAGCGAATTTCAGTTCAACCCATTCGTTGCCTGCTTCGATTTGCATGCGCACGCACTCATCAATCGATTCGTCATAAGCATCCTCGAAATACCGCTCCGTCATCGCGTAAAAATTATACGCTTTGGCGGTGGCTTCGGGAACATCGTAAAATTGCGCGGGATAGTCACGTGATGCGCGAATCTCGTCGTCGGTGAGATTGAAAAATATATGATTCTCGTCATCTTCCGTCGGGTCGTCCCACGTAACATCGACATGATACGCCTCGCCGTCCAACCACAGCATCGTCCACACATGATCTTCATTGACGATCGGCACGTTTTCGATCCCCGATCGATCGAGCAACAAATCGTACGCGTGCGTATAACCTCCGCAAACGGGATTGCCATCGCACAGCGCGCTATAAGCGGTGTTGGCGAGGTAACGTTCGTCGGAAATGGTATCAAGCTCTTTACTTTCATCCACCACCGTTTGGTTATATTCGCAGGTTTCAATCAATTGATCGTGGAAAAAGAGCGCTTTCTCAGCATCGCTCATGCCCTCGCTTTCCGCGAGCCACGCCTGCACGACACTTTCCAATTCCGCCCCGCGAGTCGCGCGACCTTGCGCATCCCACAGATAATAAAACCGAATATTGAAAAACTCACCTTTGGATTCTAACCAACTGTATTGCGTTTTTAAATAGAAAAATGCCGGATGTTCATCGACAACAGCGGTGAACAATTGATGCAGTTCGTCTTCCGAACCGAGTGCATGCGGCAAATAAATCGTGATGCCCGGTTTGTCGTCGACAAACGTGTCATCGCCGCGATATTGATACAGTTGCTTTACGATCTCATCAAAGTTTTCCTGTTGCTCTTTTGAAAGCGACGCATATACGCGACCGTTTTCCGACAGCACCAACGGCACATCCACCGTCGGTTTGACTTCGGACACGGTTTCATTCACGGAAGGAGGAGCAACTTTTGGCGGCATCGACACACAGCAACCGCCGAGCATCACACACACCGCACACACGCCGAGCAATGCAATCAAGCGTTTCACGGCACTCTCCTCCTTCACATCATTTGAACAGTTGTCGGATCGCTCGCGCGATCTCTTCATCGGAACGACGGTGCATGTCGCACAACACATGAATGCCCATGTCCTGTGCACGTTGCAACAAATAGGTTCTGGCATTAGCGTCGGTATCGATATACGTCGCCGCCAGCATCTTCACTGCATGTCGACCACCAAAGCGTTCGGCAACCGCATTGATTTTATATAATTCTTCGATATCGACGCGGCCGTTTTTGCACGACACAAACAGCGGAATCATCCCATGCATCGCCAATACATCGATCTCATTGACCGTATCGTACAACCCGAATCGTCCGTCCCAATCGATGTACACGCTTTGACAGCAATCTTGAAACATCGGCTCGGCATCCGTGTCGGTAAGCGTACGAAGAATATGCAACATGCGCACCTCCAGCAAATTGCCTGCTTTTTCAAGGCAACGGCGTACCTGTCGATCGTCACACAGCAACAACAGCCGTTCGCCGTCGCGTTTTTGCGTCAACACGCCGCGCGACACCAGCGCATCGGCAAGCGTTCGCGCACGACGATCCGTTCGATCCGCGTCGTTCGGTTTGAACGGCAACGAACGAAACACACGACTTTGCGGTGCGCCTCCCCCGCCGATCGTATTCAACGCCGAAATCGACGCATTCCACGCCGACGGATCCTCACGGCACACCGCCCACATAGCATCCAACGCTCGCACAAACGACGGCGTGAACTCCCAATCCGACAGCGCGCCGCCATCCGCCGTGCCGCCGACCACACCGCCGAACAGCATCACGTTTTGTGCCACGGACAACGTCGGTTTTTGCGAGGCGGCGATCACGCGATCGCTCGTCACATCACATGCCGTTCCCGTGCGCAGATCAAATCGATGCATATGAACGCGACCGCTCGTGCGATAGCGTTCATACACCATTCCCATCGCACACAGCGTCACATCTTCGCCGCCCGTCAAATCAAACACGCAATCCGATTCCGACGACACGATTGCAGACAGCACTCGCACCGTATCGGACAAATTGTGCGGCTTCACCGCCGCCGTCCTCACTTCACAATCACAACCGAGATTATGAAACACGCGCTGATAAAACGCCTGTATGCGCGGAAGCTCGGCAGCGTCTCCGACGAATATGACCCGCTCGGGATGCAACACCAACGTACTGATGATATTCTCCGGCGGATTTTTGTCGTAAAACTCAACGATCGTCATAAACATACTCCTTACGCGGGCGGTATTGACGAGAGGGTGTATACTAAATAATAGGAGGGGATCCTAATGAAAATCATCGCCCGTATTCATACGGATTTTGACAGCAAATTCGGCGTTCCGCGTCAAAGCGGACTTGTACAAACCGCCGCCACCATACAGTTTGAAGAACCCTACCGCGTCAACGAAGCTGTACGCGGTTTGGAGGATTTTTCGCACATTTGGCTTCTTTGGGAATTTTCCGAAGCCGTGCGCGACGATTGGTCGCCGACGGTGCGTCCGCCGATGCTCGGCGGTAACACCCGCATGGGTGTATTCGCTACGCGTTCACCGTTTCGCCCCAACCCCATCGGGCTATCGTGCGTGAAACTGGAACGTGTCGAATTGTCGCCGACACTCGGACCGATTTTGCACGTGACGGGTGCTGATTTGATGAACGGCACACCGATTTACGACATCAAGCCGTATCTTCCCTTTGCCGACGCACATCCCGACGCGGTGGGCGGTTTCGCTCAAACCGTCAAAGATCGCACCGTCGCGGTTCGCGATCCGCAAGACTTGCTGGCGCGACTCCCCGCCGACAAGCGCGACGCGGCAATCGCCGTGCTTGCCTCCGATCCTCGTCCGACGTATCAGCACGATCCCGAGCGCGTGTACGGCTTCGGGTTCGCGGGACACGAAATCAAATTCCGCGTCGCGGACGGAGAATTAACGGTGTTGGACGTGCAATAATTATTCTTCGGTTTGCGCCGCCACACGCTCACGCTCGGTCACAACCGCGCGTTGCGCCGCTTCGCGCAACACCGCGGCAACCTCCGCGTCAAGTTCGGCGTCGAACGTTACGTTCTGCACATCGGCGCCTGTGAAGGTCGCCACATGACACATCGCCGCCAAATACGAACCGGCGAGCGACGGATGCGACGTGTCGGGGTCGTACAACTCGATTTCAGGGTGCGTGGTATACACGTCATAGAACGCGGCACCGACCGGCGACACACGTGCACCGATCGTTTGCGCGGCATTTTGATAACCTTCGACCAAACCCTCGGTCATGCTTTGATTGGTCAAGCGAAGCGCCGACAGCGTGGGGCTTCCTATTTGACGACCCCACGTTTGGTACAAGATCGTTTGAGCGCCGTTGTCCTTCACCATCGCATCGAGTACTTTGACAGCATCTTCAAAACGTTCGTAATTTTGAATCGCGCAGGTGCTTTGCTCTTGCAAAAACACCGCGTCATATGTATTGTTGGCAAGATAATCCGCCAACTGCGCACCGAACGGATCGGCGGTGTTGGTGTATTGATCCAAATAATAGCCGCCTTGAGTCACATGATCCGCTTCAATGGTATAGCCGAGGCTTTGGGCGGCGTTGGTGAACAAATCCCACAGATCAAAATAATAGGTGTAGCTGTTTCCGACGAACAGCACACGATAAGTGGTGTCTTTCGGCATGGCAGGATCCTCCTTTTCGGTTGCACAAGACGGGAATATCAAACAAACAGCAAGGCAAACACACAACAGTTTCAAAATTCGTTTCATCACGCATCCTCTTTCCTTTTGTTTTTATATCCAACGTTGGCACAGAGCTTGTACCCACATTGCTAAACCTGAATCAAACAGCGGCTCGCCGTTTTGCACGCGCAGGACATTGCGTACCACGCCCCACGCAACGACCGTCGCGCCGACCGTCACATCGATCCATAACCACGGCAACGCATACGTCGCACGACCCGTTTTAACATAACATCGTGCCACAACCACACACGCCCATGCGATGTACGCAAATTCGAGAGGCCACAACAGGTTATACGAAAACGATGCGGCAATGTCCAAGCGAAGCAACGATAGCACCGCCCGCGTGTTGCCGCAACCGGGACAATCGAGCCCTGTCAACGCTTTTATGGGGCAAGGGATCGACAAACCGTTCATCGCCGCGATCGCAAACAGCAACCCCGCCGCCGCCACGACGGTCGCCACGATCACGACATTCTTTTTTCTCGCACGCACCGAGCTGTGGTCCAACCATTGTTTCACTTGTTTTCACCTCTCTCCTATATATTCCTATTGTAAAGCAATTTTCCTTGAATAGCAATAGGAGATTATCGGCGAACACTTAAAATTCCGCGGCTTTTTCTCATTACAAAGGTATTTAAACGCCGTAAAACATCGGCTCCGATTTCAAGCGGAGTCTGTTTTGTTTTTGCCGCTTTTCATCACTGAACAAATTGCAATAAATTGTATAAAATATACCTATAAATTTTGTAATTATACACAGTTGCATTTACGCTTTAGTGTGTTAAAATAATAGAGTGATCATATTTATAAATATGATGCGTAAGAAACATACAGAAGAGGAGTTTTATCATGTTTAAAAAAGTAACAGCCATTGTCATGGCTCTTGCGATGATGTTGAGCTTCTGCGCTTGCGGCGGCAGCAGCAACGACTACACCGCAAACAACACCGAATTCGTCATTGGCTTCTCGGGCCCCCTCACCGGCGGCGCGGCAGTCTATGGCGTGGCCGTCAAGAACGCGGCGCAAATGGCGGTTGACGAGATCAACGCTGCGGGCGGTCTGAACGGCGTCAACTTCAAACTCGTCGCAACCGACGACATGCACGATCCGACCAAAGTTTCCACCAACTACTACTCGATGCTCGAAGGCGGCATGCAAGTGTCGCTCGGCACGGTGACCACCGGCCCCGGCCTTGAGTACACCGCGCTGTCGGCGGAAGACAACGTGTTCTTCCTCACTCCGTCCGCTTCGGGCGACGACATCCCCGCCAACGACAACGGTTTCCAAATGTGCTTTGCGGACGGCAACCAAGGTAAAGTTGCGGCGGACTACGTCAACACGTTGGGCCTCGACACCATCGGTATCTTCTACAAATCCGACGACGCCTACTCCAACGGCATCTACACCCAGTTCAAAGAGAACCTGAACGCCGAAATCAAGACGGTGGAAGCGGTCTTCACGGGCGATGCGCAAGACTTCTCCGCGCAAATCTCCACTTTGAAAGATTGCAAGTTCATCTTTATGCCCATCTACTATCAACCCGCATCGGTCTTCATGACCCAAGCGAAAGACGTCATCGATCCCAAAGCGGTCTACTACGGCTGCGACGGTTTCGACGGTCTTGCCGGTCAATTCGAAGACTTCTCTGTGATCCCGCAAGAAGTTTCGATGCTCTCTCACTTTGACTCGAATTCCGAGAAAGCGGAAGTGAAGGACTTCGTTGCGAAGTACACCGAGAAATTCGGTGCGGACACCCTCAACCAATTCGGCGCTTCGGCGTATGACTGCGTGTACGCAATCTACAACGCCATGAAGGCGGCGATCGATGCGGGCGAGGAAGTCGACGTGACCATCTCGGCTTCCGATCTTTGCGAGATCCTGAAAGCGCAATTCACCGGCGACTTCTCCTACAGCGGTGTCACCGGCACCGACATCACTTGGGAAGACACCGGCTACGTTTCCAAGACTGCGGACAAGTACACCTTGAAAGCCGCGAACTGATCTCTTTCGACACACAAAAACTAAACACGACACAATTGCCGCCGCAGATTCCTGCGACGGCAATTGTTCGTAAACACGATAGGGTGTTTTTATGGAATTTATTAAAACTTTGATCGATGGTTTGAGCATCGGCAGTACCTATGCGATGATCGCACTCGGTTACACGATGGTATACGGCATTGCCAAAATGCTCAACTTTGCTCACGGCGACGTCATCATGGTCGGCGGTTACGCCATGTACGTTGCTTTGCTTGCCTGCGGTCAGCCGATCCTTGCCGTTGCGGCGGCGGTCGTGTTTTGTACCATCCTTGGCATGACCATTGAAAAAATCGCATATAAACCGCTTCGCGGTGCTTCGCCTTTGGCGGTTTTGATCACCGCCATCGGTGTGAGCTTGCTGTTGCAATCACTCGCACAAATTATTTTCGGCTCGGCGCCGAAAATGGTGACGATCGTGGATCTGGGTAACGCAACCATCTTCGGTTTGAGCATTCCCTACTCCACGTTTGTGACACTCGCTTGCTCGGTCGTGATCATGTTGATTTTGACCTTGTTTGTCAAATACACTCGTACGGGTCGCGCCATGATCGCGGTTTCCGAAGACAAGGAAGCGGCGCAACTGATGGGCATCAATGTCAACAAAATCATCACCATCACCTTTGCGATCGGTTCGGCGCTTGCCGCGTTTGCCGGCTTGTTCATGCTGATGAAATCCCCCAGCTTGACCAACACGCTCGGCGCCATGCCCGGTATTAAAGCGTTCACCGCGGCGGTTATCGGCGGCATCGGCTCGATTCCCGGCGCGATGCTGGGCGGCTTGCTGATGGGCGTTGTGGAAGCGATCTCGCTCAAGATCCCCGCGATCGCCCCTTATACCGATGCGATTGAATTCTTGATTCTCATCATTATCCTTCTGGTGCGCCCGACAGGATTGATCGGTAAGAAACGGAGGGAGAAAGTCTGATGCAAAAGCTTAAAAAAATCAAGTGGAAGCATTATGTCAACTATATCGCCGTCGGTTTGGCGACGATCGTGTTGACCGTTCTTGCTCTCACCGGTCAACTCAAAAGCTCGGATTTGGTCTTGCTTGAAAAAATCGCCATTTCCATTATTTTGGCGGTGTCGCTGTCGATGGTCGTCGGCTTCCTCGGCGAGCTGTCGCTCGGACACGCAGGCTTCATGTGCGTCGGTGCTTATCTCGGCGGTAAAGCGGCGTTCATTCTGGAACCGCTCGTCGGCGACATTCCCGCATTGATCCTCTCGCTCCTCATCGGCGGCGCGATTGCCGCTGTGTTCGGTGTCATCATCGGTTTGCCGGCGCTTCGCTTGCGCGGCGACTATTTGGCGATTGTCACGCTCGCCTTCGGCGAGATCGTTCGCTCGATCTTCATGAACTCGTCGTCGGACACCTTCGGCGGCGCCCTCGGTCTTCAAACGCCGCGTTTTGATAAAGACTATTTGTTTATCATTGCGTTTGTGCTGGTACTGGTTTGCTTGGCGATTTCGCAAAACTTGATTCGTTCGAAGCACGGTCGTGCCATCACCTCGATCCGCGACAACGAGATTGCCGCCAAGGCAACGGGCATCAACGTGACGAAGTACAAGCTGATCGTGTTCACGGTGTCCTCGTTCTTTGCCGGTATTGCGGGTGTGTTGTACAGCTATTCGAACACCAAAGTGCAAAGCAGCACCTTCGACTACAACTACTCCATCGAGATCCTCGTCATGGTCGTGCTCGGCGGCATGGGCAGCATCAGCGGTTCGATCATCGCCGCGACCTTGATCACGTTCCTCACCACGGCGTTGCAAACCATCCTCACGGGTGATTTGGCAATTTTGCAAAACATCCTCTATGCGCTGATTTTGATTGTGTTGGTCATTTACAACAACGCGCCTGCTCTCAAGAGCTTCCGTGCGAAGTATGACATCAAGAATTTGCTCAAGAAATTCCACAAGCACGATCCTTCCAATGTGCATGACGATGAAGCGAAATGGGATCGCGTACCGACCAAGATTCAAATGGACGAAGTGTTGACGACGGACATTCAAATTTCTTCGCCTTACACCCCCGACAAAGCGGATAAGGAGGAGAACTGACATGTCAAACATCGTTTTAAAAACCGAAAACCTCGGTATCTCGTTCGGTGGTCTGAAAGCCGTGCAAGGCTTGAACCTCGAAATCAAAAAAGGTCAGCTTTACGGACTTGTCGGTCCCAACGGCGCGGGCAAAACCACCGTCTTTAACATGCTGACGGGTGTGTACAAGCCCACGACGGGTAAATTCTCCCTCGCGGGCGAAAACCTCACCGGCAAAAGCCAAGAAACCATCAACCACAAAGGCATCGCCCGTACCTTCCAAAACATTCGCTTGTTCAACAACATGACGGTCATTCGCAACGTAATGGTCGGACTTCACAATCAACCCGAATTCAAATGCGGTGTGTTCACCAGCATGTTCCGTTTGCCCCGCCATTTCAAGGTGGAAAAAGCGATGCGTAACCGCGCCAAAGAGATTTTGCGCATTGTCGGTCTTGAGGAGGAACGCAACGTTCTGTCTTGCAACCTCCCCTACGGCAAGCAACGCAAGCTCGAGATCGCACGCGCACTCGCGACCAACCCGAAGCTCTTGTGCCTTGACGAGCCGGCGGCGGGCATGAACCCCAACGAAACAGCGGATCTGATGCACATTGTACGTCGCATCCGCGATGAATACGACGTGACCATCCTGCTTATTGAGCACGACATGAAGTTCGTGTCGGGCTTGTGCGATGAGATCACGGTTCTCAACTTCGGCACGGTGTTGGCGCAAGGCGCTCCCGAGGTCGCGCTCAACGACCCCGAAGTCATCAAAGCATATATAGGAGGATAACACAATGGCTCTTTTAGAAGTTCGCAATCTGTCGGTGTTCTACGGTGTTATCCAAGCGCTCAAAGACGTCAGCTTCGAAGTCAACGAAGGCGAAATCGTCACGTTGATCGGTGCCAACGGCGCGGGCAAGACCACAACGATGCAAAGCGTGATCGGTCTGATCCCCTCGCGCAGCGGTTCGGTGACGTACGACGGACACGACATCACCAAGATGCCATGCCACAAAATCGTGCATCTCGGCATGTCGCAGGTGCCCGAAGGACGCCGCGTATTCCAAGAACTCACCGTTTATGAAAACCTCGTGATGGGCGGCTATTCCCGCAAGAAAGACGCCTCGTTCAAAGAGGACATCGAAAAAATTTACGCTCGCTTCCCCCGCCTCGCCGAACGCCGCAATCAAACGGCAGGCACCCTTTCGGGTGGTGAGCAACAGATGCTCGCGATGGGACGCGCGCTGATGTCCCGTCCGAAGCTGTTGATGCTGGACGAACCGTCGATGGGCTTGTCGCCGCTTTTGGTTGACCAAGTCTTCGAGATCATCAAGGACATCAACAAAGACGGCACAACGATTTTGCTCGTCGAACAAAACGCGGGTAAATCGCTCGCGATTTCCGATCGTGCGTATGTGCTTGAAACAGGCAGTATTGTCCTCTCGGGCACAGGCGCCGAACTTGCCGCCAGCGACGACGTCAAAAAAGCGTATCTCGGCGGCTGAT
>JAZTZV010000068.1:0-14596 GCA_045637645.1 Acutalibacteraceae bacterium | reverse complement strand
ACATGGCTACGATCCGACTTTGTCGCTTGAAGCGATGACGTCGCTCGTCGGCATCGGCTTGGCACTCGGCGCGGCGGCGTTGTACGCGGCGGTGGTGCTTCTCAACAAAAAGATCACGCGCCTGTCGTCGCAGGAAACGACGTTTTGGCAATTGCTGATCGCGGCGATCGTGACATTGCCGTACGCGCTGTTCACGCAAACTCAAACGATCACCCTGTCGTGGGACTGGGTCGTGCCGATGCTGATTTTAGGCTTGGTGCATACGGGTCTTGCGTATATGCTGTTCTTTGACGCGGCGGGCAAACTCCCCGCGCAATCGACCGCGTTGCTGTCGTACATCGATCCCGCTGTGGCGGTGATTTTGTCGGCGGCGGTGCTTCGTCAGTTTATCTCCGACCCATTCCAAATCGCGGGCGCGGCGCTCATCCTCGGTGCCGCCTTTGTCGGCGAAGTGTTCGGCGGCAAACCGCGCAAACGATAATCGTAAAAAAAGGAACTTCCGCGTGGAAGTTCCTTTTTTTGTTATTGCTTTTCGTGAACCATGTCGCGCAGTTTGCGATATTCCTCCGAAGAAATCTCGCCGTTTGTGCGCAATTCGAACAGCGAATACAATTTCTCGTCGGTGTCGCTGTACGCCGAGGACGACACGGCGGGTTCCCTCGCAGGGGATTCCTCGTCGTCAACGGCAGGCTCGTCGGAAATACCCTCAACCGCGTCTTCGACGATCTCTTCCACAGCGTCTTGTGCGATCTCCTCGACGATCGGTTGTTTTTTGGCGAAGACAGGCGGGAAACGATTGGCGATCAGCAGCACAAGCATCGCACTGTACAACAACAGCGACCATACATCCCTATTGAAACAGGTGATGAAAGCCGATGTGAAATACAACTCATCCAACAAAATCCCGATCTGATTGATCCAGAAATATCCGCTTTCGATCAGCATCAGCAAAATCGTCGCGACAGCGGCAACGACGGATGCCGTTTTGCCGAATTTCGGATTGATAAACCAGCCGATCGTTGCCACGGCAAACGCAACCGTAATCAGCGCGGCAAACAAGAGGCTCCGCAATTCCCAAATTGCATGCCATAAAACGATGAGCAGATTTTCGAAAACGCCCTCGCCGCCGTTTATAAAGTCGGATTTGAACACCTCATTATACGATAGTGCCTTGAGGAAGTCGAAAGCGGACGGCAACAATGTCGCCGTGGATATCAAACGACTGAGTGTGATCCCGACAAAAACGAGCGCCAACAAGACCGTGCCGCGCGAGGCTTTGTGTCCGCGCACAACATACACGATCAGCAACGCGATCGCGGCAAGCAGGAGGATGGTACTCAAAACGGAAGGAAGCAACGAAATCAAATACCATGCAACTTCATCGAGCGAACGAAAATAAAATCGCACGCCTTCGTCGTTATACTTGAGCCAAGAACCGAAGAACGTGCTTGCATGAAAATACTCGTCGCAGATGAAGACATTTCCAAGCCAAGACAAACGGCTCAACAACAAGAACGGCAACGCGGCGATCGCGCCGACCGACACGATCCGTTTGCCCTTCAGCTTATTACGGACGGTGAGAAGATCGGATGTCATAGAGGTTCCTCACTTTCGTAGAAATGCCGACGACCGTTGCCGCCGTGTTAGTCGCCCTTGATATCCAACATGCGACCGTAGCCCGCAAGGCACGGCGCGGCGACATATTGAGGGACGCCGTTCGGGAAGCGGTCGACGTGATCGAAATGCAAATGCCCCGCCAGCACGGCGCGAAGCTGTGTGTGCTCCTCGGTCAACAAACGGATGTAGCGATCGATGTTCTCGCTCTTGCCCGACAGCCCGAACAGGAAATAGGTCACATCCTCCCAATACGCGACCGCCGCGGGATGCAACGTGTCGCAATCGACGGGAACGTGATGCGCCAACACGACGGGTTTGTCGCCGCGCAGAAGACGTTCGAGCGTGTCCATCACCTCGTCGCTGACGGTGTGGCATCCGTTGTCTACGCCGACAAACAGCAGTTCGCCGAGGTCGATCACTTGAAGCGCGGGGTTGCCGCGCGTGGCATCTTTATAAAATTCGGGGAAGCGGATGCCTTGCTCGTGATTGCCGGGTACATAGAGATAGTTTCCGAGCCGTTCATAGCGTTTGCGCCCTTCGTCGGCGGTGCCGACCGACGGAAAATCGGTCATATCGCCGCACAGCACGGCAAGGTCGATGTTCTCTTCACGTGCGAGCGCGACAAACGCGTCGAAATTTTCTTCCTGCGTGGCACCGTTGCCGTGCGCCATCCACACCTCACGGTGCTTGGCGGCTTTTTCACGCATCTCGTCGGTGTCGAGCGGGGAATCGGGACTCATGTGACTGTCGCTGATGTGCAACAGGCGATAGGAACGGGTCAGCGACGGAATGCAAAGTGTCTCGCGATCGAGACGGGTCGGTAACGATTGTGACATAGCCGTCAATCTCCTTCCACCATATGCACGTTGATGTGGTCATAGGTCATGGCGATGCCGTCCTCACGGAAGGTCTCGCGCACCGCTTCGTTGAGTCCGTAAAACGAGGGCCAATAGGTCGCGCCGTTTGTCCACGCATGCACGACGTATTCAATGCTGCTGTTGCCGTAGGCGGCAAGTCCCGCAAACGGAGCGGGATCCTTCAAAACCGTGTCAACGCGTTCGGCCGCGCGGAGCAACGCCGCTTTGACGCGTTCGGTGTCGTCGTTGTAGGACACGCTCACGCGGATCTCCACGCGGCGAAGCGGTTCGCGGGAATAGTTGACGATGGGCGCGGCTTGCACGTCCTTATTCGGGATGCGCACGGTTTTGTGATCCGCGGTGCGCAGATAGGTGTTCATCAAATCCACCTTCGTCACCGTACCCTCCAGACCGCTCACCTGCACGTAATCGCCGCTTGCAAACGTTTTGGCGGTCAACAGCAACATGCCGCTGAACACATTGGAGAGCGTATCTTGGATCGCGAGCGAAACGGCAAGACCGGCGACGCTCAACACCGCCACAAGCGACGTCACCGGCACACCCAGCGCATCGGCGGCGATCAGTGCCACGATCACATACAGCACCACGCGCGCGACAAGCTCGATCACGTGCTTGAGGTTGTCGTCCCACGACGTGCGAGCGATCAGCCTTTTGATGAGGATCATCAGCAGGTTGACGACCAAAATGCCGCCGATGGTGATCAGCGCGGCGAAAAAGATCGACGACAGCGACACCGCGCCGAACGTGATGTCGCGCAACGTCGTATATGCGGAGTAAAGCGCATTCAACACGGTGCGCAGGATGTCCGCAAACGAAATCGAATCCAACATAGCTCACAGCTCCTTTGTGAAAAAACAGAACCCGACCGTCCGCCGTGAGGCAAACGAATCGGGTCGAAAGTGTTTATGGAAGGGCACGTTCAACCGCGATCGCCAGTTGATCGGGGCAAGAGGTCGTGCGCATACCGCAACGGATGCCGCGCAAGCGCGCGACCAATTCGCGTGCGTCCATGCCTTCGGCAAGTCGCGCGAGTCCTTGCGTGTTGCCGTTGCAACCGCCGTAGAACGAGACGTTGCGGACACAGCCTTGCTCGTCGATGTCGAACGAGATGCTGCGCGAGCAAACACCCTTGGGTTGATAGGTATGGGTCATGAACCAATCTCCTTAAGCTTTTTTCTTCTCGTCAGCTTAACCTTTTCTCTTTTTATCTTTGTAAGCGAGCAACGCTTTGACGTGCTCGTCGGGGCAAGCGGTGCTGGCGAGTGCGCGCGTGGTGCGGGTGTACATGCCGTGGAAGTCGGAGCCACCCGTCATCAGCAGGCCGTGTTGCTCGGCGAAATCCATCAGTTGGGCGCGTTGCTCCTCCGAGTGAGAAGGATGCCACACTTCCACGCCGTCCAAGCCGAGCTCGGTCAATTCTTCGAGGAGTTCCTCGTTTTTGTAGAGATACGGATGAGCGAGAACCGCCACACCGCCCGCGCTGTGCACGAGTTCGAGAACATCACGCACGTCGGGGTATTCGATCTCGACGCGGGCACAGCCCTCCGAGCCGAACAGCTTTTTATACACATCGCCGAAGATGGAATCCGCGTAGCCGGCGTCCATCAACGCGTGCATGATATGTTGTTTGTAGAAGTTGGTACTGCCCGTCGCGCAACGCACCACCATTTCGGGGGTGATGGGGTAATAGCGCATGACGCGGCGCACCATATCGTTCGCGGCTTTCTTGCGGCGTTCGCCGATTTGACGGCACAAGCCTTCCAAGCGGTCGGGAGTGTCGCACATGTAGCACAACAAATGCGCTTTGCCGTCGCGTGCAGGGTCGGCGGTAGAAAGCTCGACACCGTGAATGATGTTGAGTCCTTGACGTTTACCGATGATGACAGCGCGCGTGGCACCTGCCGTGGTATCATGATCCGTGACAGATAAGGTTGTGACGCCGCGGCGTTTCGCCATGGCAATCAGGTCGTCGATCCCCATAGATCCGTCGGATATTTTGGTGTGGCAATGTAGATCGCAGGCCATTGAAAACTCCTCCATTTCCAAGCCGAGAAAAAGGTCTTTGCTGAATACGGTTACGAGAAGATAACACTTCTCCACCTTTATACAGTATACAACAAAATTTCCCAAAAAACAAGAGAAAAATCTCATAAAAGGGCGGGTGTTTACAAATTTTTCGGTTGTATAACAGGGCGGAATGTGATATCATAGAGATATATATGCTCTGTTCGGAAAAGAGACAACGAAAGGAAGACCACCGACCATGGGATTTTTGAAAAAATTGTTCGGCGATTACAGCAAGCGCGAACTCAAGCGCGTACAACCGCTGTGTGATAAAGTGCTCGCTCTCGAAGAAACCTACAAGGCGATGAGTGAGGAAGAACTCTGCGGACAAACGGAAAATTTCCGCGCGCGTCTGCAAGCGGGCGAAACGCTCGATGCGTTGCTCCCCGAAGCGTTCGCGACCTGCCGCGAGGCGACGCGTCGCGTCCTGCAAACGCCTCACTTCCCCGTGCAGATCTTGGGCGGTATCATCCTGCACCAAGGTCGCATCGCGGAAATGAAAACCGGTGAAGGTAAAACCCAAACCGTGCTTCTCCCTGCGTATCTCAACGCACTGACGGGCGAAGGCGTGCACATCGTCACCGTCAACGAATATCTCGCCGCCCGCGACAGCGAATGGATGGGCGACGTGTTCCGTTATCTCGGCTTGTCGGTCGGACTCATCCTGCACGACATGTCCAAAGCGGAGCGTCGCGCCGCTTACGCCGCCGACATCACCTACGGCACCAACAACGAGTTCGGCTTTGACTACCTGCGCGACAACATGGTCGTCGAGCTGTCGGGCAAGGTGCAACGCGGTCACGCGTTCGCCATCGTCGACGAGGTCGACTCGATCTTGATCGACGAAGCGCGCACCCCGCTCATCATTTCGGGCGCGGGCGAAAAATCCACCGATTGGTACGAGCGCGCGGATCGCTTTGCGAAATCGTTGCGTTACATCAAGATCAAGGAAATGGATACCAAAGAGGATCAAGAGTCGCTTGCCGCCGACGCGGATTACATCGTCGACGAAAAAGCGCGCACCGCGACCCTCACCAAAAACGGCATCGAGAAGGCGGAACGCTGGTTCCAAATCGACGATTTGATGGCACGTGAGGACGACGGCGTCACCATGACCCACCAAACCCTCGTGCATCACATCGACCAAGCCATCAAGGCGAACGGCGTCATGCGCCTCGACATCGATTATGTCGTGCGCGACGATGAAATCGTCATCGTCGACGAGCACACGGGTCGTATGATGGAAGGTCGCCGCTATAACGAAGGCTTGCACCAAGCCATCGAAGCCAAAGAAGGCGTGAAGGTGCAACGCGAAAGCCGCACGCTGGCGACCATCACGTTCCAAAACTATTTCCGTATGTATAAAAAGCTGTCGGGCATGACCGGTACGGCGAAGACCGAGGAGACCGAGTTCCAACAAATCTACCGTTTGGACGTCATCGAGATTCCCACCAACCGTCCCGTCATCCGACAAGATCTCAACGATTTGTTCTATGTGACCGAGAAAGCAAAACTCGAAGCGGTCGTCGAGCAGATCGCGGAGTGCCACGCGCGCCGTCAACCGGTGTTGGTCGGCACGATCTCAATCGAAAAATCCGAGCTGTTGTCCGCGATGCTCAAACGCCGCGGCATCAAGCACGAAGTGCTCAACGCCAAGCACCACGAACGCGAGGCGCAAATCGTCGCCCAAGCCGGTAAGCCCGGCGCCGTCACCGTCGCCACCAACATGGCGGGTCGCGGCACCGACATCAAGCTCGGCGGCAACCCCGAATTTATGGCGCAAGCGGAACTTCGCCGCCTCGGCTACGACGAGGAGCAAGTCGCCAAGGCGAACGAACACGGCGGCAATCCCGACGAGGAAACCGCGGCACTTCGCGCGCTGTTTGCGGAATTGGAAGCGAAATACAAAGACGAGATCCGCGACGACGTGCAAGCGGTCGTGGACGCGGGCGGTTTGTGCATCATCGGTACCGAGCGTCACGAATCCCGCCGCATTGATAATCAGCTTCGCGGACGCGCGGGTCGTCAAGGCGACCCCGGCTCCAGCCGTTTCTACCTTTCGGCGGAGGACGATTTGATCCGCTTGTTCGGCGGCGACCGTTTCCGCAAGGTGATGGGCACGCTTATGGGCACCGCGGGACAAGAAGCACTCGAAAGCAAGATGCTGACCGACGCGGTGGAAAATGCGCAACGCAACGTCGAAGAACGTCACTTCGGCATGCGCCGCGACGTCATCAAATTCGACGACGTCATCAACACCCAACGCGAAGCGATTTACAGCCAGCGTGACACCGTGCTTCGCGGCGAAAACGTGCGCGACAGCATCATGAAGATGATCTACGAATCCATCGAAGGCAACGTCGCGCGTTTCACGGCGGATCAAGACGATCACCAAAACTGGAACTTGGCGGCATTGCGTCAGTATTACAACGGCTGGCTGTGCACCGACGAGGATTTTGCGTACACCCCGCAACAACTGGAAGACATGGAAAGCCGCGACATCACCGATATGCTGATCGAGCGTGCGGTGGCGCGTTATGAAGAAAAAGAGGAACGCTACGGCGAGGTGATGCGCGAACTCGAGCGCATCGTGCTTCTCACCACGGTCGACCGTCATTGGATGGAACACATCGATTGCATGGATGAGCTCAAGCGCGGCATCCATCTGCGTTCCTATGCCCAGCACGATCCCGTCGTGATGTATCGCATGGAAGGCTTTGAAATGTTCGATCAAATGATCGCCGAGATCCGCGAAGAAACCGCCAAAGGCGTGTTGCTCGCCGAGATCCGCACGGGCGCGGAACTGCAACGCAAGCAGGTCGCCAAAGAAAAAGAAGCGCAAGTCGGCGGCGATAACACCCGCGAGAAACGCCCCGTGCGCAAAGCGGCAGCGGACAAGGTCGGTCGCAACGACCCCTGCCCCTGCGGCAGCGGCAAGAAATATAAAAAATGCTGCGGCGCGGAAGAGCAGTGAAAAAGTAAGAGTGAAAAAGGAGATAAACCATCATGAAACTCGGTATCGTCGGTTTGCCCAACGTCGGCAAATCCACATTGTTTAACGCGATCACCAACGCGGGCGCGCAAAGCGCGAACTACCCGTTTTGCACCATCGACCCCAACGTCGGTGTGGTCGCCGTGCCCGACAAGCGTCTTGATGCGCTGGCGGAACTGTACAACCCGAAAAAGCTCACGCCTGCCGTGATCGAATTTGTGGACATCGCGGGTCTTGTCAAAGGCGCATCCAAAGGCGAGGGCCTCGGCAACAAATTCCTGTCGAACATCCGCGAAGTCGACGCCATTGTCCATGTGGTGCGTTGCTTCGAAAACGACGATATCGTTCACGTCGAAGGCTCGATCGATCCTCTGCGCGACATCGAAACGATCGACCTTGAGCTGATTTTCTCCGATATGGAACTGCTTCAACGCCGTCTCGACCGTGACCGCAAGGCACTCAAAGGCGACCGCAGCCTGGCGGCGCAAATCAGCTTCTATGAGCGCGTGATGGCGGCTCTCGAGGAAGGCAAAGCCGCCCGCACGGTCGAATGCACCGACGAAGAAGCGGCGATGCTTGCCGATGTGGCACTCCTCACCAAAAAGCCTATCATCTACGCGGCAAACCTTTCCGAAGCGGACTTTACGGCGGGCGATCTTGACAATCATCCCTATTTCCAAAAAGTCAAGGCACTTGCCGAGGCGGAAAACGCCGAAGTGTTGCCCATTTGCGCGCAACTCGAAGCGGACATCGCCGACATGGACGCCGAAGAAAAAGAGATCTTCCTCGGCGAGCTCGGTTTGGAGCAAGGCGGTCTCGATCGCTTGATCCAAAAGAGCTATCACCTGCTCGGCTTGATCTCCTACCTGACGGCGGGCGAGCCCGAAGTGCGCGCGTGGACGATCACCCGCGGCACGAAAGCGCCGCAAGCGGCGGGCAAGATCCACTCCGAGTTTGAACGCGGCTTCATTCGCGCCGAGGTCATCCCCTATGAGCAACTCATCGAGACCGGTTCCCTCGCGGCGGCGAAGGAAAAGGGTCTTGTGCGCTCGGAAGGCAAGGAATATGTCATGCAGGACGGCGATGTGGTGCTGTTCCGCTTCAATGTTTAAAAAATTCCTTGTTGATTCTTCTTGCAATTCTTGATATACCTGTGGTATACTGGTGATGTAAGCGGTGAATATCGCTGTTTCGGACTGAAATGAACAAAAGAAAGGATTGATTTCCAATGAGAAAAATTCTTGCTGTTATGCTGTCCTGCGCGCTGGTTTTGGCGGCGTTCGCGAGCACGGCGGTGCTGACCGCGTCCGCGGAAGCGGCGGACATCGTGTTCTCCGCGCAATCGGTTGAAGCGCAACCCGGTGACACCATCACGGTGGACATCTCCGTGTCGGAGAACCACTACATGGTCAACGGTCAAATTTGGGTCGAATACGATCCCACTTGCCTCGAGATCCAAACCGTTTGGGATGACGAGGACAACCCCTACTTCGAAGACATCAACACCAAAATCTTCAAGAGCTCCTACATGTGGGCGTTCGCAGTTCCCGAAGCGGGCATCGCCAAGATGGCGTTTGCAACCTCTTCTTCCAAGGGCACGACTGCAGGCGGCGTGATGTACACCCTGACCTTCAAAGTGCTGGAAGGCGCGACGACCTCCGAAATCAACATCGTGGTTCCCGAGATGTGCGCGAATGACGGCGTCGGCAACGGCGGCGAAGATTTCGACGTGGTTCCCACCGCTGTGGCGGGTGTGGTGACGATCCCCTCCGACGAGACCGTGCCCGGCGACATTGACGGCGACGGCATGGCGGATGTCTATGACGCGAAAATGGCGTTCGATCATGTCAACGGCACGAACAATCTCGACGACGAGATGATCGCTCGCGCGGATCAAAACGGCGACGGCGAAGTGACGTTGCTTGACGTGGCGCGCGTGTTCTACATCGCCAACGGTGTGCTGTAATCGGTATACGATGAATCAAAAGGCAGGATGCTTGCATCCTGCCTTTTTTGTGTTGGTGCTTTTAGGTGTGGGAATAAACCCCCGGTTCTACCAGGGGAAGAACAAGAAGCGGAGCGAGTTTTTGCCTCCCTTTAGGCAAGGGAGGCAAAAGGATGCCGCAAACTTGCGGTGGCGAACAATCCTCTTGCCTCTCCCTATGGGAGAGGTGGCAAAACCGTAGGTTTTGACGGAGAGGGCGTTTTAAAGGCAGTGAAGAGTGAAAAGTGAAGAGTGAAGAGGGAAAGGGTGAAAGTTGTATCGTAAAACCGGACACGTCGAGAGTTTGCGAATACTGTGCTTGCAAAACTTTGTGAAATTTTTCTCAAAATATTCATAAAGCCCTCTTGCTATTCTTGCGGAAATATTGTATACTATGAGTAACCATGAAAATGGGTGAACAAGGATTTAATTTTGAAAGGAGATAGAATCCCATGGCTCTGACTACCAACAAGTCCGTGCTGTCCTGGATCGACGAGAAAGTCGCGCTCTTGAAACCCGACCAAATCGTTTGGATCGACGGCAGCGAGGAGCAACTCGAGGCGCTCCGTGCCGAGGCTTGCTCCACCGGCGAACTCATCAAACTGAACCAAGAAAAACTCCCCGGCTGCTACTATCACCGCACCGCTGTCAACGACGTGGCGCGTGTCGAAGGTCGCACCTTCATCTGCGCTCCCACCGCTGAGGAAGCCGGCCCCACCAACAACTGGATGGATCCCGCGGAAGCGTACAAAATGCTCGACGATATCGCGCGCGGCAGCTATCAAGGCCGCACGATGTATGTCATCCCCTACTCGATGGGTCCTGTCGGTTCTCCCTTTGCCAAGTACGGCATCGAGCTGACCGACTCCATCTACGTTGTGCTCAACATGGCGATCATGACTCGCGTGGGCGCGAACGTCCTCGAGGCGCTCGGCGACAACGAGGATTGGATCCGCGGCATTCACTGCAAATGTGACATCGACGAGGAGAAGCGCTACATCTGCCACTTCCCGCAGGACAACACCATCTACTCCGTCAACTCCGGTTACGGCGGCAACGTGCTCCTCGGCAAGAAGTGCTTCGCGCTTCGCATCGCGTCCTACCTCGGCCGTAACGAGGGCTGGATGGCTGAGCACATGCTCATCCTCGGTGTCGAGTCTCCCGACGGCGACATCAAGTATATCGCGGCGGCGTTCCCGTCTGCTTGCGGCAAGACCAACCTCGCCATGCTCATTCCGCCCGAGTACTACAAAGGCAAGGGCTACAAAGTCTGGTGCGTCGGCGACGACATCGCTTGGATGCGCGTCGGCGAAGACGGCCGTCTGTGGGCGTGCAACCCCGAGAACGGTTTCTTCGGCGTGGCTCCCGGCACCAACATGAAATCCAACCCCAACGCCCTCATCTCCACCCAAAAGGGCACCATCTTCACCAACGTTGCGCGTAACCTCGACGACAACACCGTGTGGTGGGAAGGCCTCGACAAGAACCCGCCCACGAACGCAGAAGAGTGGAAGGGCAGCAAGTGGGATCACACCGATGGCACCAAGGGTGCGCATCCGAACTCCCGCTTCACCGCTCCCGCGAAGAACTGCCCCTGCGTGTCGGCTGAATTCGACTCTCACCAAGGTGTGCCGATCTCCGCGATCGTCTTCGGCGGCCGCCGCGCGAAGACCGCTCCGCTGGTGTATCAATCCCGCGATTGGAACCACGGCGTGTTCGTCGGCTCCATCATGGCTTCCGAGACCACCGCTGCCGCGACCGGCGCTGTCGGTGTTGTCCGCCGTGATCCCATGGCGATGCTGCCCTTCTGCGGCTATCACATGGGCGAGTACTGGGCGCACTGGATCGCCATGGGCGCGAAGCTCGGCGACAAGGCTCCCAAGATCTTCAACGTCAACTGGTTCCGTACCGATGACGAAGGTCACTTCATTTGGCCCGGCTTCGGCGACAACATGCGCGTCCTGAAGTGGATCCTCGACCGTTGCGAAGGCAAGGCTGACGCCAACGAGACCGCGATCGGTTATGTGCCGAACGCAGAGGACATCGACCTCACCGGTTTGGACTTCGACCTCGAGACCCTCAAGGGCATCCTCGAAGTCGACAACGACCTGTGGAAGGCTGAAATCGGCGGCATCGAAGAGTTCTACGGCAAGTTTGGTGACAAGCTGCCCGCAGAGCTGACCGCTGAGCTCAACACCCTCAAGGCGAACCTCGGCTAATTCTGCTTTTTAAAAATCCCGTGCGAGACATCGCACGGGATTTTTTGTTTGCGCCATTTTGATGAAACATCTCCTTTCCCTCTTTTCACAACACCGATCCTGTGCTATAATAAAATCCGCTTAAACTCTAAAACGGAGGTGACCCGATGCGACCGTCGTTCCTGCAGAAAAAGCCGTTTGTGATGCTCGGCGCGTTGTTTTGTTGCGCGTTATGGGGCATCTCCACCCCCATCGTCAAAATGGGCTATACCTACATCGACGCGACGCACATTCCGTCGTTGCTGTTGTGGGTGGGCGCGCAATTTGTCGTCGCGGGTGTGCTGACGATCGGCTTCTCCGCCGTCACCGCCAAAAAACTCCTATTGCCGAAAAAAGAGAGCTTGCTCGGCATCGGCGTGACATCGTTGTTGCAAACCGTGTTGCAATATGCGTTGCTTTACGTCGGCTTGGCGCAAACCACCTCCGTCAAAGGCGCCGTCCTCAAAAGCACCGATGTGTTTTTCGTGGTGCTGATCACGGGACTGTTACTCAAAACCGAAAAATTGACGGCAAAAAAACTGATTTCCTGCGCGATCGGTTTTGGCGGCATTTTGATCATGAATCTCGACGGGTTAAGCCTGCGTCTCAACCCGCTCGGCGACGGACTCGTACTTCTCGCCATCGTGTGCTATTCCTTCTCGGTCGCGCTGACCAAACGCTTCACACAAAACGAAAATCCCGTGTTGCTGTGCGGCTGTCAAATGGCGCTGGGCGGCGCGGTGCTGACCGTCGGCGGCGTGCTCTTCGGCGGCACATTCGATGTCGTCGGCATGATGCCCGTTTTTGTCGGGTTATCCTTGCTGTACGCGGTGTCGTATACGCTGTGGACGGTACTGCTCAAACACAATCCTGCGTCAAGCGTCACGATTTTCAGCTTTATGACTCCTGTGTTCGGCGTCGTGTTTTCGGCGTTATTACTCAGTGAAGACAGCGGCGTTGCTCCGCTCAATTTGATCACCGCACTCGTCTTGGTTTGCTTCGGCATCCTGTTGTGGGGCTATGAGCGAAAACGCGGATAAGAATGGGAGATATGGATATGAAAAAACCGGTATTTTATACCGAGCTCTGCTATGTATTCGGCATGATCATCATGGCGTTTGCCGCGGCGTTCACGGAAAAGGCGGATTTCGGCATGTCGATGGTCGTGGCACCTGCTTATATTTTGCATGTGAAGCTTTCGGAATTTTGGCCGTGGTTCACGTTCGGCGTCGCGGAATATGTGTTTCAAGGTGTGCTCATCCTGCTGACCGTATGTGTGATGCGAACGCTGAAACGATCCTACTTGCTGTCGTTTGTCACGGCGGTGCTGTACGGCGTTTTACTGGACACCGCGATGGCGGTGATCGCTCCGTTGCCCGATGAACATTTCGGTTTT
The DNA here is from genome assembly GCA_045637645.1 of Acutalibacteraceae bacterium. GTDB lineage: Bacteria > Bacillota > Clostridia > Oscillospirales > Acutalibacteraceae > RGIG1959. The sequence goes on along the minus strand of JAZTZV010000068.1, from coordinate 1,428 downwards.
CGCGTACTGTGGTATATCCTCGGAACGGTACTGTGTTCGTTTGCCGTGTCGCTGTTCTTCCACACCTATCTCCCACCCGAAGCCTACGAATTGATCGTCAAAGAACTCGCAACCAAGTCGAAGAAAAATATCAACAGAATCAAAACCGCCTACGATTGCGCCAGCGTGGTGCTCGGCATTGTCTTGTCGTTTTCGTTTTTCGGTTTCGGCGTGTTTGTCGGTGTCAAATGGGGCACGGTGATTTGCGCCGTGATCAACGGATTTTTGATCGGACGATTCTCAAAATGGCTCGACCGCACGTTCGAATTTCGTAATAAATTCCGCTTTGAATCCTTCTTTCGATAACCCGCAACGGGGCATCTTTTTCACACAAACCTCTTGACAAATGTGGAGAATGCGGTATAATTTAACCGTTGTGAATATTGCGGAATTGTGTAAGGGTAGCACTACGGTCTCTGACTCCGTCTGTCTGGGTTCGAATCCTAGTTCCGCAGCCAAAAAACAAAAGAGTCGTTCCGACAGGAATGGCTCTTTTCGTTTTTTCGGAACTGGGATTCGAAAGGACCGTTAAGAAAACGTCACGGTGTGACGTTTTTAGGTCCGTTGGAGTTGATGCGTCTGCCGCCTTTCAAACACACGAAAAGACGAGATCAAAATTTCCGCATTGATAAACCACCTAGTTCCGCAGCCAAAAAAATCCTTCGAACTTGCTTCGAAGGATTTTTTACTTCTTCACTCTTCACTATTCACTTTTCACTATTCTCTTCACAGGATTTTTTGGAAGTAAGAAGTAATAGTGAAAAGTGAAGAGGTATTTTTGCAAGGCTTCGCCTTGCGTTTTTTATTTTCATGGAGTATACTGTGAATGTGAGGTGATTGCGATGAACGACAGCCCGCTGATTGTAAAATCCAAAGCGTTTGCACTGGAAGTTATAAAAGTATGTAAAGAATTGCGCTGTGCAAAATGCGAAAGCGCCCTTATCAATCAATTTCTCCGTTCAGGCACTTCCGTCGGTGCCAACATCCGCGAAGCATTCTATGCGCACGGAAAAGCTGACTTTATTGCAAAACTTCAAATCTCTTTAAAAGAATGCTCCGAAACCGAATATTGGATCGAATTGCTTCTCGAAAGCGGTTATTACCACAATCATAATTTGCTTGATCAATGCCGTGAGATCAAACGCATTCTCATCGCCTCCATCAATACCGCCAAACAAAACACCTCAACATAAAATCCTTCGAACTTGCTTCGGAGGATTTTTTACTTCTTCACTATTCACTATTACTTCTTCACTGCCTTTAAAACGCCCTCTCCGTCAAAACCTACGGTTTTGCCACCTCTCCCATAGGGAGAGGCAAGAGGATTGTTCGCCACCGCAAGTTTGCGGCATCCTTTTGCCTCCCTTGCCTAAAGGGAGGGGGACCGCG
>JAZTZV010000067.1:0-37167 GCA_045637645.1 Acutalibacteraceae bacterium | reverse complement strand
GCAATGCAAAAGACGGAGGGGTAGTTGTCGTCGTCTCTCCCTCAGGCTCGCATATGCTCGCCAGCTCCCTCGTCAGAGGGAGCCGAGACCCGTTTGATCTGTTACCCGTTTTACGGGTGGTAGTGCGTGTAATGCGATAATAAAGGTTCAGTGCCTCTTTCAGGGGCTAAGCCTGCAATAACCCCTTATAGGGGTTGTGCAAACCACCACTTCAGTGGTGGTTATGATTTTCAATTTAATCCAAGATGGTGATGCCGTCGGTCGAGACATAGCCGTTGAGGATGGGGTCGACCGCTTGCTCGTTGACACGCACTTCAAAGTGCAGGTGTGCGCCGCTGGAGTTGCCGGTGTCACCGACGGTGGCGATGATCGTTTGGCCGCCGATGACCTTGTCGCCAACCTTTGCCATCAACGCGTGGCAGTGGGCGTAGAGCGTGACAATGCGTTGACCGAGCAAATCGTAGCCGTGGTCAATGATGACGTAATTGCCGTAGCCGCTGTCGTCGCTTCCCGAGAAGATGACGGTGCCGTCGGCGGCGGCAACGATCGATTTGCCTGTTGCGTCGCCCCACGATGCGATGTCGAGCCCGTAATGCCATTTGCCGCGCCGTAATTTGTAACGGCTGGTGATAATGGTGCAGTCGGGGGACGGCCAATACATGGTGCTCGGTGCAATGATATCGGTCGTGTCACTGGTGCCGAGCATTTGCGAAATTTGGTTTTGCAAGAACAGTTGCTGTGTTGTCAGGTTGACATATTGCATGTGCAAATACGTCACGTTGGAAGACAACTGCGTGCTGATGCGATCGGCTTCGTTGTAAAGCGCGAGCAATTCGTTTTTGGAGGCTTCCAAATCCTGCTCGGCAGATTCAAACGGCGCGAGTTGCTCTTGAAGATCCTGCTGTTGTTGGTTGAGCGCGGTGCGCTCGGCTTGCAAGTCGGAGAATTCCACTTCCAAATCGTTGAGAGCCGCTTGGTCTTGCTCGGTGATGCGTGCCGCCATTTTCAAATTGATGAGCAGGCTTTCGTAGCTGTCGGAGCTCAACAGCAGTTGGAGTGCCGTGTAAGAACCGCCTTTGGACAACGCGCGCACCTTTTGACGCAGAATTTCGAAACGATCCAAGATCGTTTGGCGGCGAAGGAGCATGGTTTGCTCTGCCGCGATCAACTGCTCGTCGGTTTGATAAATCTGTGCCGTGAGACTGTCGGAGATTTGCGTATTGATGTCGATCTCACGTTGTTTTAAGGCGATTTGCTGTTCGATGTTTGCTTTTTGTTCGAGCAAACCCGCCAAAGAGTTGGCTTGCTGTTGACGCTCTTGTTGGAGCGCTTGCGCTTGCTGTTGAAGCTCGGCGCGTTGGTCTTGCAGGTTTTCGACATACGACATATCGGAGTTTGTTGTCGCGTCGAAGAAGGGATCTCCTTCTTGCGCAACGCTCTCAATTGTGCCGTATGCGAAGGTGCAGATCATCAAAGCGATGATCTGCACGATTGCAAGACTATATCGAATGTTGAAACGAGGATGCATAAAACACAAAACCTTTCAAACGTTTACAGCGATTCGTCAATGATAATGCCGCTTGTCGAAACGTAGCCGTACGAAATCGGATCGACGGGCGAGCCGTCCAAGCGCACCTCGAAATGGAGGTGGGGACCGGTCGAGTTGCCCGAACTGCCGACGGCGGCGATCGTTTCGCCGCCCGAAACGTATTGACCTTCGTAAACGTACAGCTCGGCGCAGTGAGCATACACCGTCGTGACGTTGTAGCCGCTTTCGTCGGTGCCGTGATCGATCATCACGACCCAGCCGTAGCCGCTCATCCAATCGGAGTAGGTTACGACACCGTCGGCACCCGCCACGACCGCAGTGCCGTAGCAACCGCCGCCGCAGATGTCGATGCCGTTGTGCCATTTGTTCCAACGGAATTTAAAGGTCGAAGAGATGTAGTTACAACTCGGGGCGGGCCAGTACATGCTGCCGCTGATGTATGCTTGACCGCTTCCCGCGCTTTGTGCAAGCAGTTCGTCGATCTTGTCTTGCAAAGCGGCTTGGTCGGCTTCGGCTTGCGCGATCTCGGCGGTGTAGTAGTCGATGTCTTGGTTGAGCTGTTCGGTCACAACGTTGATCTCGCTGTACAGAACATCCAGTTCCATTTTGGAGTTGTGAAGTTTGGTTTGTTGCTCCACGAACGGTTTGCGTTCTTTTTCGATCTTGTCTTTTTCTTTTTCAAGCGCGTCTTTATCTGCGTTGATGACTTGCATCTCGGCTTCCAATTCTGTCATGAGGGCTTCGTTTTCCTCGGAAATACGTTCCATCGCTTTGGATTTGAGGAGATAATCCTCCATGTTTTTCGCGCTCATGATCATTTGGATCAACGTGGTCAAGCTGCCGGTTTTGGAAATGGCGCGAAGGCGGAGTTGGAGTTCGGAAAACGCATCTTCGATTTCCGCTTCTTTTTCGGCAATGGCTTGCTGTTTGACGGCGATTTGGTAGCTCGCGTCTTCAATGCGGGCGTCCATCTCGTCGACCGTTTGTTGATTCAAGCGAATCTCCTCGATTTTGAGGTCGATTTGCTGTTGGATGACTTCTTTTTCAGCCTCTTGCTCTTCGAGGGTCTCCGCCGATTCGTTTCGCAAAGCCTCGAGTTCCTCCTGCCGTGCGGCAAGATCCTCTTGCTGTTCGCGAAGATCGTCTTCGGTTTCCTCCGCATAAACGGTGACAGGGGTGGGGAGTACGTTCCACACCGCGGCAGTACCTGCCGTGACGGAGAGCGCCATCGCCATTGCCAGCGCTTTGCGACTGTACCCTTTCCAAAGGGATCGGTTGAACTGTATCATGGTCATAAACCTACTTTCTGTGTTGAGGGGGTGAAATCATCCCAGGATGTCGATTTCATCGGTGGACAGATAGCCGTCTACGGGATCGACGGCGACAAAATCTTCCAGCACTTCAAAGTGCAGGTGAGCGCCGAACGAGTTGCCGGTGTTACCGACATAGCCGATGACCTCGCCTGCCTCTACTTCCTGTCCTTCATACACAAGGACTTCGCTGCAGTGGGCGTACAGGGTGATGATGCGACGGCCTTGTGAGTCGTAGCCGTGGTCGATCGTCATGTAATAACCGTATCCGCCACCGTATGAGTCGTAGCGGTTGGAAACACGGACTTTACCGGAAGCGGCGGCAACGATCGGCTCGCCCTCGGCGTCGCCGTAGCACGCGATGTCAAGACCGTTGTGCCAGCGAGGATCTTGTCCGTCTTCGTCCAAATCGCGGTATTTAAAGCTGCTAGTGATGACGCGGCAGGTCGGTGCCGGCCACATCATCGACATTGCGGAAGAATCGGAATCGTCGTCATAGTCCGAGTCTTCGTCGGAATCGGAGTCTTCCTCGTAGTCCGAGTCATCGTCGGAATCGGAGTCTTCCTCGTAGTCGGAGTCTTCCTCGTAGTCGGAGTCTTCCTCATAGTCGGAGTCTTCCTCGTAGTCGGAGTCTTCCTCGTAATCGGGATCCTCTTCGTAGCTATCGTCAGCGGAATCGTCGCCGTTTTCGGCTTCCTCTTCTTCTTGACGTTTTTGCTCTTCTTCCTCTTGGCGTTTCTTTTCCTCTTCCTCGAGACGCTTTTGTTCTTCCTCAAGACGGATTTGCTCCATCATGAAATCGATGGTGCCTTGGATGTACGCTTCTTCTTGTTCCATGATGGCAATCTGTTCGTTGAGGTAGTCAACGTCTTCATACATGGCTTCGGTGAGCGCGTTCACGTCGTTGTAAAGGGTTTGCAACGACGCTTTGCCCGCTTCCAACTCGGCTTGAAGTTGAGCGGCTTGCTCATATTTCGTTTCGAGAGAAGCTTTTTCGTTCTTGGTTTGATTTTGGGTGATCTCGAGCGTTTGGATGTTTTGTTCCAGCTCCTTCATCAACTTTTCGTTGCGGGTGGAGAGACGCTCGGAGAGTTTGAAGCCGATCAAGTAGTCGGTGGCGGATTCGCTGTGAAGCAAGAGTTGCACCACGGTGGCGAAACTGCTCTTTTTGGAGACTTCGCGCAAACGCACGCGGAGCGTGGATTGCTGATCGGCGATTTGTGTTTCAAGTTGGATGATCGAAGCCTCTTGGTCGGCGATGCTGACGGATTTCTCGTCGATCGCGACTTGCAGTTCGTCGAGCAACGCTTGGTTGATCGCGATCTCGTCGGACTTGGCTTCGATTTGTTGTCGAATGACCTCGGCTTGTTGCTGTTGCGCTTCAAGAGACGAAACGGTTTCGTCACGCTGTGCGGCGAGTTCTTCTTGCCGCAGGGCATTTGCCTCTTTTTGTGCGTTCAGATCCTCGACCGAGGAATCTTCCGCAAACACACTGCGCGAGAAAGAAACAGAGGGCACCGCCGACAACAACACCGTCGCGCACAACGCGAGACAGAGAGCCGCCGTCAGGCGTTTTCCGCTTCTCAACACATTAATCAACTGAGACACCGCTTTCTTCTTTCAAATAACGACTGATGGAGATGCCGCTGCCCAGCATACCGGTGATGGTGCCGATGAGCACGAAACCGATGAGCAATTCCGCCCACACGGGGATCAACGCAGACAGACCGCCCACGCTCATGGCTTGGAACGTGATCTCGCCGATGGCGACGGTCATCAGTCGGGTGTAAACAAAATACAGGATACCGAAGGAAACCAGGCCTGCGGTCATGCCCAGAACCATGCCTTCGACCATAAAGGGGAGTCGGATGAACGCTTTGGTCGCACCGACGGATTTCATAATGCCGATTTCAAGGCGACGGCTGTACACCGTCAACTTGATGGTGTTGGAAATGATGAACAGCGAGACGAACAGCAGCATCACGATGATGCAACCGCCGATCTTCATCACCGCATCACCGATGCGGTTGAGAACCTCACCGATATCCGCCGAGTAGGAGACGCTTTCAACGGAGGCGTTGAGCTTGATCTCTTCGATCGTTTGCTCGGCCATTTCCAAATCCTTGAACACGACTTTGTACGCATCGAGCATCGGGTTGTTGTCACCTTGCAACGATTCGAAGGTCGCGTCGGGAATGTCTTGCGAAAATTTGTCGAGCGTGTCTTCCTTGGGAATCAACGTCGCGCTTTCAATGTTGGCGAGGTTGGTGAGGTCATTTTGGAGTGCTTGCAATTGCGCGTCGTCGACGTCTTCGTTCGCCCACACGATGGCAATGTTTTGATCATCTGCCCAGTCGAGCGCGTAGTCCACGTTGACAAACACGAGGTACGAAGCACCCGACAACAGCAAGCAGGAGATCAACACAAGAACCGAGGCGATCGACATGAAGCTGTTTTGCTTGATGTTGCGGAAGCCTTCTCGAATGAGATAGCCGATACTGCTCAATTTCATTGTGCGTCACCTCCGTTCGCGTTTTTGTCACCCGCAAAGTCGGCGATCAACGCATCGATCGGGTCTGCGACAGGAGCGGCGGGTTCTTGAATGGTGTCGAGGACGTCGGCAACCACGTCGTTTGCCGCGGGAGTGGGCGCTTCATAGTCGGCGTCCTGCGGGACATCCGACACGACCGTACCGCCGTCGATGACGATCACGCGTCGCTTAAACGCTTGCACCAATTCGTGCTCGTGCGTGACGACCAAAATGGTTGTGCCGCGGCGGTTGATCTCGGTGAGAAGCTCCATGATCTCAAACGACATTTCGGGGTCAATGTTGCCCGTGGGCTCGTCCGCGATGATGAGAGAGGGGTTGTTGACGAGCGCGCGCGCCAAGCTGACGCGTTGTTGCTCACCGCCCGAAAGCTCCTGCGGGAAGTTGCGTGCTTTGTTTTGCAGTCCGACAAGACCGAGGATGTACGGCACGCGTTTGCGGACTTCGCGTTTGGAAGCACCGGTCACGCGCATGGCGAACGCCACGTTGTCGAACACGTTCATCGTGGGGATCAAGCGGAAATCTTGGAACACGATGCCCATGGTGCGGCGAAGATAGGGGATCTCACGTTTCTTCAGCTTCGAGAGCTTGTAGCCGTTGACGATCACTTCGCCGGCATTGGGGACTTCCTCATGCATGATCAGCTTGAGGAAGGTGGATTTGCCGGCACCCGAGGAGCCGACGATGAACACGAATTCGCCTTTTTCGATGTTGATGTTGACATCGCGCAGCGCTTTCGTGCCGTTGTCATATGTTTTATGCACGCCTCTGAATTCGATCAAAGGAACGCACCTCCTTTATTCAAAACAAGTCCTTCATAAAAACGAAATGCGGGCGACAGGAATCCCCGCCGCTCGCCTCGTTTGGCTGTATCAGTATTTCACGGGGTTCGCCTGGAGATATTTCTTGACCATCAACGCCACTTTGAACACAATGGCGTCGTCGAATTCGCGCAGATCAAGACCGGTCAAACGCTTGATTTTTTCCAGACGGTAGACAAGCGTGTTGCGATGGACGAACAGCTTGCGGGAGGTCTCCGAAACGTTGAGGTTGTTTTCGAAGAAGCGCTGAATGGTGAAGAGCGTTTCTTGGTCGAGCGAATCGATCGAGCTCTTTTTGAACACCTCGCGCAGGAACATTTCACACAACGTGGTGGGAAGCTGATAGATCAGGCGGGCGATACCCAGGTTGTCGTAGCTGCAGATGGTTTTCTCGGTGTCGAATACCTTGCCGACTTCGAGGGCGACCTGCGCTTCTTTGAACGAGCGGGCGAGATCTTTGATGCCTTCCACGACGGTGCCGATGCCGACGGTGGCAGGGGTGTAGAACTCACTGCCGAGAGTGTCGACGATCGAACGCGCCAACTTCTCAAGATTGTGCGAATCGGTGTTGGGACGCACTTCCTTGACAAGGGCAATGTCGTTTTCGCTGATGTTGATGACGAAATCCTTCGCTTTGTCGGGGAACAGGTTTTGCACCACGTCAAACGTCGAGATATCCGTGCGATTGGCAACGCGAATGAGAAGCACCGCGCGGCTGACGTCGTTGTTGAAATGCAGTTCGCGCGCTTTCAGATAAATATCGCCGGGGAGGATGTTGTCAAGGATGATGTTCTTGACAAAATTGCCGCGGTCGTATTTTTCGTCGTAATATTGCTTGATGCTCGAAAGCGAGATCGACAACAGCGAGGCATACTTCTCCGCTTGCTCGTCGGTGCCGCTGACAAACAGAATGTATTCCGCGTGCGGGCGCGAGCCAAAGGGTTTGTAGGTGCAGTCGCCGCTGATGAACGATTCGGTCGCGGCAAAGGATTCGGCGGAGATCACGTTGCTGACTTCGCCGATGCGTCCCAAATCGCTGCAGGCGATGATGGCGGAGGTTTCGTCGATCACACCGATGGTGCGGTCGATGGCGTCACGCATTTGATGTACGACTCCTTGAAATAATCGGTTCGACATAGGTCAGTCTCCTTACATAGGTGATATGGTATGATGCCTTTGATTTACATAGCTCAATTTAAAGGGAATACAGGGTGTTTACAATACTCCTACATAGCATTATACATAATTTCATGAGAAATTTCAAGGAAAAATACCGAATTTCGAGCAAAAAACGATGTCTTTTTCGTAATATTTACGGTTTCGTTACAGATTTTTGCCAATCCTTGGAAAGGGAGGGGGGTGAAGTGAAAAAAGACCGCCCTTCGGGGCGACCTTTTTTCAGTGATAGTTATTCAAATACAGCGTAATACCATGCGAGTTAATAACGAATGGGAGCGGGAAGTGAGGTTAAAACAGCGCATAAGAAATGTCGTCTACATTCGACAGTTGATAGATCTTCTGCACGGTATCTTCGGCTGTTTCCGTATCTTTGAACACGATTTTGTAGGCGTCGAGCATCGGGTTGTTGTCACCTAGAAACGATTCATACGTTTCGGCGGGGATGCTGTCTGCGTATTCGGCGAGCGTGTCTTCTTTGGAGATGAACTCGACGCTTTTAATGTTGGGGAGTGCGCGCAGTTCATCGCCGAGGCGGGCAACGTCGGCGTCGGCGGTATTCTCTTCAACCCACACTAGGGCAACGTCATCGGCGTAACGCAAATCGAGAAGATCGTCCGGAGACACCGTTTGACAAGACGCAAACAACAGCGCAAGTGAGATGAGTAAGGCGAAAACGGAAATACGGCGCATGACGACAGCCTCCTTAAGAGAAAATCTCCTGCCCATCAAGGATGGGCAGGAGATTAAAAAATCAGTTGCAGATGGTGCGCTCGGTGTCTTTGTCGAACAGGTGGATCTTGTCGTTCGAAAGAGCGATCGAGACGTTCTCATCACCGGGATGTGCGGTGGAGGTGGGCTCCACGCGAGCGGTGAAGTTGAAGGTGTTGACGTCGAGGTACAGGAAGGTCTCGGCGCCCATGAGCTCGGTGACTTCGACGTTCGCGGGAACGATGCAGTCCTTGTACTCTTCGAGGAGACGGGGCTCGTCATGGACGTCCTCAGGACGGATACCCATGATGACTTCCTTGCCGACATACGCTTCGAGAGCGCCATCGGCGTTCTTGGACGCGGGCAGCGGGATGCGATACTTGATCTCGCGCTTGGTCTTGGTCGCCTCGGTGCCGAACTCCACATAGAAAGTGTCGCCCTCTTTGAGGAGCTTGGACTCGATGAAGTTCATTTGGGGGCTGCCGATGAAGCCTGCGACGAACATGTTGCAGGGCTTGTCATAGAGGTATTGCGGGGTGTTCACTTGTTGGATCAGACCGTCCTTCATGACAACGATGCGGTCGCCCATGGTCATAGCTTCGACCTGGTCGTGGGTAACGTAAATGAAGGTGGTGCCGAGCTTTTGGTGGAGCTTGGAGATCTCCGTACGCATCTGGGCGCGGAGTTTCGCGTCCAAGTTGGAGAGCGGCTCGTCAAGCAAGAAGACCTTCGGCTCACGGACGATCGCACGACCGAGCGCAACACGTTGACGTTGACCGCCGGAGAGAGCCTTCGGCTTACGGTCAAGCAGGTGAGCGATGTCGAGGATGCGAGCGGCTTCTTCGACGCGGCGTTTGATTTCGTCTTTCGGGGTCTTGCGAAGTTTCAAACCAAATGCCATGTTCTCAAACACGGTCATGTGGGGATACAGAGCGTAGTTCTGGAACACCATCGCGATGTCGCGATCTTTCGGAGCAACGGTGTTGACCAAACGGTCGCCGATGTGAAGTTCGCCCTCGGAGATCTCTTCGAGGCCCGCGATCATACGCAGGGTGGTGGATTTACCGCAACCGGAAGGACCGACCAAGATGATGAACTCTTTGTCTTTGATTTCAAGGTTGAAATCGGAGACAGCCGTAACACCGCCGGGATAGCGCTTGTAAATGTTTTTAAGAGACAAGCTTGCCATTATAACAAACCTCCTAAGATGTTTTTCGTCGCTTTTTCGTTGTCGGAATACACGACGTTTTATATCGTGTTAATACTATAACAGATTTTTCTCATAATAACCATACTTGGAATTTACAAACTTTTGAGGGGAAGTTTATTTAAAACAACTAAAAATTTGCCGAAGTTCATAAATCGATCACAAAAAAACCGTCATTGCTTCGTCATCGGACAGCAAACGGGCTTCGCCGGGGGCGAGTGCGGGGTCCAACAACAATCCGCCCATCGACAGGCGGTGCAAGCGTTCGACGTGTCGTCCGCAGGCGGCGAACATCCGCTTGATTTGGTGATATTTCCCTTCGTGCAGGGTGACGAAGGCTTGCGTGCCGTCGCCGAGTTCACATGCGGCGGGCAGACACACTTCGCCGTTTGCGAGCGTCATACCGTTTTTGAACGCGTCGCAAACGGCTTGGTCGGCGGGTGCGTCGAGCGTCGCAAGATAGCGTTTCGGCACATGCTTTTTGGGCGCGAGCATGCGGTGGGCATAATCGCCGTCGTCGGTCAAAAGCACCATGCCTGTGGTGTCTTTGTCCAGTCGTCCCGCGGGAAAGAGTCCGCGAGCGCGCCATTCGTCGGGCAGAAGGTCGACGACCGTCGGCGCGTGCGGGTCGCGTGACACGCACAGGATGCCCGCCGGCTTATTTAACATAATATATACATATTGACGGTAAGAGACGGCTTGTCCGTCCAATGTGACCGCCGCCGAAGCGGGGTCAAGCTTTTGCGACGGATCGCGCACGACTGCGCCGTTGACGGTCACGCGTCCGCGGCGCACGGCGACGGAGGCATCCCGTCGGCTGAGTGTGGTTTGAGAGGTCAGATATTTGTCAAGACGTTCCATGGATGTTTCACTTCCCGAGATTGATTGGATTAAGCGGTTGAAGCGTGCCGCCGTCGGCAGAAGCGATGTCGCCGCCGATGATGCGCCCGTCGTAAATGTACAAATGTGCCAGAGAGTTGCCGTCCGCCAGTTCGTAGGTGCGGTATTTGACGCGTTGCCCTGCGTATCCGCTTAAATCGAAGCCTGCTTCTTGTTGCAAGATGTTGTAGGCATTGAGTGTTTCGTCGAATACATCGGGGAGACGGATTTCGCGTACCGACGAGGCAGGAAGGACGGCGTTAAAACCGAGTGAGGTCAGATACATTGCGCACGCTTCGTCGCTGTCGCCCGCGACAGGGGCGGCGGTCATCATGGTGCGGGATGTAGGAAAGCACAACCCTGCGATGAGCATTGCGGTGATCAGGGCAATACACAGCATGACGGGGATCAGACGGCGTTTGGAGGCTTTTACCGATACAACAAACATAGAGGACACGCTCCGTTTCATCATTCGTTAGGATAGTGCAAGTGTATGAAACGGAACGGCAGTTTATTCCACGCGAAGCATAGCGGTTGTCATTTCGCTGCCGCAGGGGTAGGGCTTGGGGAGTGTGAGTGCGTACAGATCCGCCGCGCGACACTCCAAGCGGAACATCGCTTTGGCGCGATCGCCGAGTGCTTCAATTTGCGAAGCGCGACTGACGATCGGAACGGCGGTGCCGCAATCTTTGGCTTTGCGCAGGATCTCCAAGCCTGCTTCGGTCGCGCCGAGGACACGCAAATAGGGCGGTGTGCCGCTTGCCATGTCGGCGGTGATGCCGATGAATGCACAGCAGATCAAGCGTTGCAAACGGGTGCGCGCGTAACGCTTGGTTTTGGCGAGTGTGATGAGCTCCTCGAGATCGGTGGCTTCGCAAATGGCGTTGTAGAGTCGGTTTTCGATCCCTTCGCTGAGAGCAGGGAGGGAAGCGAGTTGTTCTTTGGAGCGCAAACGAAGCACGGCAAGGATCGCGCGTTCGGCAAGCTCTTCGCGCGACGGACACACGCCGCGATCGACCGCTTCTACCAGCAGGTCGCACACGCTTTGCGGCACAAACGGTGCCACATTTCCCGTGCGTCCCGAGCGAATCACGTCGCGGATGTAGGAGGCGGATGCCATGCCGCCGATGGGGGCGCGGGCGTCGTGCGCCGCGCCCATGCGTTTAACGGTGAAGGGGGTAATGGGGCTTTGCAGGCGGTCAAGCGCGCCGAGATATTCGATGGCAAGGGTGTTGTTGGGGGTATCCAGCAACGCCGCGCGGGTTTCGCCGCCGATGTCGGTGACGGCTTTTCGTTGCGCTTCGGCGTAGGACATACCCATATCGAGCATACCTTTGAGGCGTTGGCTGACGCGCGGGTCGTCGAGTAATTTTCGCACTTTTTTGAGCGAGTCCACATCGCCGCTTTCACTGCCGAAGCTGAGCATATCGACGCAACCGAGTGCGTTGAGCATAAACACGCCGCCTTCGGCAAAGCCTTGCGCCGAGGAGAGCGACCACGGCACGGGAAGCGCCAGCACCAAATCGACACCGTTTTTGAGAGCGGCTTTGGCGCGGATGTGCGGGTCGACGAGTGCCGCTTCGCCGCGTTGCGTGAAATGCGTACTCATCACCGCAACCACGTGCGATGCGTCGCCTTCTTTTTCGGCGCGCGTATGTTCGATTTGATACGCGTGTCCGTTGTGGAACGGGTTGTATTCCGCGATAATGCCCGCAATTTTCATAAGTCTTCGCTCCTTTTGGTGAAAAATGTAAAAATCACTTGAAAATCGAAAGAAAGCGTACTATAATTAGGAGTTGATGAATATATATGCAGTATACCGCATTTATGCAAAAAATGCAAGAATAGGAAAGGATGAAACGAATTATGAAAATTTTGGTCATCAATGCGGGCAGCTCGTCTTTGAAATATCAATTGATTGATATGGACGGCGAGAAGTGCTTGGCAAAGGGTAACTGTGAGCGTATCGGTCTGGAGGGCGGCTTGTTCTCGTACGAAACGGCCGACGGCTACGAAATCGACAAAGAGGTTTACGACATGCCCAACCACACGGTGGCGTTCGGTCGCGTGAAGACGGCGCTGACCGAGGGTGAGGGCAAGGTTTTGAACGATATGTCCGAGGTCTCCGCGATCGGTCACCGCATCGTCCAAGGCGGCGCGGTGTTCAGCGAGTCTGTGCTTGTGACTCCCGAAGTCATCGACGAGATCGACAAGCTCTCGCCGCTTGCTCCGCTTCACAACCCCGCGCACGTGCAAGGCATTCGTGCGGCTGTTGACGCGTTCGGCGAAGCTGTGCCGCAGGTCGTGGTGTTCGACACCTCGTTCCACTCCACGATGCCCGAAAAGGCGTATATGTTCGGTCTGCCCTACGAATACTATGAGAAATATGCCATCCGCCGCTACGGCTTCCACGGCACCTCGCACCGTTATGTGACCGCTCGTTGCTGTGAGCTTCTCGGCAAAACCGAAGGCACCCGCATCATCACCTGCCACATCGGCAACGGCTCGTCCATCGCCGCTGTGAAGGACGGCAAGGTCATCGACACCACCATGGGTCTGACCCCGCTCGACGGTTTCCTGATGGGCTCGCGTTGCGGCGCGATCGACCCCTCGGCTGTCACGTTTGTGATGGAGAAGGAAGGCTTGACTCCTTCCGAAATGGACATCTTGATGAACAAAAAATCGGGCATCCTCGGCATCTCGGGTGTGTCGACCGACGACCGCGATCTTGCCAAGGCGATGGAAGAGGGCAACAAGCGCGCGCAGCTCGCGTGGGATATGCGTTGCTATCAAATCCAAAAGCTCGTCGGCGGCTATGTGGCGGCGCTCGGCGGCCTTGACGCCATCGTGTTCACCGCCGGTGTCGGCGAGAACCAAACGCAACTTCGCAAGGAAATTCTCGAGGCACTCGCGTATCTCGGCGTGACCATCAACGAGGAAGCGAACAACACCCGCCGCACCGAAATTGAGATCAGCGGCGCGGATTCCACCGTGAAAGCATTCGTGATCCCCACAAACGAAGAATTGGTTATCGCGCGCGATACCAAAGCGATCGTCGAATCCCTGTAAGATACAGAGGCGGCGTGCCTCACGGCACGCCGCTTTTTCAAAGCAAACGATAGACTTGCCCTGCGTGGATGTTAAAAGGAGAATGAAAATATGCAGACAAGACATATGATCGATTTGTGCGATTTGTCGACCGAGGAATGGGAAGAATTGACTGCCCTTGCATGTGACATTCGCGATAACATGGAAAAATACGCACACGTGTGCGACGGTCGCGTGATGGCGACGCTGTTTTATGAGCCGTCCACTCGCACGCAAATGTCGTTCCAAACGGCGATGCTTCGCTTGGGCGGCAAGGTGATCGGCTTCGCCGACCCCGAAAACTCGTCGGTTTCCAAGGGTGAATCTCTCAAAGATACCGTACGCGTCGTCAGTGGCTACGCCGACCTGATCACGATGCGTCACCCGATGGCGGGCGCGGCAAAGGTCGCGTCGCTGTATTCGCGTGTCCCCGTCACCAACGCGGGCGACGGCGGACACTTGCACCCGTCGCAAACGCTCACCGACCTTGTGACCCTGCGCAACGAAAAAGGCCGCTTTGACAATTTGGTCATCGGCATGTGCGGTGACCTTAAAAACGGCAGAACGGTGCACTCGCTTCTCAAAACCATGAGCCGCTTTAAGGGCAATCGCTTTGTGCTGATTTCTACGCCGTCGCTCCGCATTCCGCTGTATGTTCGCGACAAGCTGGTTAAAAGCGGCTGTGAGTTCGTGGAAGTGGACAACCTTGTGGATGTCATCGGCGAGCTTGACGTGCTGTACATGACGCGCATCCAAAAAGAGCGTTTCGACAGCATTGAGGACTATCACAAACAAAGCGGCATTTATATTCTCGACGGCGAGAAAATGAAGCTCGCCAAAGACGATATGATCGTGATGCACCCCCTGCCGCGTGTGGATGAGATCACCATCGAAGTGGACGACGATCCCCGTGCGAAATTCTTCGAGCAAACCGAGTACGGTCTTTATGCGCGTATGGCGCTGATCATGACGATGCTCAAAGATCCGAAAAAGGAACTTGCCACGTTGCCTGTCGGCTCGTTGCATCGCTGCGGCAACCCCAACTGCATCACCAACCGCGAGGTGTACGTTCCCAGAACGTTCCGAAGGGAGAGCGATATGCTTGTGTGCGAATACTGCGATGAACACACCCTGCTCCCCTAAAACGGTCGTTTTTGTCGGCTCTCCGCGCCGAAACGGCGCGACGGCGACGGTGCTTGCGATGCTGTCGGATTCATTCGGCGGCGACGTGACGGTCGTGGATAGCTTCGACCGTACGGTAAAGCCGTGCGACGATTGTCGCGGATGCTATACGCACGACGGCTGTGTCAAGCACGATATGGACGATGTGTACGAGGCGATCGAGCAAGCGGACAAACTGGTGTTTGTTACGCCGGTGTATAACCGTTCGTTTCCCGCTCCGCTCAAAGCGATGATCGACCGCCTGCAATGCTACTGGGCGGCGCGCTTCATCCGCGGCAAAAAACCGCCGATCGAAATACCGAAAACCGCGTTTCTGATCACTGTTTGCGGCAGTGACCGCGACGACGGCGTGTGCTTGTTGCATCAACTGGAGCCGCCGTTTACCATTCTCAACGTCACCGATACAAAAGCGGTTCACATCACCGGTTGCGACGGCAATGTGGATTGGGAGAGCGTCAAAGAAAAATTGAATGATTTTTAATGTACAACCCGTGAAAATTCCGGTTTTCACGGGTTGTATTTTCGCTGTGTATGTGTTACACTAAATATACTTTATTATGTATTTCAGGAGGGAACGCTCTTATGAAACAACCGTGGTGGAAAAGTGCGGTAGCGTATCAAATCTACCCCCGCAGCTTTAAAGACAGCAACGGCGATGGTGTCGGCGATATCCGCGGCATCATCGAAAAACTCGATCACCTGCAAGATCTCGGCATCGATGTGGTGTGGATCAGCCCGCTGTACAAGTCTCCGATGGACGACTGCGGCTATGACATTTCCGACTACTACGCGATCGACCCCTTGTTCGGTACAAACGAGGATATGTACGAATTGATTGACGAAGCCAAAAAACGCGGCATCAAGATCATCATGGACTTGGTTATCAACCACTGCTCCGACGAGCACGAGTGGTTCCAAAAGGCGCTTGCCGACCCGACTTGCGAGGAAGCGGACTATTTCTTCTTCCGCGAGAGCAAGGACGGCCCTCCCAACAACTGGCGTTCGATGTTCGGTGGCTCGGTGTGGGAGAATGTCGGCGGCGACCGTTATTACATGCACCTGTTCGGCAAGAAGCAACCCGACCTCAACTGGGAAAATCCGAAACTTCGCGAAAAGCTGTATGAAAATATCCGCTGGTGGCTGGATCGCGGCATCGCGGGCTTCCGTGTCGACGCGATCGTCCACATCAAAAAGGATCCCTCTCTTGCGTCGCATGAGCCCGAGTGGGACGGCATGTGCGGTTTGCAGGGTTGGGCGCGTAACACGCCCGGCATCGATGTTTTCCTTGCCGAAATGCGCGACAAGGCGTTCACCGGCTATGATGCCGAGTGCATGACCGTTGCCGAGGCTCCCGGCGTTGCCGAGGAAGACCTCAAGAACTATGTCGGCGACAACGGCTATTTCAGCATGCTGTTTGACTTCACCTATTCCGAGATCAACTTCTGGGGTCTCGGTTGGGAGAATGCCCGTATGAAGGAAGATATCCCCACCACCGAACTGCGTGACAGCATCTTCAAGCATATGACCGACGCGCAAAAGGTCGGCTGGACGGCGGTGTATCTTGAAAACCACGACTATTCTCGTTCGGTCAACAAATATCTCCCGAGCGGCGATCAACGCGATTATCACGGTGTTACGATGCTCGCGACGATGTATATGAACTTGCGCGGTACGCCCTTTATCTATCAAGGTCAAGAAATCGGTACCACCAACATCAAGTTCAACTCCATCGATGAAGTCAACGACATCTCCACGCGTAACCACTGGAAAGGTTGGACGGCTGCCGGTCTGCCGCTTGAGCAAAAGATGTACGGCCTTGAGTACAGCCGTGATCAAAACCGCATCCCCGTGCAATGGACGGCGGGTGAGAACGCGGGCTTCACCACGGGCAAATCGTGGCTTCCGATCAATCCCAACCACACCGAGATCAACGTCGAGTCGCAAAAGAACGATCCCAACTCCGTGCTGAGCTATTACAAGAAGCTCGTCAAAGCGCGCAAAGAGTCGGTCGTTTCCGAAGCACTCAGCCTCGGCGATTTCGAACCCGCCATGCTTGATGACGGCGATATCATCGCGTACAAGCGTATCGGCGAGACGTCGAAGGCACTTGTCATCAACAACTACCTCAAAGAGGACCATGAGGTCACCTTGCCTTGCGCGGTGAAGAGTGTGGTTGTGTCCAACTATGACGACGTGGCAATCGACGGCGATAAGCTGACCCTCAAGCCCTATCAAGCGATCGTGTTTGAGATCTGAAATAAAAAATGAACTGTCGTGTTAAGGGGAATTTGCACACAGCACAGACAAAACTGTCTTGCCTCCCTCTGATGAGGGAGGTGGATTCGGCGGAGCCGAAGACGGAGGGAGAGATGGCGAAAGGCACTACCCCTCCGTCGGCTTCGCCGACAGCTCCCCTGACAAGGGGAGCCAAGCGGTTGTGAGCTTTGTGTAAGTTTTTCGATGCGGCAGTTTTTATTTTTTTGCTTTAAAGGTGAACGTGTTATGCAACTTTTCTTTTCCTACATCCCGACTGCCTTTTCGCAGGTAGCGATGCTGGCGGTGTTGATCGCGGTCGGTTTCGCGGCGGACAAATGCCGCATCTATTCCGAGAAGACCGCACGCGCGACCAATGACTTGTTGTTTTATATCATCACGCCGTCGGTGATCGTCAAATCGTTTTTGAACGTGGAATTGACGGCGCAAAACGGCATCGGTTTTTTGACAGCGGCGTTGATCGCGGCGATTTTTCATGCGTTGCTCGCGTGCGTATTGCCGTTTTTGTATCGCAAGACGCCGCGCGATCAAACGGTGTTTCGCTTCGGCACGATGTACGGCAATGTCGGTTACATGGGTCTGCCGCTCGCGCAAGCGATCGCGGGGGATATGGGTGTGTTCTATTGTTCGGCGGTCGTGGCGGTGTTCAATATTTTTGCGTTTACACACGGCGCACGCTTGATGCGCGGCGAAAAGGGTGCGCTGAATTGGAAAAAATGGATCGTCAACCCCGGTTCGCTCGGCATCATGATCGGCTTGCCGTTATTCTTGCTGGATGTGCAATTGCCGTCGTTTTTGTCGACGCCCATCGGCTATGTCGGCAGTATGAACACGCCGCTGGCAATGATCATGCTCGGCACCTATTTGGCGAATACCGATGTGCTTGAAATGTTCAAACGAAAAGAAAATTACATCGCGGCGTTTTTGAAATTGCTGGTGTGGCCGATGATCGGCATCACGGCTCTTTGGGCGATCGGTGTTCGCGGGGAGTTGCTTCTCGCGTCGTCGGTGTTTCTCGCCGCACCGACCGCGACCAACACGGTGATGTTTTCGGCGAAGTTCGGACACGACACGGGTGTCGCGTCGAAGCTCTGCGGTTTCACGACCATGTTGGCGATTTTGACAATGCCCATCAGCATGTCGCTGGCGAAAGCGTTGTGTTAATGAATGTGTTTGTATGAGACGGCAACTGCCGTCTCATATTTTTTTGTGTCGTTTCATATACATCATATACCATATTATAAAGGAGACGATGGTATGAAGCGTGTGTTTACGTGCGTGGCGGTACTGTGTTTGTGCCTGTCGATGACCATGTCGGTGTCGGCGGAACGAATCGTCAACACCGACGATGAGGATGAGGAAGCGGCGATCGCGACGGCGACGGAACCGTCGGCACTTAGCGTCAACGCGAAAGCGGCGGTGCTGATGGATATGGACAGCGGAACGGTACTGTTTGAACAAAACAGCCACGAGGCACTTCCGATTGCGTCGGTGACCAAAGTGATGACGTTGCTTTTGGTGATGGATGCGATCGACGACGGTCGACTCGGCTATGATGAAATCGTTACCGTGTCGTCGCGTGCCGCGTCGATGGGCGGTTCGCAGATTTGGCTCGAGGAAAACGAGCAAATGACGGTCGAAGAATTGCTCAAAGCGGCGGTGATCGTGTCGGCAAACGATGCGTGTGCGGCGCTTGCCGAGCATTTGTGCGGCACGCTTGAGGCGTTCGTGGCGACGATGAATGAGCGTGCGGCGGCACTCGGCGCGACCGATACGCAGTTTGTGGATTGCAGCGGACTTGACGACAGCGGCGTCTCCTCGGCGCACGATTTGGCGTTGATGTCGCGCGAGTTGATGACCGCACACCCCGCGATCACGAAGTATACGACCGTGTGGATGGATAGCCTGCGAAACGGGCAGTCGGAACTTGTGAACACCAACCGCTTGGTGCGGTTTTACAACGGCGCAACAGGCTTAAAAACAGGCACGACCGCGGCGGCGGGATGCTGTTTGGCGGCGACCGCCGAGCGCGACGGATTGCGGTTGGTATCAGTGGTGCTCGGTGCGCCTTCGAGCAACGATCGATTCAACGGTGCGCGCAGTCTGCTGGATTACGGCTTTGCAAGCTATGCGGTGTATACGCCGCCTGCCGAGTCGCTTGTGTGCGAGCCGCTGAAGGTGCTTCACGGTGTAACGGAAACCGTCGAAGTTGTGCCGCCGACGTCTGTGAAAGTGTCGGTGCCGAAAACGATGCTCTCAAACGTAAAGGTACGTGTAGAAACGGCGACGGATGTGCAAGCTCCTGTGGAAGAAGGACAGATCCTCGGCGATGTGGTGGTGTATACCGATGAGGCGGAGCTGGCGCGTTACCCGTTGACGGCGGCGACGGCGGTTGCGCGCCTGACTTTTGCGAAAGCGTTTTTGCGTTTCCTCGGCGCGCTTAGTGTGGGTGAGATCGCGTGATTCTTGTCAAAATGTATAAATAGTTAGAAAAAAATACTTCAAAAGTGTTGCAAATTGAAAAGAAATATTGTAAAATAAGGATACAATATCCGAACCAGATTGGATGTGGAGGTACCCTTATGGCAGTTACATTAGATTCACGGTATGTCGGCGGCTTTATCCGCGAGCATGAACTCGGCGCGATGCAAGCCTCGATCGACGCGGCGCACACGATGCTGCACGAGAAATCCGGCCTCGGCAACGATTTCCTCGGTTGGCTCGATCTCCCGACAAACTATGACAAAGACGAGTTTGCGCGCATTCAAGCGGCGGCGGCTCGCATCAAAGAAGACACCGATATTTTCATCGCGATCGGCATCGGCGGTTCTTACCTCGGTGCGCGTGCGGCGATTGAATTTTTGAAGTCTCCGTACTACAACAACAAGAAAAAGGACACTCCCGATGTGTACTTCGCGGGCAACAGCATTTCGTCTGCGGCGCTCAACGATCTTCTCGCTCTGTGCGAAGGCAAGCGCGTGTCCATCAACGTCATTTCCAAATCCGGCACCACGACCGAACCGGCGATCGCGTTCCGCGTGCTTCGCGCGTATTTGGAAAAGACGGTCGGTGCCGAGGAAGCGAAAAAACGCATTTATGTCACCACCGACCGCGCGCGCGGCACATTGAAAGCGCTTGCGGATCGCGAAGGTTACGAAACCTTTGTGGTGCCCGATGATGTCGGCGGTCGTTTCTCCGTTCTGACGGCGGTCGGTCTTCTGCCCATCGCGGTGGCGGGTTGCGACATCGAAGCCTTGATGGCGGGCGCGCGCAAGGCGCAAGAAGAACTCGCCGATCCCGATCTCGCCGCGAACGATTGCTATCGTTACGCCGCCCTGCGCAGCATCCTGCATCGCAAGGGTCGCGCGGTGGAATTGATGGTCAGCTACGAACCCTGCTGGCAATTGATGAGCGAGTGGTGGAAACAACTCTACGGCGAATCCGAAGGCAAAGACGGGAAGGGCTTGTTCCCGGCGTCGGCGATCTTCTCGACCGATCTTCACTCGCTGGGTCAATTCGTGCAAGACGGCTCGAACATCCTGTTTGAGACCGCTGTGATGATCGACAAAGCCCCCTCGGAGCTTGTCATTGAAGAAGACCCCGAAAACGTCGACGGTCTCAACTTCCTGACCGGTCGCCCGATGAGCTTTGTCAACGAAAAAGCTTTCGAAGGCACGGTGCTTGCGCACGCCGACGGCGGCACGCCGACGCTCGTGCTTCGTATGCCCGCCGCGGACGAAGCGTCCCTCGGCTACATGATCTACTTCCTTGAGAAAGCGTGTGCGATCTCGGGCTATATGCTCGGCGTCAACCCGTTCGATCAACCGGGCGTGGAAAGCTACAAGAAAAACATGTTCGCTCTGCTCGGCAAGCCGGGTTATGAGAGCGAGAAAGAAGCGCTTGAGGCTCGCCTCGGTCGCTAAACAACGGAAAGAACCGTCTTTGACGGTGTGATAGATAAAGGAGGACAACAATATGATCACCTTGATTCTCGGTAACAAAGGCTCGGGTAAAACGAAGCGTCTGCTCGATATGTGCGCGGCGGCGACCAATGCGTCGAACGGCTCTGTCGTGTTCATCGAAAAGGACAGCACCTTGACGTTTGATTTGAGCCATAAAACTCGCTTGGCGGTTGCCGACGAGTACGCCATCAACGGCTTCGAGTCGCTGTACGGCTATATTGCAGGTATGTGCGCGGGCAACTATGACATCACCGATATCTTCGTGGATTCCACGCTGAAGATCGGCGGTCGCGACATGGAAGCGCTTGCTTGCTTTGTTGAGAAATTGAGCGTGCTTGCCGAGAAGGCGAACACCAATGTTGTGATGTCCATCTCGGCGGATCAATCGGAGGTTCCCGAGCGCTTGAAGGGCATTGCCGAGCAGATCTAATCGTCAAACGGGCGGCATCCGTTTTGCGGATGCCGCTTCCTGTTTGTTATGAAAACGAAAAGTCGATGCATTTTTGCGGGAAAATCGTTAAAAATGTATTGACAAATTTGACATGCGCGGATATAATATTCTGCGTGACACTTTGAGGTGGACTATGACTTTGCAGTTAAAACCGCTTTTTGCGGGCGAGATCGACCGACTTTCGATCGATGCACAACTTGATTTGTCGTCTTTTGAATTCCAGGGAACGCATCCACTGGCGGCTCCTGTGAAGATGAAGGGCGAAATCGTGGTGCGTGCCGATATGCTGTGGCTCAACGCCACGATTGCGTATGTGTTCGAGGGTGTGTGCGACCGCTGCTTGTCTCCTGTCCGCTGTGAAACGGAGTTTTCTGTGGAGCATATCCTTGTGTCTTCCCTGAACGGTGAAGAAACCGAGGAACTGGTTTTGGTTGAAAACGATGAGTTGGAACTGGAACCGCTTGCCGAATCGGATATTTATCTGAATCTCCCGCAAAAAACGCTGTGCCAAAGTGACTGCCGCGGTTTATGTCAGCATTGCGGCAAGAATCTCAATGACGGACTCTGTGGCTGTCACGAGAAGAAGGTCGACCCGCGTTTGGCGGTGCTCGCATCCTTGCTGACAGAAGAAACAGAGTGAATCTTGATTATTAAATTTAAGGAGGTGCTGACATGGCGGTTCCGAAGAGAAAGCATTCCAAGGCTCGTCGTGACAAGAGACGTAACAATGTTTGGAAAATGGACGCCCCGGCGCTGATGAAGTGCCCGCAGTGCGGCGAATACAGGCGCCCGCACCGTCTGTGTGGCAGTTGCGGCTATTACAACGGCAAACAAGTTGTGAAGGTGGAAGACTAATTCCGTCTACCCGTAACAGAGAGCTGTAACAAATGGTCATTGGCAGGATCACTGCCCTTGGATCGGCACAGGCAGGCTTGTCCTGTTTTGTGAACGTTTAAAGGGGCGGGTGTTCCTGCTTTGCCATTTTTTAGAGCTCTTTTTGTGCTGTATGTGAACATGAGGCGGAATCCTCGGCGATTTCCGTCAGTTTTCAAAGAAAGGAGGCGACGGTCATGGCGGTCGTAATCGGTTCGGTGGTTTCGGGAAGTCCGTGTGCCGACAAAGGCATTCAAGCGGGCGATCGACTTTTGAAAATCAACGGACACGACATCAACGACGGTCTCGATTATCGGTTTTATGTGATCGAAGATCGGTTGCAAATGGTGTTTCGAAGCTCGGATGATACGCGCACACGCGTCATCACGATCGAGGGGGAAGACCCGGGACTTGAGTTCGAGACGTATTTGATGGACAAGCAACACAGTTGTCGCAACAACTGCGTATTTTGTTTTATCGATCAAATGCCCAAGGGCATGCGCGACAGCTTGTATTTTAAAGATGACGACAGTCGCCTGTCCTTTTTATTCGGAAATTATATTACGCTGACCAATCTCTCCGAGCAAGAAGGTCAGCGCATTATCGATATGCATATCAGTCCGATCAATGTGTCGGTTCACACGACCAATCCCGAACTCCGCTGCAAGATGATGAACAATCGTTTCGCGGGCGAAGCACTTTCGTGGTTGGATCGATTCGCACAGGCAGGCATTGAGCTGAATTGCCAGCTTGTGCTGTGTCCCGAGTGGAACGACGGTGAGGAACTCGCGCGTTCGCTTGCGGACCTCGAAAAACTCCTGCCGTCGCTCAAAAGTGTGGCGGCGGTGCCTGTCGGATTGACGAAATACCGCGACGGCTTGACGCCGCTTCGCTTGTTCACGAAAGAAGAAGCGAGCGCGGTGATCGATGCGATGACGGCATTCGGCGATCGCTTGCTCAACGAAACGGGCGCGCGTGTGGTGTATCCGTCGGACGAGTTTTATCTGATCGCCGAGCGCGAGTTGCCGCCTGCCTCGTTTTACGGCGATTTTCTTCAACTGGAAAACGGCGTCGGCGTGCTGAGTTTGCAACGCGACGAGTTCCGAGAGGCGCTCGCCGATTACAATGACACGCCGACAGCGGGCAAAACGGTGATTGCCTCGGGCGTGTCCGCGGCTTCGTTTATCGACGAGTTGGTCGCGCTTGTTAAGGTGCGTTTTCCGCAAATCGACTGCGAAGTCAAAGCGATTCGCAACGACTTTTTCGGCGAATCCATCACCGTCGCGGGGTTGATCACGGGGCAGGATTTAAAAGCACAACTGCAAGGCTTTGCGGGGCAACGCTTGCTCATTCCCGATTGCATGTTGCGCCATGAGGGCGATTGCTTCCTTGATGATGTGACGCTGCAGGAATTGAGCCGAGCGCTGAATATGCCCATCACGGTCGTTCCCGCGGGCGGTGCTGCTTTGCTGGAAGCCATCGTGTCGGAATAAAGAGTATATATTCGATGTAAGATAGATTAAAGGAGGGCTCTGTCATGGCGAGACCTATTGTTGCGGTCGTCGGCCGCCCGAACGTGGGAAAATCCACGCTGTTTAACAAGTTGATCGGTCAGCGCTTGTCCATCGTGAAGGACACTCCCGGTGTCACGCGCGATCGGATCTTTGCGCCGTGCGAATGGAGCGGGCATACGTTTATGCTTGCCGACACGGGCGGTATCGAGCCGTACAGCGACGACATCATCCTGTCGCAAATGCGCTATCAAGCGCAACTTGCCATTGAGCAAGCGGATGTGATCGTGCTGGTCACCGACGTGCGTGCGGGTCTGACCGCAAACGACGCGGAAGTAGCGACGATGCTTCAACGCTCGGGCAAGCCTGTGGTGCTGTGCGTCAACAAATGCGATGCCGTCGGCGATCTGCCTGCGGATTTTTATGAGTTTTATAACCTCGGCCTCGGCGATCCGATCCCTGTCTCGTCCGTGCACGGTCACGGAACGGGCGATCTGCTGGATGCCGTTGTCGAGCATTTGCCTGACCCGACCGAGCTTGAAGAAGACGAGAGTGTCATCAAAGTGGCGGTCATCGGTCGTCCGAATGCAGGTAAATCGTCGCTTGTCAACAAAGTGTCGGGAACCCAACGCTCCATCGTGTCGGATATCGCCGGCACGACGCGTGACGCGATCGACACCGAAGTGGAAAACAAATTCGGTCGCTTTGTGTTCATCGACACAGCGGGTCTGCGCCGCAAGAGCAAGGTCAACGACGACGTCGAGAAATACAGTGTGCTTCGCGCCAAAATGGCGGTCGAGCGTGCGGATGTCTGCGTGATCATGATCGACGGCGTCGAAGGCTTCACCGAGCAGGACAGCAAGGTGGCGGGCATCGCGCACGAGCAAGGCAAAGCCTGCATTATCGCGGTGAACAAATGGGATGCCGTTGAAAAAGACGACAAAACCATGGACCGCATGCGCAAAAAGCTGATGGACGATTTCAGCTTTATGTCTTACGCGCCGTTTGTGTTCATCAGCGCCAAAACGGGTCAACGCCTTGACCGTTTGTATGAATTGATTTGTTATGTCCACGAGCAAAACGTGACCCGCATCGCAACGGGTATGCTCAACGATGTGCTTGCCGAGGCAACCGCACGTGTGCAACCGCCGTCGGATAAGGGTCGCCGTCTGCGTATTTTCTACATGACGCAGGCTTCGGTCGCACCGCCGACGTTCGTGTGCTTTGTCAATCGCGCGGACTTGTTCCACTTCTCCTATCAACGCTATTTGGAAAACCAAATTCGCGAGACCTTCGGTTTGGAAGGAACCCCGATTCGCTTTATCGTGCGTGAGCGCGGCGAATCGTCGAAATGACCTTGTGAGAGGAGCCTGACACAATGGAATTTATTTGGATGGTGTTGCAGCGCACGTGGCTGCCGTTGTTGATCTCGGCGGTCGTGTCCTACCTGCTCGGCAGTTTGGATTTTGCGATCATTGTCACCAAATTGTTTACCAAAGAGGACATCCGTGAAAAAGGAAGCGGCAACGCGGGCGCGACGAATGTGCTTCGTTCCCACGGCAAAAAACTGGCGGCGCTGACGGCGCTCGGCGATGTGGGCAAATCGGTCGTTTCGGTGTTACTTGCGTGGTTTGTGTGGTTCCCGCTGTGCGGCGAACCCGAATTGGGTTATGAAGGCGGCTTTGTGGCGGGCGCGGCGTGCGTACTTGGTCATATGTATCCGGTTTTCTTCGGCTTCCGCGGCGGCAAGGGTGTGCTGACCGTGCTTGGTTTGCTGTTGGTGCTCGATCCTGTGGTGGCACTCATCGGTTTGGCGGTTTTTGCGCTGACGGTCGCGCTGTCGAAGATGGTGTCGCTCGGCTCGATTTTGGCGGGTGTGAGCTTGTGCATCTCGATTTTCATCCATTTGAAATTTATCGATCAGGAATCCACGCAAGCGATCGTCTATTGCACCGGCATGATCATTTTTGTTGTGTCGCTGGCAATCATGAAGCATAGTTCGAACATTAAACGCATTTTGAACGGAACCGAAAATAAAATCGGCTCCAAAAAGAAATAAGAGAAAAGAGGGATCGCCATGGCGAAGATTACGGTGCTCGGCGCAGGTTGGGGAACGGCGTTGGCGGTTATGGCAAACCGCGAGGGTCATACCGTGCGACTTTGGTCGCCGTTTGAAGAAGAAGTGGCGACCATCCGTCGTCACGGTGAACACCGTCGACTGTTGCCGGGTGTACCTGTTCCGCCTTCGATCGAACTCACCACCGATATCGGTTGCGCCGCGGACGCGGATGCTGTGATCATGGCGGTGCCGTCATTTGCCGTCGGTGCCACTGCGGAAAAATTGCAATCCGTAATCGCGGACGGCACATTGGTCATCAACGTCAGCAAGGGCTTGGAAGAGGATACCTTCAAGCGTTTGACGCAGGTGATCGGCGAAAAACTGCCCACCGCGCGCGTGGTGGCTCTCACGGGCCCGTCGCACGCCGAGGAAGTTGCGCGTGCGGTTCCGACGTCGATCGTGTGTGCATGCCCCGATGTGGATGCCGCCGAGCAGGTGCAGGAATTGCTGATGAACAGCAGCTTCCGTATTTATGTCACCGACGATGTGATCGGTGCGGAAATCGGCGGCGCGCTGAAAAATATCATCGCCCTCGCCGCCGGCATTTGCGACGGTTTGGAAATGGGCGATAACACCAAAGCCGCGTTGATGACGCGCGGTCTTGCCGAGATGGCGCGTCTGGGCACGGCGCTCGGCGCGCGCACGGAAACGTTTGCGGGACTGTCGGGTATGGGCGATTTGATCGTGACTTGCGGCAGTATGCACTCGCGCAACCGCCGTGCGGGTATTTTGATCGGAAAAGGAAAGCGACCCGCCGACGCAATCAAGGAAGTCGGTACGGTCGAAGGCTATTTTGCCGCACAAACGGCGTTCCGTTTGGCGCAACAGCTCGGCGTGGATATGCCCATCACCGAGCAATGCTACCGCGTGTGCTATGAAGATGTGTCGCCGCGCGATGCGCTCAAATCGCTGATGGAACGTCCGAAGCGCCACGAGACGGAGGCGCTTTGGATGCGTTGAAAACCACAGTAAGGGGATCAAAATCATGGCGAAAGTGATGTATTTGGAAGCGGGCGAAATCGTGGGAACGCACGGTGTACGCGGCGAGGTGCGCGTGCAACCGTGGTGCGATTCTCCCGCACAACTTTGCACAATGAAAACGTTGTTTTGGGATGATCAAGGCACGAAACCCGTGAAGGTGCGCGCGCGTGTGCATAAAAACATTGCGCTTGCGACGCTCGACGGCGTGACAACGGTCGAACAAGCGCAGACGCTTCGCGGCAAAATGCTGTATGCGCGTCGCGAGGATTTCCGTTTGCCGAAGGATCGCTATTTTGTGCGCGATTTGCTCGGTCTTGCCGTGGTCGATGCCGACAGCGGCGACACCTACGGCACGCTTTGCGACGTCAGCCAAACGGGCGCAAACGCGGTGTATCACGTCAAAACGGAAAACGGCGAAGTTCTCATTCCTGCGGTACCGCTGATCGTGAAAGAAGTCGACGTGGATGGCGGTGTGGTGAAAATCACGCCCATCGGAGGGTTGTTTGACGATGAGGATTGATATCATGACGCTCTTCACCGACATGTGTGAAACGGTGCTGTCCGAAAGCATCATCGGTCGCGCGCGGAAAAAGGGCATCTTGGAATTTCACACACATCAAATCCGCGATTATACTCTCAATCGACAAAAACAGGTGGACGACTATCCCTACGGCGGCGGACAAGGCATGATCATGTACGCCCAGCCGATTGCGGACTGCTTCCGCGCGGTGTGCGAGCAATGCGGTCACCGTCCGCATTTGATTTATATGTCGCCGCAGGGCAAGACCTTGACGCAAGAACGCGCCAAGGAACTCGCCAAAATGGAGCATTTGTGCATCCTGTGCGGGCATTACGAGGGTGTCGATGAGCGTGTGCTCGACGCGTTTGTCGACGAGCAGATCTCGATCGGCGATTATGTGCTGACGGGCGGCGAATTGCCCGCACTTGTGCTTGCCGATTGCGTCTCGCGCATGATTCCCGGCGTGCTGTCGGAGGACGTGTGCTTCGAGGACGAAAGCCATTACAACAGCCTGCTCGAATATCCGCAGTATACGCGTCCTGCCGAATGGGAGGGACGAGAGATTCCCAAAGTGTTGCTCTCGGGCGATCATAAAAAGATCGAAACGTGGCGTCGCCGCCAATCGCTCTATCGCACAAAGCAACATCGTCCCGAGCTTCTCGAAGAAGCGGAGCTCACCCAAAAAGATATTACGTTTTTGGCAACATTGACGGAAGAAAACCACGCCGATCTCGAATGATCGGCGTATTTTTCGGTTAAAATAACGATATTGTGCAGATTTTTTTATAAAGGAGACCCAAAAAAATCGAAAATTTGATGTCAAAAGTGACAAACGGAGGATTTTTTATCTTCCGAAAATAAGGCAGTTGTACAAAATTGCCGAAATTTGGTCAAAAGCGGCGCAAAATCATTTGACGAGGCATATTTTTGTGGTATAATAATCGTGAATCCAAACGTAAGCTGTGTACTTCCACCACATCATGGAGCACAAAAGGAGATAGATGAATTATGTATGTCAAAGACGTAATGGTTCAAAACCAAGTTGGTTTGCATGCTCGTCCCGCAACGTTCTTCATCCAAAAGGCGAACGAATTCAAGTCGTCCATTTGGGTTGAAAAAGAAGAGCGCCGCGTCAACGCGAAGAGCCTTCTCGGTGTCCTCTCGTTGGGCATTGTCGGCGGCACCGACATCCGCATCATCGCGGACGGCGCTGACGAGGAAGATGCTGTCGAAGCGCTTGTCGCTTTGGTGCAGTCCGCCTTCGCGGACTAATTGATTTTCAAAGAAAGCCCATCGCCTTTTCCCGATGTCGTTTTTGCGTTTTGCGATTGTGTTTGCGAAGAAGGTGTGGTATACTGAAATTATAGACTGCGCGGACGGGTAACATCGTTGGGCAGGGGAATCGGCGACAGAGGGGATTTTATATTACGCGCGTCCTTTGGACGCGGTCGCGTAAAACGCGACGGAATCCCCCTGGATTTTTGCTTTGCAAAAATCCGGCCCCCATTAGACAAGGGGGCCAAGACGCCTACCGAAATTTTGTGGTAACGCCGTAGGGGGTCGGCGTCCTCGACGACCCGCGCGTTCTTGTGAACGCGGTCGCGCTGTGCACGACAAATCCCCACCGTCAGCCTGATGGCTGACACCTCCCCTTGCTTCAAGGGGAGGCTTGCGGCGGACACGTTCTGACTGCTTTTTTACATCCTAAAAAACCGAGGTGATCACCGATGCAAATCGAACGTATAGAACGGTTGCGCAAAACCGCAATGGCGTTGCCGCTTTTGCCCGGCGTGTACATCATGCACGACGCTTCCGACAAGGTGATCTATGTCGGTAAGGCAAAGCAACTCAAAAACCGTGTCAGTCAATATTTCGGATCGCAAACGAATCATTCCGCCAAAGTGCGCCAAATGGTCGCACATGTGGAGCGATTCGAATACATCGTCGTCGGCAGTGAGTTCGAAGCGCTGGTGCTGGAGTGTTCGCTGATCAAGCAATATGCCCCGAAATATAACATTCTTTTGAAAGATGACAAGGGTTATCATTACATCCGCGTATCACCGCCGCCGTTTTCGCGCATCGCGGTGGTCAAGCAAAAAGAGGATGACGGCGCGCGGTATATCGGGCCGTACATGAGCTCCTACGGCATTAAGCAGGCGGTGGACGAAGCCAACAAGGTGTTCGGGTTATCCACCTGCGCGCGGACGTTACGCTTCGGACGCAAACCGCTTCAAACGGAACGTCCGTGCCTCAATCATCATCTCGGGCAATGCTGTGCGCCTTGCACGGGACGCGTCAGCGAAGCGGAGTATGCTGAGCGTGTGGCGGGGGCGATCGATTTGCTGACCCGCGGCAGCGCGACGATGATCGCCGCGTTACAAGAGCAGATGCAGGATGCCGCCGAAAATTTGGAGTTTGAAAAAGCCGCGAAATTGCGCGATCGCATTGCGGCGATCAAGCGGATCGACAGCCGTCAAAAAGTTGTGATGGCGCGCGTAGAGGAACAAGATGTCATCGCGATGGTGCGCGCGGGCGGACGCTCGTGCTTTGAGGTGTTTCGCGTGCGCGGCGGCGCGCTGACCGACCGCGAAGAATTTGTGATCGACGAACTCGAGGGCGAAGCGGCGGATCGCGGCGAATTTCTGACGCAATATTATGCGCGCGGGCGCGAGATCCCGCCGCAAATCACGGTGGACGGATTGCCCGAGGATGCGGAGCTTCTCGAACAATATTTGACCGAGCAAGCGGGACGGCGGGTGCATATCGTATGTCCGCAAAAGGGCGATCAAGCGAAGCTCGTCGCGATGTGCCGCGACAACGCGTCGCAATATCTTGCTGATCGACTCGGCATGAGTGGGCGGGAGACGGCCGCGCTCGATGAACTCGGCACCTTGCTCGGATTGTCGGTGCCGCCCTCGTATATCGAGTGTTATGACATCTCGCACACGGCGGGTGACGATCCTGTCGCCGGTATGATCGTTTACGAAAACGGCAAGCCGCTTAAAAGTGCCTATCGTCGATTTGCGATTCGCGTGGCAAAGGGCGGCGACGATCCCGCGTCGATGCAAGAGGTGCTTGCCAGACGCTTGGCGGAATATCAGGCGGGAACAGACGGCTTTGACCGATTGCCCGATTTGATCTTGCTCGACGGCGGACAGGCGCAGGTGCAGGCGGTGCGCGCAGTGCTTGAAGAAATGGCAATCGACGTGCCGCTGTTCGGACTTGTGAAAGACGGACATCACCGCACGCGCGCGGTCACGGCGGGCGGTGAGGAACTTGCCGTGCAGTCGCATCGCGCGGCATTTACGCTGGTGTCGTCGATGCAAGAGGAAGTGCACCGCTACGCGATCGGGTATCATCGCAAAACGCGCAGTCGTAAAATTTCCACGACGCTGACGTCGATCGAGGGCGTGGGTGAGACGCGCGCAAAAGCACTCCTGAAGCAGTTCGGGTCGGTGAAAGCGGTTGCCAAAGCGACCGAGGCGGAACTTCTGTTGGTCAAAGGTATGACCAAACCGACCGCCGCGGCAATCGTGCAATATTTTGAAGAACATCCGATGTAAAAAAGGAAAGCGGACGGTCGATTGACCGTCCGCTTTGTTGTACCTGTTATTTCAGGCTGTTCTCATAGGACTCGATCATCTTCTTGACCATTTGGCCGCCGACCGAGCCGGCTTGCTTAGAGGTCAAGTCGCCGTTATAACCTTGCTTGAGGTTCACGCCGACTTCGTTAGCAGCTTCCATCTTGAAACGGTTGAGGCCCTCGCGAGCTTCGGGCACGACATTCTTGTTCTTCGCCATGATGTGTTCGTCTCCTTTTTTACAAACGGCGTTTTGCCGTTGATTTCGTGTTCGCGTTTGCAAGGTTAGTGTGACACGACGGCAATGAAATATCCTCGCCAATTTTTGGCGAAAAACGAACAGTTTTACCGAACAAACGAACGAACAGGTCTTGTTTTCCACATTTGTGAACCGATTGTGATGAAATTGCTTTAAAATAGGATAAAATCCCCACATTTTGGGTGAAAAACGTGGAAAACTCACTAGGTGTGCAGATATGCGACACCACCTGTTACAAAATTATAACGATTTTTTTGTCAAAAAGCCTTGCATTTTGGCAGATTTTCGGTATAATATAGTTGAACGTTTGTTCTAGTGATTGTTCGGTTGTTCGTTTTAGGAGGCTGAAAAATATGACGATTTTAAGTATGGTAATCAGTATTGTAAGCATCACCGCTTGTGTGATGATGACCGGTTATATGTTGATCCGTGCCCGCTTTGCGGTGACGCGTCGTGTGGCGATGGTGCCGCTGTTGATGGCGGCGGGAGAAGCCGCGATGTTCGGCTTGTTGTCGGGCGTCAGCAACCCTGCGGTGCTGCTGTTGCTGTTGGCGGCGCGCGCGACGGTGCTTGTGGTGTGCGCGATGGCGATGCGAAACGATCGCGAGGCGTACAAAGCGCGCGTCCGCATGCGCAATCGTTTCCGTGCCGAAATGTTCAACACGATGGAGCCGCTTCGTCTGGTTCGCAGACAACGTGCCGCGGCGCGCATCGATGTGGCGTAATGGTTTCGATTTTTCCTTTTTCATTATCTTCTTTTGGAAATGGAGATGCGGCGAACCGCATCGGGATTTCTGTTTTTGTTGCGGATTCGCTCAAAACCGATAAATGTTTAAAGTTTTATGTCAAATCTGTGTCGAATATGTTGACAAAAGATAAAAAATATGGTAAATTAAAATAAAGATTTTTAGAGAAAGGAGGACGAACCCATGAAAGGTGTTGCAAAAGTCTTTATCTGGATCGGTATGATTTGCGGTTTCTGGACGATTTTGCCGATCATCTTCGGTGTTATGACGTTGAAGAAACTGAACAACGGCACTCCTCTGACCACCGCTGATAAAGTGTTGACTCTGTTGTTTGTTAACATGATCGCCGGTATTCTCTTGCTTGTCGACAAAGACGCCTGATTGTTACATGAAAAAACGACCGCACGGTGTGCGGTCGTTTTTTTGCGTGATTTTCTTGGATAACCCCCGTTTGATAACCTGCAAAAAGATGGGGCATGGCACTTTACAAATGCACGCGCATACGATATAATAAACTAGTATACCCGCGTAAAGGAGGCGACAGCGTGAAGATCAAAGGCACGATCAATCAAGTGAAATTCGGTGCGATCATGACCTACGTGTCGTATGCGCTGTCGGTGCTTCTCGGTCTTGTGTCGACGCCGATGTTGCAAGATAAGCTCGGCGCAAATGAATACGGCGTCTATCAATTGGTGCTTCCCGTCGTGTCAATGTTGACGGTGTTGACCTTCGGCTTGGGAAGCGTGTATACGCGGTATTACTCAATCTACAAAACGCAAAACGACACGCAAAAAATGGCGCGCCTCAACGGCTTGTTTATTGCGATGTATTCTGTGATCGGCATGATTGCCATCACGATCGGCTTTGTGCTGGCGGCGATGTTTGAAACGATTTTTCCGGATGTGTCCGCCGATCTTGTGCCGCTTGCGAAAACGTTGCTTCGCCTAATGTCGATCAACATGGGTTTGTCGTTCCCTGTCTATGTGTTCACGTCGCACATCGTGGTCAATGAAGCGTATGTGTTTCAAAAGACGGTCGCGGCGTTGAAAATGGTGCTTAACCCGACGTTGACGATCGTGATTTTGATGCTTGGTTTCAAGTCGGTGGCGGTGACGGTGATTGCCATTGCGCTGACGCTGACGGTGGGACTGGCGGATATTGTGTATTGCTTTACGAAACTGAAAATGCCTGTGGCGTTCGGTCGGATGGAAAAAGGCTTTTTCAAAGAGGTGTTGGTGTTCACCTCGTTCGTGTTTTTGAGCAATCTGGTCGGCGAGCTCGATTGGAACTCCGACCGCATGATCATCGGTCGCTTCGGCGGCGAAGTGGCAGAGGCGGAAGTCGGACTTTATGCCAACCCCGCTCAAATCAATATTTATTTCATGTCGCTTGCTACGATGCTGACAAATGTCTTTGTGCCGCGTGCGCACCGTTTGATCGCAAGCGGTCGCCCCGATCGTGAGGTCAGTGATTTGTTCATCAAGGTCGGTCGCTGGCAGTACATGATGATGATCACGATCTTGATCGGATTTATCGCGATCGGACAAGGCTTCATGGGCTATTATACCGCAGGAACATATGACCCGTTTATGTCGTATGTAATCGCGCTTATGTTGATGATCCCGACGATGATTCCGTCGGTACAAAATCTCGGCATCGAGATCCAACAAGCGAAAAATAAACACCGCTTCCGTGCGATTGCGTATGCGGTCGTAGCGGTGGCGAACATCGGCATCAGCATCCCGCTTTGCATGTGGCTCGGCGGCTTGGGTGCCGCAATCGGCACGGCGATCACCACGTTTGTCGGTAAAGGCGTGCTGATGAACTGGTATTACCGCCGTCATATCGGTTTGGAAATCGGACGTTTTTGGAAAGAAATCGCGCGTATCACGCTGGCAATGGCGATGCCTCTGGCGGCGGCGATTGCGATGGCGGTGTTTGTCGACACGTCACGTCCGCTGAATTTTGTGCTTTGCGGCGCGGGCATCGTTGTGACGGAAGCGGTGTGCATGTGGTTCTTCGGCATGAAAAAAGAGGATCGCGAAGAACTGGCGGGACCGTTGCTTCGGAGATTGAAACGATGAATCGATTGGAAACGATCCGCGCAATCGCCGCGGAGTATCATTTGGAGGCACTCGGCGTTTGTGCGTTCGATGTGCAAGCGCGTCCGCTGTTGCCGTGTCGCGCAAAATCACGTTTGCCCGAACAAGCGCAAACGGTGATCACGGTGCTGTTTCCGTATGCGCATGAGTCGGATGCGCCGCGGAATATCTCGCGCTATGCGTGCGTCCCCGATTACCACAACGCGGCGCGCGACGTGTTGCGTGCCTTTGCAACGTCGCTCGAAAATGCGTTTGAAGGCGAGAGTTTTGAACCGTTTATTGACAATTCGCCGCTTCCCGAAGTGGCGTGTGCGGTAGCGGCGGGACTCGGTGTGCGCGGTGACCACGGCTTGCTCATCAGTGACGCATTCGGCTCGTATGTGTTTATCGGATGCGTGGTGACGACATTGGATCTGCCTCTCGAGAGGGAAGAGGAACGCACATGCTTGCATTGCGGGGCGTGCGAAAAGGCATGTCCGGGCGCGTGTCTGCCTTCGGCGAATCGTGATATGTGTGTGTCGGCATTGACGCAAAAGAAAGGCGAACTCTCGAGGGAGGAACGCGCGCGAATTCGCGTTGCGGGTTCGCTTTGGGGATGCGACGTGTGTCAGGAGGTTTGTCCGATGAATCGCGACAAACGTGTGGCACCG
This sequence comes from Acutalibacteraceae bacterium, assembly GCA_045637645.1. GTDB lineage: Bacteria > Bacillota > Clostridia > Oscillospirales > Acutalibacteraceae > RGIG1959. Next base: position 2,668 of record JAZTZV010000067.1, on the reverse strand, counting down.
CATCCGTGTTTTGATCGATATGATCCGTGGCTGTCGGAGGACTCGCTGTCCGATTTGACCGACAAGGCTTACGGATGGCGCGGCGAGGCGGTGCTTCGTCGAAATTTAGAGATTCAGTAGGCTTTGCCTAAAGGAGGTGTACGGCATGCGATTTGAATCGTTTGTCGGCAATGCGTCGGCAAAAGCGATGCTGGCGGCGGCGGTCGACGGCGGGCGTATGCCGCACGCGTTGTTGATCGAAGGTCCCGCCGGAAGCGGCAAGCGGATGCTCGCGCATTTGTTTGCGAAGGCGGCGGTGTGTACCGCGCAGGAGAAGCCCTGCGGCGTGTGTGCACAATGCTTGAAAGCCGAAACAGGGCACGCGGACATCACTGTGGTGCAAGGTGACGGCTCGGCAAAATCGATGAGTGTCGCGACGATTCGCGAGCTTCGCGAGCAAGCGTCCGTTGTTCCCAACGAGGCATCGCACAAAGTAGTGATTTTGGCGGATGCGGATTGCATGAATGTGCAAGCGCAAAACGCGCTTCTTAAAATTTTGGAAGAGCCGCCGTCTTATATGTTGTTTGTGTTGACGGCACGCAGTCGTGCGGCGTTCTTACCGACGGTGCAGTCGCGTTGCGTGTGTGTCAGTTTGTTCGGTGTGACGGAGCAGGAAGCATTGCCGATTTTGCGAGAACGCCTGCCCGAACACACAAACGAGGAATTGTTGGCGCGGGTGCGCTTGTTTTCGGGATGCATCGGCGCGGTACTCAACAGCGCTTCGGACGAAACGTTTTCCAAAACGATCGCCTGCATTGAGCAGGTTTCGTCGGCAATCGTGGCACCGCTTGAGCTGGATATGCTCAAGGCGTGTGCGGCTCTTGAAAAAGATAAACCTCTGACCGATGCGGTGCTCAGCGGCGTGCAACTGGTGTTGCGTGACGCGTTGGCGTTGGCGGCGGGCGGCACGCAAACCGTGAGTGTGGCTCCCGAGATCGCGCAAAAATTGGCGCGAACGCTGACCGATCGGCAGTTGCTGGCGTGCATTCGCGTGGTATCGGATATGGCGGCGGCGCGCTTGCGTAATATGAACCAAGCTTTATTGATCACGTTGCTCGGCGCGCGACTTCGCGCGGCGGCAGGACGATGATTTCAGATAGAAAAAGGAGGACAAATCGATGGCACAGATTATTGGTGTTCGATTTAAAAATACCGGCAAGATCTATTATTTCGATCCCAAAGGGATGACTTTCGAAAAAGGCAATTACGTGATCGTGGAAACCTCGCGCGGACAAGAATGCGGCGAGGTGGCGATCGCCAACCGTGAGGTGGAGGATTCGTCGCTTCATCAACCTCTCAAGGAAGTCGTGCGCATGGCGGACGATGTGGACATCCGTCGCGCGCAAGAAAACGAAGCTAAGAAGCAACAAGCGATGAAAACCTGTCAGCAACGCATCGACGCGCACGGACTGGACATGAAGCTTGTGGACGTGGAATATGCGTTTGACAATTCGAAGATCCTGTTCTATTTCACCGCCGAAGGTCGTGTGGATTTCCGCGAGCTTGTCAAAGATCTGGCGTCGGTGTTTCGTATGCGTATTGAGCTTCGTCAAATCGGCGTGCGCGATGAAGCGAAAATGCTCGGCGGCATCGGCATTTGCGGCAGACCGTTTTGCTGTGTGCAATTCTTGAGTGATTTTGAGCCGGTGTCCATTAAGATGGCAAAAGAGCAAGGTTTGTCACTCAACCCGACCAAGATCTCGGGTTCGTGCGGTCGCTTAATGTGTTGCTTGAAATACGAGCAGGATGCGTATGAATATTTGATCAAAACCACGCCGCGCGTCAACGCCATGGTCACCACCAAGGAAGGCAAGGGCGTTGTGCAGGAGGTCAATCTGCTCACCGGCATGCTGAAAGTGCGCTTGGATAAAGCTCCCGACTCGCCGCCCGTTTCGATGCATCGCGACGATGTGAAGGTGGTGCGCGACGGTCGCCGTTCGGGTAAACCGGCGGCGGAAACCGACGAAGTTCCTGCGGAACAACCGCAAGAACAACCGGAAGAATAATATGGCAAACACAGATTTCAATAAAAACACTTGCAATTTCAAAAAGATATGGTATGATTAAAATAACCTTAACGAAGGAGGTGCTCTTCTCATGGCATACAAAATCACGGACGAATGCATCGCATGCGGCGCTTGCGCAGATGGCTGCCCCGTTAACGCGATCTCTGAGGGTGACGGCAAGTATGTGATCGACGCGGATACCTGCATCGATTGCGGTGCTTGCGCTGGTGACTGCCCGGTGGACGCTCCTGTCGCTGAATAAGAAACGACAAAAAACCCCCCCCGCTTTTTAAAAGCCGATCCGTCTTTTTGCATGTTTCATTTAATCGTCAGCCAGTTCATCTGCGGAAAGGATCACCAAATCTTGAATGTGAAGCGGGGCGTCGTTGACGTCCGAGCCGGATTCGGCGACCAGCAAAATGTCTTCCACGGGATAGTGTTGCAACAACAGCATGTCACGTTCGTGTTCGGCGTGAAGATCTGCAAAGCCGAACGCGAAGCGATCGGTGTCGACGGCGGTCATGCGGTTGAGATCGCCGAAAATATCGGGGGAATCGTCGGGTTGCATCGGGGCGGCTTCGTCGACAACGTCCGCCTCCGCTTCGGGCGCGGGTTCATCGACA